>NZ_JBFADU010000030.1:0-81009 GCF_040641575.1 Streptomyces sp. NPDC020807
GGCCGCCCTCGGGCGGCGGAGGGGGCGGCGGGGGCGGCTCGGGCGGAGGCGGCGGGGGCTCCCCGGGAGGCCCGGGCGGCGGCTCGCCCGGCGGCCCCGCCGGTGACGGCTCCGGCGGCGGGTCCCCGAAGGGCGGCGGCCCCTGGTGGCGCTCCGTACCGAAGGTCGCCTCGGCCACCGCCGTCCTCGTCGCGGGCGTGGCCCTGGCCGTGGTCCTGACCAACCAGCCCGGCGACAAGGGCGACACCTCGGGCTCCGGCGGCGGCGAGGTCTTCCTGCAGAACGCCTCGGCCTCGGGCCCCGACCCGTTCACCCAGTCCACGGCCCGCACCGACGGAGGTTCCGCCTCCCCGGCCTCGCTGCCGCCGCGCTCCTCGTCCGCCGAGGCCGGCACCCCGAAGGTCTCGGGAGCGGCGCCGGGGCTCTACGGCGGCACACAGAACGTCGCGAGCTGCAACGTCGAGCAGCAGGTGCGGTTCCTCGCCGCCGAACCCGCGCGCAACGCGGCCTTCGCCTCGGTGCTGAGCATCAAGCCCGACCAGGTCCCGGGCTACCTGCGCTCCTTGACGCCCCTCCAGCTCCGGGTGGACACCCGGGTGACGAACCACGGCTTCAAGGACGGCGCCGCTACGACGTACCAGGCGGTGCTGCAGAGCGGGACCGCCGTCCTCGTCGACGAGCGGGGCATGCCCCGGGTGCGCTGCGCGTGCGGCAACCCGCTGACCGAGGCGGTCGCCCAGAAGGCGCCCCGGACCTCGGGCACGCCGTGGCAGGGGTACGACTCGAGCCAACTCGTGGTCGTGGCGCCGTCGGTGACGGTCGTGAACGTCTTCGTCGTGTACGACCCCCAGGACGACGACTGGTTCGCCCGGAAGCACGGCGACCACGGGCGGCACGACAAGCCGACCCCTCCGCCGCCTCCCCCGCCGACCCGTTCGACGTCGCCGTCCGTCTCGCCGTCGACGTCGCTGTCCCCCTCGCCGTCGGAGTCGACCCTGTCGCCGATCCCGTGCGTGACGGTGACCGGTACGGAGACGCCGGAGGCCCGGAACGGCATCACGCCGTCGCCGTGCCCGTCGACGCTCTCGCCGACGCCGTCCACGTCGACGCCGTCCACGGACTCGTCCTCCCCGTCCACGGACTCGTCCTCGCCGAGCTCGCCGTCCGACTCGACGAGCCCGTCCGACGAGTCGCCGTCGACGGACTCGTCGGAGCCCTCGCCGCAGTCGCTGGCCCCGGAGTCCGGCCCCGCGACGGACGGCTCGTCCTCGGCCGCCGGTACGGAGTCGCAGCCCGCGCCCCGCTCGGCGTCGCCGCTGTCCCCGTCCCCGCTGTCGCCGACGCTGACGCTGTCGACCTCGCCCACCCCGACGGGGACGGCGACGACCTCGTCCTCGGCACCGGCACCCGGCCCCGGCCCCGGCGGCGCCGCTGTCGCCTGACGGGCCCGAGGAGACGCCCCTAGCGCGCGTCGCGTCCGCGCGGCGCGCGCAGGGCTCGGAGCCAGGCCCCGATCGACCGGGGGCCGAAGGTGCGCTCCTCGGCGCGCCGCTGCCACATCCGCTCGTCGCGGTCGGTGAACTGTCCTGACACCGCTCGTCTCCCCTCGTGATGGTGCGGCCTTGCGGGCCACCGAGAGGAACTCTGTACTCTGATTGGCCCGGACAGCAGAGCCAATGAGGAGTGATTGGCATGGCAGTGGCACGCGTGGTCCACACAGCGGACCGGACCCTGACGGGCCGGCAGCTCGCGTCGCTCCTCACCCGTCCCGCCGAGGGCCGCTTCGGCTACCGGGACCTCGCGCGGGCCGTCCGGGAGGCGCTGCTCGACGGCCGTGTGGCGCTGCGCCTGCGGCTGCCGGCCGAGCGTGAACTCGCGACGGTCCTCGGGGTGAGCCGCACGACGGTGACGGGGGCGTACGACCTGCTGCGGGAGAGCGGGTACGCGCACAGCCGCCGGGGCGCGGGGACCTGGACCGCGCTGCCGGACGGGCAGGTGCCGACCGCGCTCGGCGGCGCCCTGCAGGACGACGCCGGGGCGACGATCGACCTGGCCCTCGCCGCGCCGCACGCTCCGGCGGAGGAGCTCGCCACCGCGCTGGCGGCGGCCGCCGCCGAGCTGCCGCGGTACGCGGGGACACAGGGTTACCACCCGTTCGGACTGCCCGTCCTGCGGGCTGCCATCGCCGACCGGTACACGGCCAGGGGTCTGCCGACCCTGCCCGAGCAGATCCTCGTCACGACGGGCGCGCAGCAGGCGCTCTCGCTGGTCCTCACGCTGCTCGGCCGGTCCGGCGACCGGGTGCTCGCGGAGAACCCCTCGTACACGAACGCCCTCGACGCGATGCGCGGGCGGATGCTGCGCATCACGCCGGTGCCGGTGACAGAGACAGGCTGGGACTCCGGGCTCGTGGACGCGGCGCTGCGGCAGACGGCGCCGCGCCTGGCCTATCTGATCCCGGACTTCCACAACCCGACGGGGCACGTGATGCCGCCGGAACAGCGGCGGGAGCTGGCGCGGTCCGCGCGGGCCACCGGCACGTGGGTGGTGGCGGACGAGACGCTGACGGACATGTCGCTTGACGTGCCGCCGCCGGTGCCGTTCGCGGCGGCGGCGGGCGGGGGCGACGGGGAGCAGATCGTGTCCGTCGGCTCGCTGAGCAAGAGCTGCTGGGGCGGGCTGCGGGTGGGCTGGGTGCGGGCGGCCTCACGGGTGGTGACCGAGCTGGCGCGGGTGCGGATCACGGCCGACCTGTCGGGTTCGGTCCTCGACCAGCTGGTGGCGGTCTCGCTGATCGGTGCGCTGGACGGGATCCTGCCGCGGCGGCGCGAGGAGCTGCGCGGCCGGCGGGAGGCGCTGGCGGCGGCGCTCGCCCGGCACGTGCCGGAGTGGCGGTGGGTGACGCCGCCGGGCGGGATGTGCCTCTGGATCGACCTGGGCCGCCCGGTCGCCTCGACCGTGGCGACGCGTGCGCTGCGGCACGGGGTACGGGTGGAGGGCGGCGCCCGGTTCGGGGTGGATCCGGGGACGCACGAGCACCGGCTGCGGATCCCGTTCACGCTGCCGGAGGAGGTCTACGAGCCCGCCGCCGAGCGGCTGGCGGCGGCCCTGGAGGGGGTGCCGGGCCGGTTCGCGGATCCGGCGCTGCCGGACTGGGTGGCCTGAGGGGCGGGAACGCCCCACGGAGCCGTCGGGTCGCCCGTCCCCCGGAGTTATTGGGATGCCCGTCCCGAAAAGTGCCTGTACGGTCCACGGGGTGAAACCGCTGACCGACAAAGAGATCCGCTCGTCCTTCGTGAACTGCACCAAGGGCGAGGCGGCGCGCATGAAGCTGCCGCTCGACTTCGCCGAACTCCCGTGGGAGGACCTGGACTTCCTGGGCTGGGTGGACCCGGGGGCGCCGCTGCGCGCGCATCTGGTGCTGCCCCGCGAGGACGGTCCGGTCGGTGTGAGCCTGCGGGTGCCGGCCACCGGCCGGACGAGCGCGGTGAAGTCGAGCATGTGCCAGGTCTGCATGACCGGGCACGCGTCCTCGGGCGTCACGCTCCTCGTCGCGCCGCTCGCCGGGGCCAGGGGCCGCGAGGGGAACGCGGTCGGGATCTACTTCTGCGCCGACCTCGCCTGCTCGCTTTACGTGCGGGGCAGGCGGCAGCCGAAGCTGCGCGGGCGGCGCCACGAGGAGTCGCTCACGCTCGACGAGCAGGTCGCCCGGCTCACGGGCAACCTGGACGCCTTCGTG
The DNA here is from genome assembly GCF_040641575.1 of Streptomyces sp. NPDC020807. Lineage (NCBI taxonomy): Bacteria > Bacillati > Actinomycetota > Actinomycetes > Kitasatosporales > Streptomycetaceae > Streptomyces > Streptomyces sp. NPDC020807. Next base: position 3,740 of record NZ_JBFADU010000030.1, read on the forward strand.
AACCGGGTGACGGCGGGCTGAGCCGCCGCCACCGGTCCGGTGGCCCGCACGGTCAGCGGAAGGCCTGCTCGCCGGTGAGCGCCTTGCCGATGACGAGGGAGTGGACCTCGCTCGTGCCCTCGTACGTGAGGACCGACTCCAGGTTGTTGGCGTGGCGCAGCACCGGGTACTCCAGGGTGATGCCGTTGGCTCCGAGGATCGTGCGGCACTCGCGGGCGATGGCGATGGCCTCGCGGACATTGTTCAGCTTGCCGACGCTGATCTGGTCGGCGGTGATGCGGCCCTCGTCCTTGAGGCGGCCGAGGTGGAGGGCGAGCAGCATGCCCTTGCCGAGCTCGACGGACATGTCGGCGAGCTTCTGCTGCGTGAGCTGGTAGGACGCGAGGGAGCGGTCGAAGACGACGCGGTCCCTGGCGTAGGAGATGGCGGTCTCCAGGCAGTCGCGGGCGGCGCCGAGGGCGCCGAAGACGATGCCGAAGCGGGCCTCGTTGAGGCAGCCGAGCGGGCCGGAGAGTCCGCGGGCCTCCGGCAGCATGGCGTCGGCGGGGAGCCGGACGTCCTCGAACACGAGCTCGCTGGTGACGCTGGCGCGCAGCGAGAGCTTCATCTTGATCTCGGGGGCGCTGAAGCCGGGGGTGCCGGCGGGGACGAGGAAGCCCCGGACGCCGTCCTCGGTGCGGGCCCAGACGACGGCGACGTCGGCGACGGAGCCGTTGGTGATCCACATCTTGGTGCCGTTGAGCACCCAGTCCGAGCCGTCGCGCTTCGCATTGGTGCGCATCGAGCCGGGGTCCGAGCCCGCGTCGGGCTCGGTGAGGCCGAAGCAGCCGATGTACTCGCCCGCGGCCATCTTCGGCAGCCAGCGCTGCTTCTGCTCCTCGGAGCCGTACTTCCAGATCGCGTACATGGCGAGGGAGCCCTGCACGGAGACGAGGGAGCGCAGGCCCGAGTCGACGGCCTCCAGCTCCAGGCAGGCGAGGCCGTAAGCGACGGAGTTGGTGCCCGCGCAGCCGTAGCCCTCCAGGTGCATGCCGAGGACGCCGATCCCGCCGAGCGTGCGGGCGAGCTCGCGGGCGGGGATCTCGCCCTTCTCGAACCAGCCGGCGACGTGCGGGCGCAGCTCGCGGTCGGCGACGGCGCGCACGGTCCGGCGGATCTCGCGCTCCTCGTCGGTGAGCAGCCCGTCGATCGCGAGCAGATCGAAGGGGTGGACGGGGGTGGACGGCGACTTCACGGACGGCCTCCTGGCGACGGGCTGGCAACACCGAGTGGGCAACGCGGCGAGCGGCAGCCTAGCGGGAGATCGGATATTGGATCCAGTATTGAAAATCCCCCGGCCGCCCCCTACGGTCCCGATTGGATCCAATATTCGGATCCCATGTTCGGATCCAATTTTCTGGATCCGATCCCCCTGGATCCCATCACCTGGATCCGATCTGCGGAGAGCGAGGAACCGACGCATGCGCGCAGACCAGCCGGAGACCCCCGAGGCGCCCGCCCCCGAGGCGCCCGCCCCCGGGGCGCTGTCGGGGATCGTCGTCGCCGACTTCGGCCGGGTCCTCGCGGGCCCGTACATGACGATGCTCCTCGCCGACCTGGGCGCGGACGTGATCAAGATCGAGCGGCCCGGCTCCGGCGACGACACGCGCGCGTGGGGCCCGCCGTTCGCGGGCGGCGAGGCCACGTACTTCCTCGGGGTGAACCGCAACAAGCGCTCCGTCACGCTCGACCTCACCGATCCGGACGACCTGGCGACGGCCCGCGCGATCGTCGGCCGCGCGGACGTGCTCGTGGAGAACTTCCGTCCCGGGACGATGGAGAAGCTGGGGCTCGGGTACGAGGACGTCCGCGCCGGCAACCCCGGGCTCGTGTACTGCTCCGTGACCGGCTTCGGCACCGCGGAGGGCGCCCGTCTGCCCGGGTACGACCTGCTCGTGCAGGCGATGGGCGGCCTCATGAGCGTGACCGGCGAACCGGAGGGCCCCGGGACGAAGGCCGGGGTCGCCCTCGTCGACGTCATCACCGGCCTCCACGCGGGCATGGGCGTCCTCGCCGCCCTGCGCCACCGCGAGCGCACCGGCGAGGGCCAGCGGGTCGAGGTCTCGCTGCTGACCTCGCTCCTCTCCGCCCTCACCAACCAGGCCGCCGCCCACCTCGGCGCCGGGGTCGTGCCGCGCGCGATGGGCAACCGGCACCCGAGCATCGCCCCGTACGAGGTCGTCGAGGCCCGGGACCGACCGCTCGCCCTCGCGGTCGGCACCGACCGGCAGTTCCGCACGCTGTGCGAGCGGCTCGACCTGCCCGCCCTCGCCGAGGACGTCCGCTTCGCGACCAACACCGCCCGGGTCGCCCACCGCGAGGAGCTCCTCGCGGCCCTCGCGGGACCACTGGGGACCCGTACCGCCGACGAGTGGTTCGAGGAGCTGACCGCCGTCGGCGTGCCCTGCGGGCCCATCAACGACCTGGCCGACGCCTTCGGCCTCGCCGACCGGCTCGGGCTCGCCGCGCGCGTGCCCGAGTCCGCCGCCGGACCCGGCCAGGTCGCCAACCCGATCGGCCTCACCGCCACCCCCGCGGCCTACCGGAGCGCTCCGCCGCGCCTGGGCGAGCACACGGACGCGCTGCTCGCCGCGCTGGGGCGGCCCGCGCGCACGCCCTGATCCGTAGGAAGATGGGGGCGTCGGCGACGGGAACCGCCGACGCGCGACGCGAGGGAACGGAAGGTCACAGGCGATGAGCAGCGCGGTGCAGAAGCGGCGGCCGCAGACCGCCCAGCAGTTCGTCCTGGAGGAACTGCGGCGCGCCATCACCAGCGGGGAGCTCAGGCCGGGCGACCAGATCCGCCAGGAGACGCTCGCGGCCCGCCTCGACGTGAGCCGGGTGCCGCTGCGGGAGGCCCTGAAGTCCCTGGAGGCCGAGGGCCTCGTCGTGCACCGCATACACCGCGGGTACTTCGTCGCCGAGCTGTCGCTGGCGGACCTGGAGGAGATCTACCGGATCCGCGAGCTCCTGGAGACCGAGGCGGTCCGGACGGCCGTGCGGCGCATGCCGGACGGCACGGTCGACGCGCTCGAGGCGATCCAGCGGGAGGTGGAGCGGGCGGCGGCGGACGGTGACGTGACCGCGATGGCGGCGGCGAACCGGCGGTTCCACTTCACCCTCGTCGAGGCCTCGGGGATGCCGCGCCTCATCCGGCTCATCGCGACGCTGTGGGACTCCACCGACGCCTACCGCTCGCTGTACTACACCGAACTCGCCCACCGCGAGCAGGCCGTGCACGAGCACCGCGCGGTGCTGTCGGCGCTGCTTCACGGCGACGAGGACGCCGTCGTGCGCTGGCTGGACGAGCACCGCGCCCACGCCGTGGCGGCCCTGCGCGAGGTCCTGGACCTGGACCGGGGCTGACGCCCGCGCGGGGTCCCGCCGTTCCACGTCGCGCGCCGGACGTCTTACCCTGACGCCTCGACGCGAGGAGGAACCATGGCGCGGATGCCGTCGACCGAACGACGTGCACAGCTGGTCGAGGCGGCGATCAGGGCGATGACCAGGGACGGGGTCGCGCGGACGACCACCCGGTCGATCTGCGCCGAGGCGGGGGTGTCGCTGAGCGTCTTCCACTACTGCTTCGACTCCAAGCAGGCGCTGCTCGAAGCCGCGATCCAGGCGATCAACGCCACCTACGTGGCCCGGGTCAAGTCGGCGGTGGAGCCGAAGGCGACCCTGCGCGAGACGGTGCGGGCCGGCCTGCGGACGTACTGGGAGCACGTCACGGCGCATCCCGGGGAGCACATGCTGACGTACGACCTCACCCAGTACGCCCTGCGCGAGCCGGGGTTCGAGCATCTGGCACGCGCGCAGTACGAGCAGTACATCGCCTCGGCCGCCGTCCTCGTCGACCGGGTGCGCGAGACGCACGGTGCGGGGAACCGGCTCCCGGCGGACGTGGTCGGCCGCTACCTGGCCGCGGCGATCGACGGGCTCACCCTCCAGTACCTCGCGCTCGGGGACGAGCAAGGGGCCCTCCACAACCTCGACATGACGGCGGATCAGCTCGTCGCCATGCTGGAGGAGTGACGAGCTCCCGGCCACCTTACCCATGAGTCACTTTCCCAACAGGTCATTTGACCCGGACTCTTGACTCACTGGCTCCGCACCGGGATTCTCGGGTCGCCCGGCACACCCCCCAACGACCGGAGGCCTCAGCCGACATGACCCCACCCTCATCGCGGAGTGCGCGCAGAAGAGCCTCTCTTCTCGCCCTCCTCCTCGCACTCGCCGCCGTGCTCTTCGGCTCCGGCCCGGTCCCGGCGGTCGCCGCCGGATCGGCGACCGGCGCCTGGTGGGAGCCGGTCTCCCGGCCCGCCCAGGACTCCGGCATCAACGTCACCGGCACCCCGTTCAGCGGCACCGACGCCAAGGGGAACGTGCGCGGCTTCGTCGACGCGCACAACCACCTCATGTCCAACGAGGGCTTCGGCGGCCGGCTCATCTGCGGCAAGACCTTCTCCCCGGCCGGCATCGCCGACGCGCTGAAGGACTGCCCCGAGCACTACCCCGACGGCTCCCTCGCCCTGTTCGAGAACGTCACCGGCGGCGCGGACGGCAAGCACGACCCGAACGGCTGGCCGACGTTCAAGGACTGGCCCGCGCACAACTCGCTGACCCACCAGCAGAACTACTACGCCTGGGTCGAGCGCGCCTGGCGCGGCGGTCAGCGCGTCCTCGTCAACGACCTGGTGACGAACGGCCTCCTCTGCTCGATCCAGCCGCGCGACCGCGGCTGTGACGAGATGGAGGCGATCCGCCTGGAGGCCCGCAAGTCCTACGAGCTCCAGGACTACATCGACGGCATGTTCGGCGGCCCCGGCAAGGGCTGGTTCCGGATCGTCACCAGCGCCGACCAGGCCCGCCAGGTCGTCGAGCAGGGCAAGCTCGCGGTCGTCCTCGGCGTGGAGACCTCCGAGCCCTTCGGCTGCAAGCAGATCCTCGACGTCGCCCAGTGCTCCCAGGCGGACATCGACCGCGGCCTCGACGAGCTGTACGGGCTCGGCGTCCGCAGCATGTTCCTGTGCCACAAGTTCGACAACGCCCTGTGCGGCGTGCGCTTCGACTCCGGCATGATCGGCACGGCCGTCAACATCGGCCAGTTCCTGTCCACCGGCACGTTCTGGCAGACGGAGCAGTGCGCGGGCCCGCAGCACGACAACCCGATCGGCAACGCGGCGGCACCCGTCGCGGCCTCGAAGCTGCCGGCCGGGGTGAGCGTGCCCTCGTACGCCGACGGGGCCCAGTGCAACAAGCGCGGCCTCACCAGGCTCGGCGAGTACGCCCTGAAGGGCATGATCGACCGGGGGATGATGCTGGAGCTCGACCACATGAGCGTCAAGGCCGCGGGCCGGGCACTCGACATCCTGGAGTCGCAGGAGTACCCGGGCGTCCTGTCCACGCACAGCTGGATGGACATGGACTGGACCGAGCGGCTGTACCGTCTGGGCGGTTTCGCCGCCTCGTACATGCACGGCGCGCAGGGCTTCATCGGCGAGGCGGCCCAGAAGGCCGACCTGCGGAAGAAGTACGGCGTCGGCTACGGCTACGGCACGGACATGAACGGGGTCGGCGGCTGGCCCGGCCCGGTCGGCGCCGACGCGCCGAACGCCGTGAAGTACCCCTTCCGCAGCGCCGACGGCGGCTCGGTCATCGACCGCCAGGTCACCGGCGAGCGGACCTGGGACCTCAACACCGACGGCGCCGCCCACAACGGCATGGTCCCGGACTGGATCGAGCAGATCCGGCTCAGCGGCGGCCAGAGCGTCGTGGACGAGCTCGCCGGTGGCGCGGAGTCGTACCTGCGGACGTGGCGGGCGACCGAGAAGCACGAGCCGGGCGTGAACCTGGCGGCGGGCAGGCCCGCTTCGTCGAGCTCCTCCGAGTGGCACCCGTGGATCAGCTACGCGGCCGGCCGCGCGGTCGACGGCGACACGGACAGCCGCTGGGCGAGCGACTGGTCGGACGACCAGTGGATGCAGGTGGACCTGGGTGCGGTGCACCCGGTCGGCCGGGTGACCCTGGACTGGGAGCGGGCGTACGCGCGCGCGTACCGGATCGAGGTGTCGGAGAACGGCTCGGACTGGAAGCAGGTCTGGTCGACGGACGCCGGTGACGGCGGCTACGACACGGCGACGTTCGCCTCGACGCCCGCCCGGTACGTACGGATGCACGCGGTGGGCCGTGCGACCCAGTGGGGTTACTCGGTCTACGAGATGTCCGTGCACCGGGCCTGAGGCGCCCGGCCACCGCGCCCGACGCGCCCGGAGTCCGGACGCGTCGGACGCGGCGCTTCCGTCTCAACTCCCGGAGGGTCCGGCCCAGTCGGCGGGCACCCGGGCGAGCCGGACGCGCTGGGGGTGGTCACCGACGTCGACGGTGGCCACCTTCCGGCCGGTCGCGAAGTCGATCGCGGTCACCCGGTCGGCGCCGCTCTCGGAGATCACGCAGGACGCGCCGTCACCGCTGACGGTCGCCCAGTACGGCTTCGAGGCCTCGACGAGCGGCCCCTCCTCGAGGGTCTTCCGGTCGACGACGGTGGCGTAGTCGTCCATCGTCCCGGCGACGCACAGCTTCGCGCCGTCCGGGCTGACGGACAGGCCGTGGTGACGGGAGTCGTTGACCCAGGCCGTGCGGTCCGGGTCGGTGGCCGGGTTGCCCGGGAGGTACTTGGCCCGGGTGATCCGGTCGGCCTCGATGTCGTACTCCAGGAAGCCGCTGAGGAAGGAGACCTGGAAGTACAGGGTCTTCTCGTCCGGGGTCAGGACCAGCGGCCGTACGGCGTCGGAGAGGTCGTCGCGGCCGAAGGCGTCCAGGCGGTCGCGCATGTCGATCACGCGGACGGTCTCGAAGGTGGCGGCGTCGACGACGGTGATGCGGCGGTCGCCCTTGGTCCAGTCGAGCCAGGGCGCGTCGAGGGCGGTGGTCACCTCCCCGATCGACATGTTCCACAGACGGCCGTCGGAGGTGAAGACGTTCTCGTGCGGCTTGTCGCCGGTCGCGAAGGAGCCGACCTGGCGGCCGGTGGCGATGTCCAGGACGTGGACCCTGTTCGCCGTGGAGGCGGAGACGGCGACCCGGGTGCCGTCGGGCGAGACGGCCATGTGGTCGGCCCGGTAACCGGCCACGGGGAAGCGCCAGTTGATCCGTCCGGTGCGCAGGTCGAGGGAGACGACGTCGGCGAAGCTGGGGCGGGAGACGACCATGGCCGTCCCGTCGGGGGTCGCGTACATGTCGTCGACGAACTGGTCGTGCCCCTCGCCCGGCCCGCTGCGGACACCGAGGAAGAAGGCGAGCTTGACGGGGTTCAGGTAGATCTCGCGCAGTCGTTCCGCCTTGTCGGGGACGACGTTCACGCGTCCGACGCGGCGGAAGTCGCCGCGGGCCTCGATGACGTCGGCCGTTCCGTCCCAGTTGTTGCCGACGAACATGACCTCCCGCAGGCCGGCGGGGGCCGCCGCGCCGGTGGCGCCCGTGTCCACCGCGCCGGTGGCGGCCGTGCCCGTGGCTCCGGTCGTCGCGAGCAGGGCGAGGGCCAGGGCGAGGGCGCCGCCGAACCGGCGGCGACGGGGAACGCGAGGGGACTCCATGGGGACCTTCTTCCTTGGCGGGACCAGGACTTACCCGAAGTAACCATGGGCATGACAAGTAAGGCAACCCGTCGTACCGACACCGCGCGCCCGATGCGGGATCATGGAGCCAGGAACACCGAAGGGACGGAACGGACGATGAGGCACCGCAGTGTCGCCGACCTGATGACGCCGACCGCGGTCGCCGTGCAGCGCGGGACCTCGTTCAAGGAGATCGCGCGGCTCCTCGACGAGTACGGCATCACGGCCGTCCCGGTCGTCGACGAGGACAACCGCCCCGTGGGCATCGTCTCCGAGGCGGACCTGCTGCGGCGGCACAGCACGAAGGACGGCCCGAGCACGGCCGAGGCGATGATGTCCGCCCCCGTCAGGACCGCCCGCCCCTCCTGGACGGCCGTCGAGGCGGCCCGCCTCATGGAGCGGCACCGGGTGAAGCGGCTGCCCGTGGTCGACGCGGACGGGCGGCTGATCGGCGTCCTGAGCCGCAGCGACCTGCTCCAGCTGTTCCTGCGGCGCGACCGCTCGATCCAGGAGGAGATCCGCGAGGACGTCGTGGTCCGCATCCTGCGCCTCTCCCCGTCCGCCGTCCACATCGAGGTCGACGAGGGCGTGGTGACGCTCAGCGGCACGCTGGAGCGGCCGGAACTGGGGCCGATCCTGGTCCGGCTCTGCGAGACGGTCGACGGCGTGGTCGAGGTCGCCGACCGGATCGCGTACGAGGCCGAGGGCGGGCAGCTTTCCGTCTAGGGGGCAGCCCCCTGGGCGCGAACCACCTCGGGGACCGCCCAGGAGACCACCCGGAAGACGGCCCGGGGGACCGCCCAGGAGACCGCCTAGGAGACCGCCTCCGGCCAGCCGTATCCGGGACCTGTCCGCCTGGGCACCGTGTCCGCGCCGGCGGCCTCCATCTCGCGGTCGGCCTCCCGCATGAGCTTGCCCGCCAGGTCCTTCATGGCCCGGCCGGCGGCGAGCTCGTCACCGATGGCCGGGACGTCCCTGTCCGAGGGGTTGCAGCGGGCGGTGCCGTGACCGGTGTAGGTCGTCGCGCCGGTCTTCAGCCGCGCCTCGGCCTCCGTCCTGCCGCCGTCCTCCACGAGCTCCACGCCGACCGTCCACTCCTGCTTCCGTGTCATGGCGCGCCTCCTCAGCTGTCGCGCTACTTCCAGCATCCGCCCGCCCAGGCCGCGACGCACGACCTCGCGGGGCTGCCGCCGCCGGCCACGCCCGGTCCCGCGAGGTGTCGCGGGGTCTCGCGGGGCTCCCGCCGGGCCGCCCCCAGACCCACGTTGCATGACCATGCAGGATGATGCATACTCTTCCTATGTCTAAGGTCCTCACCTCCCTTCCCGCCGGCGAGCGCGTCGGCATCGCCTTCTCGGGCGGCCTCGACACCTCCGTCGCGGTCGCGTGGATGCGTGACAAGGGCGCCGTCCCCTGCACCTACACCGCCGACATCGGCCAGTACGACGAGCCCGACATCGCCTCGGTCCCGGGCCGCGCCAAGACCTACGGTGCCGAGATCGCCCGCCTGGTCGACTGCCGCGCCGCGCTGGTCGAGGAAGGCCTCGCCGCGCTGACCTGCGGCGCGTTCCACATCCGCTCCGGCGGTCGCGCCTACTTCAACACCACGCCGCTGGGCCGCGCGGTCACCGGCACGCTGCTCGTCCGGGCGATGCTCGAGGACGACGTGCAGATCTGGGGCGACGGCTCGACGTTCAAGGGCAACGACATCGAGCGGTTCTACCGTTACGGGCTGCTCGCCAACCCGCACCTCCGGATCTACAAGCCGTGGCTCGACGCCGACTTCGTGACGGAGCTCGGCGGCCGCAAGGAGATGTCGGAGTGGCTCCTCGCCCACGACCTCCCCTACCGGGACAGCGCGGAGAAGGCGTACTCCACCGACGCCAACATCTGGGGCGCCACGCACGAGGCGAAGACCCTGGAGCACCTGAACACCGGCGTCGAGACCGTCGAGCCGATCATGGGCGTCCGCTTCTGGGACCCCTCGGTCGAGATCGCCACCGAGGACGTCACGATCGGCTTCGACCAGGGCCGGCCGGTGACGATCAACGGCAAGGAGTTCTCCTCCGCCGTCGACCTCGTCATGGAGGCCAACGCCATCGGCGGCCGCCACGGCATGGGCATGTCGGACCAGATCGAGAACCGGATCATCGAGGCGAAGAGCCGCGGCATCTACGAGGCACCCGGCATGGCCCTCCTGCACGCGGCCTACGAGCGTCTCGTGAACGCGATCCACAACGAGGACACCCTCGCCCAGTACCACAACGAGGGCCGGCGTCTCGGCCGCCTCATGTACGAGGGCCGGTGGCTCGACCCGCAGGCGCTCATGGTCCGCGAGTCCCTCCAGCGGTGGGTCGGCGCGGCCGTCACCGGCGAGGTGACCCTGCGGCTGCGGCGCGGCGAGGACTACTCGATCCTCGACACGACGGGCCCGGCGTTCAGCTACCACCCCGACAAGCTCTCCATGGAGCGGACCGAGGACTCGGCGTTCGGCCCGGTGGACCGGATCGGCCAGCTCACCATGCGGAACCTGGACATCGCCGACTCGCGCGCCAAGCTGGAGCAGTACGCGACCATCGGCCTGATCGGCTCGTCGAGCCCGGCCATCGGCGCCGCCCAGGCCGCCGCGACCGGCCTGATCGGCGCCATGCCGGAGGGCGGCGCCGAGGCGATCGCCTCGCGCGGCGAGGACTCCGGCGACGACGAGGCGCTGGACCGCGCCGCGATGGAGTTCGGCACGGACTGACCCGTACCCCCTGACCGGGAAGCCCGCCCCGCGCGCACCGCGCCGGGCGGGCTTCCCGCGTTCCCGCAGGTCCTCGCGGCCCGGGCGGGGCGGGGCGGGGCGTTTCCGCGAGCCGCCCGCGCCCCGCCCCCCTCCGGCCGTACGGTCGTGGGGACGGGACAGCTCACCGAGGAGGACGTCCGATGCGCAAGGTCACGTACGCGATGGGTGTCTCGCTGGACGGCTACATCGTGGGGCCGGACGGCGGGTTCGACTGGACGGACCCCGACGACGAGGTGTTCCGCTTCTGGATCGACGAGATCCGCGGGGTCGACGTCCACCTCCTCGGCCGGCGGCTGTACGAGACGATGCTGTACTGGGAGACGGCCGCCGAGGACCCGACGCTCGACGAGGCGAACCGTGAGTGGATCGGGCTCTGGAACCCGCTCCCGAAGGTGGTGTTCTCCCGCACGCTGACGGAGGTTCAGGGGGCGGCGGTCCTCGCCTCCGGCAGCCCGGCGGAGGAGATCGCGCGCCTGCGGGCCGAGCCGGGTGGGGGCGAGATCGCGATCGGCGGCGCGACGCTCGCCGCCGAGGTGGCGGCGGCGGGGCTGATCGACGAGTACCGGACCGTGGTCCATCCGGTGCTCGTGGGCGGAGGCATCCCGTACTTCCCCCGCGAGGAGCGCCGGGTGGACCTCGAACTCGTGGAGACCCGCACCTTCCCCAACGGGGTCGTCTACCTCCGGCACCGGGTGGCGGGCAGCCCTTCTGGGACCATGGGCGGGTGAGCGACACAGAGGCGAGGACGACCCCGGACAGCGGCGGGCCGGCCGCGCGCAAGCGCCGTCGGCGGGATCCGGAGTCGACGTACGCGGCGCTGCTCGACGCCCTGCTCCAGCTGGTCTCGGAGAGCGGCCGCGAGCCCACCCGGAAGGCCATCGCGGACCGGGCGGGAGTCTCCGAGCGGACGGTGTTCGTGCACTTCGCCGACCGCGAGGCGCTGTACGTGGCGGCCGCCCGCCGCCAGGCGGAGCGCTGGCGCGCGCACGCGGAGCGCGTACCTCCGGAGGAGGCGACCGACCGCAAGGTGGGGGCGCTGGTGGCGCAGCGCGCGCGGATGTACGAGCTGATGACGCCGATCCGGCGGATCGGGCTCGGGCTGGAGCCGGACTCCTCCGGTCTGCGCGGGGTGATGGAGGAGGGCGACGCCTGGTTCCGTTCGGACGTGGCGGCGGTCTTCGCCCCGGAGCTGGCGCGGGTGCCGGACGCCGAGGAGCCCGGCGGGGTGCTCGACGCGGTGGAGGCCGCCGCGTCCTGGGCCGTCTGGGACCACCTGCGGTCGCGCCGGGGCCTCGACGAGGGGGCGTCCCGGGCGGCGATGTCCCGCACGCTGCGGGCACTGCTTCCCGCGGCGCCCTGACGGCGCCCCGAGCACTCCTCGAGCGCACCCCCGCACACGCCCTGCGCACGCCCCGAGGCGCACCCCGCACACGCCCCGCACACGCACCCGCACCCGCACCCGCACCCGCACCCGCCCATGACCTCATCACGCCCTGTCACCGCCCTGGCCCCCCGACCGGATCGCGCCAGGGGCGCCGTCCAGTTCGCGCCGCCGAACCCTTGACTCGTATTGCAGTCCGACTGCAATAGTGGGCGTCCTCACCGAGAAGGGCGTGACACTGCCATGACTCCCATGAACCGGCGCGGCTTCGTCGCGGCCGCGACCGCGATGGGCGCGGCGGCCGCCGCCGTCTCCCTGAACCCGCAGACCGCCCGGGCGCTCGCCGAGAGCGGGCGGCCGCCCCGGGGGACGCGGACCCCGACGCGTACCGACGGCCTCCCGTACGAGGACGAGACCGACTTCGCCGACGCGGACCGCGGGTTCGTCGCCGCCTTCACCGGCGGCCCGATCGTCAACGCGGCCGGCAGGACGGTCTGGGACCCGTCGGCGTACGCCTTCGTCGGCGAGGCGGAAGAGGCGGAACGGCCCCCGGACACGGTCGACCCGAGCCTCTGGCGCCAGGCCCGGCTCCTCTCCCGTCAGGGCCTGTACCGCGTCACGGACCGGATCTATCAGGTCAGGGGCCTGGACCTGTCGAACATGACGATCGTCGAGGGCGACACCGGCATCATCGTCATCGACCCGCTCATCTCGGCGGAGACCGCCGCCGCGGCCCTGCGCCTGTACCGCGAGCACCGCGGCGACCGCGCCGTGCGGGCCATGATCTACACCCACCCGCACGTCGACCACTTCGGCGGCTGCCGCGGCGTCCTGCCGGACGGCGCCGGGGACGTCCCGGTCCTCGCCCCCGAGGGCTTCATGGAACACGCGGTCAGCGAGAACGTGTACGTCGGTACGGCGATGGCCCGCCGCGCCGCCTACATGTACGGCTCCACCCTCCCGAAGAGCGCGAAGGCGCAGGTCGGCTGCGGCCTCGGCCTCACGGTCTCGCTCGGTACGGTCGGCCTCATCGCGCCGACCCGGCTCATCGGCACGACGGGCGAGGAGGTCGTCCTCGACGGTGTCCGCGTCCGGTTCCAGATGACGCCGGGGACCGAGTGCCAGGAGGAGATGAACTTCCTCTTCCCCGACCTGCGCGCGGTCTGCATGGCGGAGAACGCCACCCACACCATGCACAACATCCTCACGCTGCGCGGCGCCCAGGTCCGCGACGCGCACGCCTGGGCCGGCTACCTCACCGAGTCGATCGGCCTGTACGAGGGCGTCGCGGACGTCGCGTTCGCCTCGCACCACTGGCCGACCTGGGGCAACGAGGCCATCGTCGGCCTGCTCACGCACCAGCGCGACCTGTACGGGTACCTGCACGACCAGACGGTCCGGCTGATCAACCGGGGCATGACCGGCATCGAGATCGCGGAAACGTTCCAGCTGCCGCCGCAGCTCGAAGGCGTCTGGGCCAACCGCGGCTACTACGGCTCACTGAGCCACAACGTGAAGGCGGTCTACCAGCGGTACATGGGCTGGTTCGACGGCAACCCGGCCCACCTCTGGGAGCACCCGCCCGTCGAACAGGCCCGGTTCTACGTCGAGTCCATGGGCGGCCAGGCCGCCGTCCGCGCCCGCGCGCGGCACTACGCCGACCGCGGCGAACTCCGCTTCGCCGTCACCCTCCTCAACCACGCCGTCTTCAACGACCCGGACGACGCGCGCGCGAAGCGCCTGCTCGCGGGGGTCTACACCCGCCTGGGCCAGGCCGTGGAGAACGCGGTCTGGCGGAACTTCTACCTGACCGGAGCCCAGGAACTCCTCCGGGGCATCACCCCGCACGCCACCGCCGCCCTCGGCCCCGACATGTACCTGGCCCTGACCGTCGGCCAGATCATCGACAGCATGGCCGTCCGCGTCGACGGCCCGAAGGCCTGGTCGCTCCGCATCGCCATCGACTGGCGCATCGGCCCCGACCACTGGCACCTCCGCCTGGCCAACGGCCTCCTCACCTGGACGAAGGACACCACCCCCGCGCCGGACGCGGGGCTGACGATGACGATGACGAAGCCCCAGCTCATCGCCCTCCTGGCGGGCAAGGGCGCGACGGGCGTCACGATGACCGGCGACCGCACCCTCCTCCCCCGGCTCCTGGCGGTCCTGGAGGCCCCGGCCGCGGAGTTCCCGATCGTGACCCCGTGAGCCCCCGCGCGCCCGGACCCGGTCGCGCTCAGTCCGCCAGGGGGGCGGTGAGCGCGGCCAGGTGCGCCGCGTAGGCGTCGAGGGCGACGAGGGCACGGTCGTCGTCGCGGTCGATCAGCCAGTTGAGGGTGAGGCCGTCGAGGAAGTTCAGGCCGAAGCGGGCCAGGACGGTCACGTCCGTGGTCCAGGCGACTCCGGCCTGGCGCGCGACGGCTTCGAGGTGGTCGACGTTGGCGTCGAGGTAGCGCTCGTACTGGCGGCGGGCCACGTCCGCGAGGCCGGGCTCGCGGAGCGCGTACTGCGTGAGCTCGTACGTGAGCTGGTGCTCGTCGGGGTGGGCGCGGATGTGGTCCCAGTAGGCGTGCAGGGTGGCGCGGACGACCTCGGGCGCCGGGGTGCCCGGGGCGAGCGGGACGAGGGGGGAGGCCAGCGAGCCGAGCAGGATCCGCTCGATCACCCCGTGCAGCAGCTCCTGCTTGGAGCGGAAGCAGTAGTGGAACGCCCCGAGGGGAAGTCCCGCCTCGCCCACGATGGCGCGGGTGGTGGCCCTGGCGACGCCGTCGCGGATCATCACGCGGAGGGCGGCCTCGACCAGCTGTTCGCGGCGCTCGTCGGCCGACTGGCGGGCCATGGGTCCTCCCGGGGGCGGCTTCTCGTCGTGGCGGGTGCGGTCAACGCACACGGGTGCGGTCAACGTATACCGGTCGGCCCACCTTTTCCCGGTCGTGCGTCCAGGTCAACCGTCCTGAACCCTTGACTTGGACAACCGTCCAGGTCCACGCTGCCGTGGACCGCGCCGCCCCGACGGCGCCTCTTCCGTCCATCGAGAGGACTTCCGGGCATGACCGAGGTGTGGCGCAACTGGTCGGGCAGCGAAGAAGCACGGCCCGTCCGGGTCCTGCGGCCCGGCAGTACGGAGGAGGTGGCCGCCGCCGTCGGGACGGCGGCCTGCGAGGGGCTGCGGGTCAAGGCGATCGGCTCCGGCCACTCGTTCAGCGGCGCCGCGGTCGCCCCCGGCGTCCAGCTGCGCCTCGACGGCCTGTCCCGGCTCCGCTCGGTGGACCCCGACACCGGCCTCGTGACCGTCGACGCCGGGATGCCGCTGTGGAAGCTGGGGCCGCTGCTCGCCTCCCACGGCCTGGCCCTGGAGGTCATGGGCGACATCGACCGGCAGACGGTCGCCGGGGCCGTCTCGACCGGGACGCACGGCTCGGGCCTGCGCTTCGGCGGCATGGCGACCCAGGTCCACGCCCTGAAGCTGGTCCTCGCCGACGGCACGGCCGTCCGCTGCTCGGCCGACGAGCGGCCCGAGCTCTTCCGCGCGGCGCGGGTCGGCCTCGGGGCCCTCGGCGTGATCACGGAGGTCACGCTCCAGTGCGTCGACGCGTTCGCCCTGCACGCCCGCGACACGGCGGTGCCGGTCGCCGAGGTCCTGGACCGGGTGGACGAACTGACCGAGAGCAACGACCACTTCGAGTTCTTCTGGTTCCCGCACAGCACGACCGCCCTGACCCGCCGTTTCACCCGCCTGCCCGCCGACGCGCCGCTGAAGCCGATCGGGACCCTGGCACGCCGGATCGACGAGACGGTCAGCGGCCTCGGCTTCGACGCCCTGTGCAGGGTCGGTACGGCGGTCCCGGCGCTCGTCCCGCCCATCGCCCGTTTCGCGGCGCGGGCGATGTCCGCGCGGGAGTTCACGGACCACTCCGCCCGCGTCTTCGCCTCGCCCCGGGACGTACGGTTCCACGAGGGCGAGTACGCCATCCCCCGGGAACACGCGGTCGACGCGCTCCGCGAGATCAAGCGGTGGATCGACACGACCGGCGAGCGGGTCTCGTTCCCCCTGGAGGTGCGGTTCGCGGCGGCCGACGACATCACGCTGTCCACGGGGAACGGGCGGGAGAGCTGCTACATCGCCTTCCACCAGTACCACCGCATGCCGTACCGCCGGTACTTCGACGCGTGCGAGGCGATCCTCGGCGAGTTCCGCGGGCGCCCGCACTGGGGCAAGATGCACACGCTCGGCGCCCGGACCCTGCGGACCCGCTACGACGGCTTCGACGAGTTCGTGGCCCTGCGCGACGCGCTCGACCCGACCGGCCGCTTCGCCAACCCCTACCTGGACCGGGTGCTCGGCGTCGCCCCGGACGCCGTACCCGTCACGCCCGCGCCGTGAACGCGTCGAGGGACTCGGGCAGGGTCTGACCGCCGTCGACGGTCAGGGTCTGCCCGGTGATGAACGCCGCCTCGTCCGAGGCCAGGAAGGCGACGGCGTGGGCGATGTCCGCCGACTCCCCCAGCCGGCCCAGCGGGATCGACGCCGCCATGGTGCGCAGGTACTCCGCGCCGAGCCCCTCCAGGCCCTCGGTGCGGACGTTCCCCGGCAGGACGGCGTTCACGGTGATGCCGAGCGGGGCCAGTTCCAGCGCCGCGCCCCGCAGGAACCCGAGCTGGCCGGCCTTGCTCGCCCCGTAGTGGGACCAGCCCGCGTACCCGGTGGCGGGGCCGGTGATGGAGGACGTGAGGACGACCCGGCCCCTGCCCGCCCGCTCCATGGCGGGCAGGCAGGCCCGGACGGCGAGCATGGAACCCCGCAGGTTGACGGCGAGGACCTCGTCGATGTCGGCGGCGGTCATCTCGCGCAGGGGCTTCTCGGGGAAGATCCCGGCGTTCGCACAGAGGACGTCGACGTGGCCGTGCCGCCGCTCGGCCTCCGCCGCCATCACCTCGGCGGCGTCCGGGTCCCGCAGGTCCGCGCCGATCCCCGCGACGCGCCCGCCCGTGGACCGCGCGAGCTCTTCGGCGACCTCACCGGCCGTCGCCGCGTCCCGGCCGGTGAGCAGCACCGAGGCGCCGTGGCGCGCGAGGAGTTCGGCGATCCCGCGGCCGATGCCGCGGGTGCCTCCGGTCACGACGACCGACCTCTCGTGCCAGGGGGTGGTGCGGGTCATGGCTGTCTCCCTCGTCGACGGCGGCACACGACAGCCCCGGCACACGGCAGTTGCGGCACAGGGCGGTCGCGGCCCGCGGCAGTCGTGACACACGGCAATCGTGGCACCGTAGCCGAAGGACCGGCCGCCGGGTCACCGGCAGCCGGTCGGCGGGACCCGCGCGGACGCGTCGGGATCGGCGCGGACGCGTCGGGATCAGCGGTTCTGCAGCGCCTTGACGTTGTCGCCGAAGGACCACCCCTTCGAGCCGTCCCAGTTGACGGACCACGTCATCAGGCCCTTGAGCTGGCCGTTGAACGTGTTCCACGCCTGGCTGACCTGACTGGGCGCCATGTAGCCGCCGCCCGCGCCGGTCTGCGCCGGCAGGCCGGGCACCTGCTGGTCGTACGGCACCTTGATCGTGGTGCCCTGGATGGTCAGGCCGTTGTTGAGGCAGGTGGTCTGGGCGGCGAAGCCCGCCACGGTGCCGGCCTGGTACGAGTCGCCCGAGCAGCCGTACATGCTGCCGTTGTAGTACTGCATGTTGAGCCACCACAGCCGGCCGTTGTCCACGTACTTCTTGACGATCGGCAGGTACGAGCCCCAGATGGACCCGTAGGTGACGCTGCCGCCGGTGACGTACGCGGTCTCGGGCGCCATCGTCAGGCCGAAGCCCGCCGGCATCCTGGCGAGCACGCCGTCGATGATGCGGATCAGGTTGGACTGGGAGGCGGACAGCGTGGTGATGTTCCCGCTGCCGGACAGACCGGTCTCGATGTCGATGTCGATGCCGTCGAAGTTGTACTTCTTGAGGATCGGGACGACCGTCTCCACGAAGCGGTCGGCGACCTTGCTCGACGACAGGTCGATGCCCGCCGCCGCGCCGCCGATGGACATCAGGATCGTGGCGCCCTTCGCCTTGGCCGCGCACATCTCCGCCGGGGTCGACACCTTCACCCCCACGTCCATGCCGTCCTCCCACAGGACGGTTCCGTCCGAGAGGATGACGGGGAAGGCCGCGTTGATGACGTTGTAGCCGTGCTGGGCGATCCGGCTGTCGGTGATGGGGATCCAGCCCATGCCGGGGTGGACGCCGTTCGAGGCGCCGTCCCAGTTCTCCCAGTACCCCTGCAGCACCTTGCCGGTCGGCTTGGGCTTCGTGGCACAGGTGGCGTCACCCGGCGGGTCGGTGGGGGGCTGGGTGGTCGGCGGCACGGTGGTGGGCGGCGGAGTCGTGGGCGGTGCGGTGGTGGGCGGCGGAGTCGTCGGCGGGGTGGTCGTCGGGGGCGTGGTGGTGGGCGTGGGTGTCGTGCCGCCGGGGCCGGTGAGCGACACGTCGTCCGCGAGGTACGCGGGCTGCCCGTACCAGCCGTGCAGGTAGACCGTCACCGACGTGGTGTTCGCGCCGGTCGTGAAGTCGACGCCGAGCCGGCTGTACGAGGAGGAGCCGGGCGTCCAGGTCTGCGGCTCGCTGCCGGCGCCGGTGCCGGTGGCGCCGAGGTAGACGTAACTGCCCTGGACGAAGGCGCTCAGCGTGTACGTCGAGTTGGGCCGCACGCTGACCGTCTGGCTGCACCGGGCGCTGTCCTGGCCGGACGGCGTGCCCTTCAGCGCCGAGGAGCCGGAGTGCGTCGGGCTGCTGACGGCCGCTCCGGAGCCGTTGGTGCAGGTCCAGCCCGAAAGGCCGCTCTCGAAGCCGGAGTTGAGAACGAGGTTGGTGTCGGCCGCGTCGGCCGGTCCGGAACCGGCCAGGGTGACGCAGGCGCCGATGACGGTGGCGGCGCTCACCCCGGCGAGCGTGCGGATCAGGGCGGTCGAGGCGCGGCGAGTCCGGACGACGGCCGAATGCCCGCCGTCCGCCTCGGGCAGCGTACGGGTCCTCCGACGGAACATGCTGGGCTCCATTCTCGCCACGCGCCGTGGGCGCGAGCGTGCGTGAGCGTGCGTGGGGGGCGTTGAGGGGTCGTCGGGGGACGTGGACGCGCGGCCCCCGGGTGCGGCGGGAGAGATGCGGTGCGGGGATCGACGGGATCGTAGGAGGGGTGCAGGGGCCCGTCAATAGGTCTGGACCAAAGGTGAACGACGACCGGCAGCCCCTCTCCCCGCAACGCGCCGGTGCGCCACCGCGCCCGCCCGCCGATAATTGCGTCACCATGCGCAGGGGCGGGTGGCAACCACCGCAGGCCGCACCTGATACCAGCCTCACCAGGAGGTATCCGTGAAGATGCTCATCAACGTGCCCGAGACCGTCGTGGCCGACGCGCTGCGCGGGATGGCCGCCGCGCATCCCGAGTTGACCGTCGACGTGGAGCGTCGGGTCGTCCTGCGGCGGGACGCGCCCGTGGCCGGGAAGGTGGCCCTGGTGTCGGGCGGCGGATCCGGGCACGAGCCGTTGCACGGCGGGTTCGTGGGGCCGGGGATGCTCGACGCCGCTTGCCCCGGAGAGATCTTCACGTCGCCCGTTCCCGGGCAGATGGTGGCCGCCGCGGCGGCCGTCGACAGCGGCGCCGGTGTGCTGTTCGTCGTCAAGAACTACACCGGCGACGTCCTCAACTTCGAGATGGCCGCGGAGCTCGCCGAGGACGAGGGGGTGCGGGTCGCGCGGGTGCTCGTCGACGACGACGCGGCCGTGACGGACAGCCTGTACACGGCGGGGCGGCGCGGGACCGGGGGCACCCTGTTCGTGGAGAAGATCGCGGGCGCCGCCGCCGAGGAGGGGGCGCCGCTGGAGCGGGTCGAGGCCGTCGCCCGGAGGGTGAACGAGCGGTGCCGGTCCTTCGGGGTCGCCCTCAGCGCCTGCACCACGCCGGCCAAGGGCAGTCCGACCTTTCAACTACCGCCTGGTGAGCTGGAGTTGGGAGTCGGCATCCATGGCGAACCGGGGCGGGAGCGGCGGGCCATGATGACCTCGCGGGAGATCGCGGACTACGCCGTGGACGTCGTCGTCGACGATCTTCGGCCGCGCGGACCCGTGCTGGTGCTGGTCAACGGGATGGGCGGCACGCCGCTGCTCGAACTGTACGGGTTCAACGCCGAGGTGCAGCGGGTCCTCGGCGAGCGCGGGATTCCCGTCGCCCGGACGCTCGTCGGGAACCACGTGACCTCCCTCGACATGGCCGGCTGTTCCGTCACCCTCTGCGAGGTCGACGAGGAGCTGCTGCGGCTCTGGGACGCGCCCGTGCAGACGGCCGCCCTGCGGTGGGGACGGTGAGCGGGATGACGGAGGGTCTCGACGCCGGGTTCGCGGTGCGGTGGCTGACGGGGGCCGCCCAGGTCGTCTCCCGCGAGGCCGACCGGCTCACGGATCTCGATTCCGCCATCGGCGACGCCGACCACGGCGCCAACCTCAGGCGCGGGTTCGCCGCCGTGGCCGAGGTGCTCGCCGAGGAGCCGCCCCCGACGCCGGGGGCGGTGCTCGTCGCCGCCGGGCGGGAGCTGATCTCGACCGTCGGCGGGGCCTCGGGGCCGCTGTACGGGACCCTGCTGCGGCGCGCCGGGAAGGCACTCGGCGAGGATGCGGCCGTCGGCCGGGAACGCTTCGCGGAGGCCCTCGGCGCCGGGGTCGGTGCCGTGGGACAGCTCGGCGGGGCGCAGGTGGGGGACAAGACCATGCTGGACGCGCTCGTTCCGGGCGTGGAGGGGCTGCGGACGTCCTTCGAGGCGGGGCGGGCGGCCGCCGCGGCCGGTGCGCTGGGGACCGTACCCCTGCGGGCGAGGAAGGGCCGGGCCAGTTATCTGGGCGAGCGGTCGATCGGGCACGAGGATCCGGGGGCCGCCTCCTCGGCGCTGCTGCTCGCGGCGCTCGCCGACACCGCCCGGGCGGAGGGTCTCTCGTGAGCGCGGGGACGCCGGCGCGGGTGGGCATCGTGCTCGTCTCGCACAGCGCGGCCGTCGCCGCCTCGGTCGCCGAGCTCGCCCGCGGCCTCGCCGGCGGCGGTGACACCGCCCCGATCCGGCCGGCCGGCGGGCTCCCCGACGGGGGTCTCGGGACGAGTGCCGCCCTCGTCGCCGAGGCGGCGGAGGCGGTCGACGGCGGGGCCGGGGTGGCGGTCCTCGTCGACCTCGGCAGCGCGGTCCTCACCGTGAAGGCGCTCCTCGCCGAGGGTGACGAACTCCCGGCGGGCACCCGTCTGGTGGACGCGCCCTTCGTCGAGGGCGCGGTCGCCGCGCTGGTGACGGCGAGTGCCGGCGGGGACCTCGACGCGGTGGCCGCGGCGGCCTCGGAGGCGTACGCGTACCGGAAGGAATGAGCGGCGCCCGGGAGGGCCGGCCGCGAGTGCGGGGAGTGACCGGGAGGGCGCGCCCGGTGGCGGCCGTGTTGTGATCGGGCAGGTCAACACACTAATGTCGCAGGGCCTTGGTGTACGGGAAACCGGTGCGGTACCGGTGCGGCCCTCGCCACTGTGATCGGGAGTTCCGGCTCCACACCCGGGGGGGACAGCCCTCCCGGGCAAGCCACTGGACCGTCGTGGGAGACCGCCTCGGTGTGGGAAGGCGGAGTCGGGACGTATGACCGTCAGCCAGGAGACCGGCCGGGGCGCGTTGTCCATCCACGAGGTGCTGGAGAGGGTCTCCCAACCATGCATATAGCCGAGGGGTACCTACCCCCCGTCCACGCCGCCGCCTGGGGCGTCGCGGCCGCCCCGTTCGTCGTCCACGGGGCCCGCGCCCTCACCCGAGAGGTGCGCGCGAACCCCGAGTCCACTCTGCTCCTCGGCGCGTCCGGCGCCTTCACCTTCGTCCTCTCGGCACTCAAGCTGCCCTCGGTGACGGGAAGTTGTTCCCACCCGACCGGTACGGGCCTGGGCGCGATCCTCTTCCGGCCGCCGATCATGGCGGTCCTGGGGACGATCACGCTCCTCTTCCAGGCCCTCCTGCTCGCCCACGGCGGGCTGACCACGCTCGGCGCGAACGTCTTCTCGATGGCGATCGTCGGGCCGTGGGCGGGGTACGGGACGTACCTGCTGGCCCGCCGGTCCGGCGCGCCGCTGATGGTCGCCGTCTTCCTCGGCGCGTTCGTCGCCGACCTGTCGACGTACTGCGTCACCAGCGTCCAGCTCGCGCTGGCCTTCCCCGACCAGGGCAGCGGCGTCCTCGGCGCGCTCGCCAAGTTCGGGTCCATCTTCGCCGTCACCCAGATCCCGCTGGCCGTGAGCGAGGGTCTCCTGACGGTCCTCGTGATGCGGCTGCTCACGCAGTCCAGCAAGGGCGACCTGATCCGGCTCGGCGTCCTCTCCCGGAAGGCTCCGGAGCGTCCCGCGGAGGAGGTGACCGCGGCATGAGCTCCCCGCGTGTCAGCAAGAACACCAAGATCAACGCGCTGCTCCTGCTCGTCGTCGTCGCGCTCGCGGTCCTTCCGCTCGCGCTCGGCCTCGGCGACCACAAGGAGGAGCCGTTCACGGGCGCGGACGCCGAGGCGGAGACCGCGATCACCGAGCTCCAGCCGGACTACGAGCCCTGGTTCAGCCCGCTGTACGAGCCGCCGTCCGGGGAGATCGAGTCGGCGCTCTTCGCCCTCCAGGCGGCGCTCGGCGCCGGTGTCCTCGCGTACTACTTCGGCGTCCGGCGCGGCCGGCGGCAGGGCGAGGCCCGCGCGCGGGCGGAGCTGGCGTCCCCGGTACCGGCCTCCCCGGCAGCCCCCTTGGTCCCGACCGCCCCGGCAGCGTCCCCGGTACCGGCCTCCCCGATGCCGGCCGAGGCCTCCGACGCCGTCGGCAAGGACGCGTAACCGCCCATGCTCCCCATCGACGCGGCGGCGCACAGCAGCCGCTGGCGCCGTCGGCATCCCGCCGAGAAGGCGCTGCTCGGCTTCGGCCTGACACTCTGCGCGGTCTGTCTGCCGCCGTGGCCCGGCGCCGTGCTCGTGGCGGCGGCGACGCTCGCCGTCCTGCTCGGGCCGGCCGCCGTGCCGGGCCGTCAGCTGTGGCGGGCCTTCCGGGTCCCGCTGGGCTTCTGCGTCACGGGCGCCGTCCCGCTGCTCTTCGAGGTCGGCGGGGAGCGCGGGTTCGTGGCGCTCGCGCCGGGCGGGCCCGGCCACGCGGTGGAGCTGCTGCTCCGAACCGCGGCCGCCTCGCTCGGCGTGCTGCTCTTCGCGTTCACCACGCCCGTCTCGGACGTGCTGCCCCGGCTCGTCCGGGCGGGCGTGCCGGCGCCCGTGGTGGACGTGGCGCTCGTGATGTACCGGATCATCTTCCTGCTGCTCGACTCCCTGACCAAGATCCGGCAGGCGCAGGCGGCCCGCCTCGGGCACACCACCCGGGCGGCGACCTGGCGTTCGCTGGCGGGTCTCGGCGCGACCACGTTCGTCCGTGCCTTCGACCGGGCGCAGCGGATGCAGTCGGGCCTCGCCGGTCGCGGTTACGACGGGACGCTGCGGGTCCTGGTGCCCGCCGCCGCGGTGTCGGTCCGGTTCCTGACGGCGACGGGCGCGCTCCTCGCGGGGCTCGTCGCCCTCACCCTCGTACTCGAAAGGTTCCTTCCGTGAGCAGCAGCACCTCCCGCCCGCCGGTCCCCGTCGTGGAGCTGGCGGGGGCGGGCTTCGCGTACGAGGACGGTCCCGCGGTCCTGTCGGACGTCGACTTCGCGGTGCCGGAGGGCCGGGCCATCGCGCTCCTCGGACGCAACGGCAGCGGGAAGACGACGCTCCTGCGGCTGCTCAGCGGCGGTCTGCGCTGCGGGAGCGGGTCGCTCCTGCTGGACGGGTCGCCGGTGGCGTACGACCGGAAGGGGCTCACCCGGCTGCGGACGACCGTGCAGCTCGTGGTGCAGGACCCGGACGACCAGCTTTTCGCGGCCTCGGTCGGCCAGGACGTGTCGTTCGGGCCGATGAACCTCGGTCTGTCGGAGGACGAGGTGCGGCTCCGGGTGCGCGAGGCCCTGGAGGCGCTGGACATCACGGCCCTGGAGGACCGGCCGACGCACCTGCTCTCGTACGGGCAGCGCAAGCGCGCCGCCATCGCCGGCGCGGTGGCGATGCGCCCCCGGGTGCTGATCATGGACGAGCCGACGGCGGGGCTCGACCCGCACGGGCAGGAACGGATGCTCGACGCGCTGGCGCGGCTGCGCGCGGCCGGGACGACGGTGGTGATGGCGACGCACGACGTGGACCTGGCGCTGCGCTGGGCGGACGAGGCCGCGGTGCTCTCCCCCGCCGGGCTGCGGACGGGACCGGTCGCCGAGCTGCTCGCGGACCACGCGCTGCTGGACGCGGCGCGGCTGCGGCGGCCGTGGGGGGCGTCGGTGGCGCGGCTGCTGCGCGGGCGGGGGCTGCTCGCGCCCGGGGAGGCCGCGCCGCGGACTCCGGAGGAGCTGGACGCGTGGTCGGAGGGGCTTCGGGCGGGGGTCGGCCCGTTTGCTACTGAGTAGTAGACGTCACGTCGCGGATGTTCTGCAACTAGTTGCAGAACGGGGGGAGGCTCACCTAGAACTAAGGGGACGATCCTGCGCGAGGAGGCGCCCCGAATGACCCCGTACCCGCACCTGCTGAGCCCGCTCGACCTCGGGTTCACCACCCTGCCCAACCGGGTGATCATGGGTTCGATGCACGTCGGCCTGGAGGAGACGGAGCACGGCTTCGAGCGGATGGCCGCCTTCTACGCGGAGCGCGCCCGCGGCGGCGTCGGCCTGATCGTCACCGGCGGCATCTCCCCCAACGAGGCCGGCCGCCCCTGGGACGGCGGCGCCAAGCTGACGACCGCCGACGAGGTCGCCGAGCACCGCCTGATCACGGACGCCGTGCACGCCGAGGGCGGCCGGATCGCGATGCAGATCCTGCACTTCGGCCGGTACGCGTACCACCCCGCGCTCGTCGGCCCCAGCCCGATCAAGGCGCCGATCAGCCCCTTCGTGCCGAACGAGCTCACCGACGCCGAGGTCGAGCAGACCGTCGAGGACTACGCCCGCTGCGCCGAGCTCGCCAAGGAGGCCGGCTACGACGGGGTCGAGGTCATGGGCTCCGAGGGCTACCTCATCAACGAGTTCATCGCCGCCGCCACCAACCAGCGCACCGACCGCTGGGGCGGCTCGTACGAGAACCGCGTCCGCTTCCCGCTGGAGATCGTCCGCCGGATCCGCGAGCGGGTCGGCGAGGAGTTCATCCTCGTCTACCGCCTCTCCATGCTCGACCTGGTCCCCGGCGGCTCCACCCTGGAGGAGGTCGTCCGGCTCGCGAAGGAGATCGAGGCGGCCGGCGCCACCATCATCAACACCGGCATCGGCTGGCACGAGGCCCGCATCCCCACCATCGCGACCTCCGTGCCGCGCGGCGCCTACACCTGGGTCACCAAGAAGCTGATGGGCGAGGTCTCCGTCCCGCTCGTCACCTCCAACCGCATCAACACCCCCGAGGTCGCCGAGGAGATCCTCGCCGACGGCCGCGCGGACCTGGTCTCGCTCGCCCGCCCCTTCCTCGCCGACCCCGGCTTCGTCGCGAAGGCGGCGGCGGACCGCGCCGACACCATCAACACCTGCATCGGCTGCAACCAGGCCTGCCTGGACCACACCTTCAACCTGAAGATCACGTCCTGCCTGGTCAACCCGCGCGCCTGCCACGAGACCGAGCTCGTCCTCTCCCCCACCCGGCTCGCCAAGCGGGTCGCCGTCGTCGGCGCGGGCCCGGCCGGCCTGTCCTGCGCGGTGTCCGCGGCCGAACGCGGCCACGACGTCACCCTCTTCGACGCCGCCGCCGAGATCGGCGGCCAGCTGAACGTCGCCAAGCAGGTCCCGGGCAAGGACGAGTTCGAGGAGACCCTGCGCTACTTCCGCGTGCAGCTCGCCGAGCACGGCGTCGAGGTCCGCCTGAACACGTACGTCTCCGCCGCCGACCTCGCTTCGTTCGACGAGGTCGTCGTCGCCACCGGCGTCACCCCCCGCACCCCCGAGATCCCCGGCGTCGACCACCCGAGCGTCGTCAGCTACCTCGACGTGCTGCGGGACGGCGCGCCGGTCGGCGAGCGGGTCGCGATCATCGGCGCGGGCGGCATCGGCTTCGACGTCGCCGAGTTCCTCACGGACGGCGGCGAGGGCGCGAGCCAGGACCCCGAGACGTACTTCCGCCAGTGGGGCGTCGACACCTCGTACGAGAACCGGGGCGGCCTGCGCGCCCCCGAGCGCCCGGCCCCGCCGCGCCAGGTGCACCTGCTCCAGCGCAAGACCTCCAAGGTCGGTGCCGGGCTCGGCAAGACCACCGGTTGGATCCACCGCACCGAGCTCAAGCACCGGGGCGTCGCCATGGTCGCGGGCGTCTCGTACGACCTCATCGACGACGAGGGCCTGCACCTGACGATCGACGGGGAGCGGCAGCTGCTGCCCGTGGACACGGTCGTCCTCTGCTCGGGCCAGGACCCGCAGCGGGGCCTGTACGAGGAGCTGGTCGCCGCCGGGCGCACCGCGCACCTCATCGGCGGTGCCGACGTGGCGGCGGAGCTGGACGCGAAGCGGGCCATCGACCAGGGGACGCGGCTCGCGGCCGCACTGTGACCGGCGCGCCTGCCCGTATCGGCGCACCCGCCCTCATCGGCGCGCCTGCCTAGGATGCGTGCATGTCCCTCCCGCACGCGATCCTGACGGCGCTGCTCGAGAAGCCGTCCTCCGGCCTCGAACTGACGCGTCGCTTCGACAAGTCGATCGGCTACTTCTGGTCGGCGACGCATCAGCAGATCTACCGCGAGCTCGGGAGGCTGGAGGAGGCGGGGCACATCCGTGCCCTGCCCTCCCGGGTGCCCGCGCGGGGACAGAAGAAGGAGTACGAGGTCCTGCCGGCCGGCCGGGCGGAGCTGGGCGACTGGGTCGGCAGGCCGGAGGACCCGAAGCCGCTGCGGTCCGCCCTGCTGCTGCGGATGCGGGCGGCGGCGATGGTCGGCTCGTCGGGACTGCGGGCGGAGCTGGCACGCCATCTCGACCTGCACCGGGCGCAGCTGGACGAGTACCTCGCGATCGAGGAGCGGGACTTCCCTGCGGAACGTCGACGCACCGAACCGGATCGGCTGCGGCACCTCGTGCTGCGGGGCGGGGTGGATCTGGAGCGGTTCTGGGTGGAGTGGCTGACGGCGGCGCTGCGGGACCTGGACGGTCTCGGCGCCGGGGCTCCCGAGCCCGACTGTTAATGGGAATCGTTTTCATATAACGTGGATCCCATCACCCCCCATCGACGGAGGTCCTGTCCCCATGGCCGTGCCCAAGCGCAAGATGTCCCGCTCCAACACCCGCCACCGCCGCTCCCAGTGGAAGGCGAGCACCGTCCAGCTCGTGCCCGTCACGGTCGACGGCGTCGTCCACCAGGTCCCCCAGCGCCTCGTGAAGGCGTACGAGCGGGGACTGCTGCGGCCCGAGGGCTGATTCACTCCCCTGCGCCCCCGTTCTCGCCCCTCCGATCCGTGGATACTGGGCAGTTGTGCATCCACGAAACGAAGGGGTTGGTATGGCCGACGACTTGGGGCACCGCGCAGCACGCCACGCGGTGGTCATCGGGGGAAGTCTCGCCGGACTCCTGGCGGCGCGGGTCCTCGCGGACCACGCGGAGAAGGTCACGGTCGTCGAGCGCGACCGGTTCCCGGAGGGGCCGGAGGACCGGCCCGGCGTGCCGCAGGGACGGCACGTCCACGTCCTCATCCAGGGCGGACACCAGGCGTTCGACGAACTCCTTCCCGGCTTCACCGACGAGCTGCGGGAGCTCGGCGCGCCCAAGGTCGGCGTGCCGGAGGACATGGTGCAGTGGCAGAACGGCCGGTGGTTCAACCGGAGCGCCCCGACCGTGCACTTCTACGGCGGTCCGCGCGCGCAGCTCGAATGGCTGCTCCGCAAGCGGGTGTTCGCGGATCCGCGCATCGAACGGATCGAGGGCCACGAGACGGTCGGCCTGACCGGCGACTCCACGCGCGTCACCGGGGTACGCCTCCGGGAGCGCGGCACGCGCGCCGGGAAGGAGACCCGGGTCCTGGAGGCCGACCTCGTCGTGGACGCCTCCGGCCGTTCCACGAAGGCACCGGACTGGCTGGCGGCGATCGGCGCGGAGGCCCCGCGCGAGGACACGCTCGACACGGGACTCGCGTACAGCACGCGGATCTACCGGGCCCCGGAGAAGGCCCTCGGCAGCGACGCCCTCGGGTACTTCATCGTGCCCAACCCCACCCACCGGTACGGCACGGTGGTGCTGCCGCTCGGTGACGGCCACCACGTGGTGACCCTGTCGGGCCTCCGGGACGACCAGCCGCCCACGGAGGAGACGGCGTTCGAGGAGTACGCGAAGCGGATGCCGCACCCGGTCATCAGCGAGTGGCTGGCGACCGCCGAACCCGTCTCGTCGGTCCACGGCTTCCGGAACACGGCCAACGTCCGCCGCCGGTACGACCTTCCGGGCCGCCGTCCGGCCGGCTTCCTCGCGACCGGCGACGCGCTGTGCTCCTTCAACCCGATCTACGGGCAGGGCATGGCGGTCGCGGCGCTCACCGCGCTGGCCCTGCGCCGGGCGCTCGCGGACCCGAAGCGCAAGCCCACCACCCGGCGGGTGCAGCGCGCCCTGCTGGCCGCCTCCCAGCAGGCGTGGGACATCTCGGCGGGGTCCGACAAGAAGATGCCGGGCGCCGTCGGCGAGGCGGCGAAGGCCGGGCCCGCGGACAAGGTGGCCGGCTGGTACCTGTCACGCCTCCTGGAACGGTCGGCGGGCGATCCCGCGCTCGGCGCCGTCTTCCGCTCGGCGCTCCACCTCTCCGTGCCGATGAAGGCGCTCTTCGCGCCGTCGGTGGTGCGCTCGGTGCTGTTCGGTCCGGTGCCCGAGTCCCCCGCCGAGCCACCGCTGCGGCTCGACCGCGCGTAGGACGCGTCCGCCCGTACACCCGTACGAGTGAAGGAGGCGGCCCGGCGCCCCCCCTACGGCACCGCCTGCGGGGTTCCGGGCCGGTCCCCGTCAGGCGCCGGGCGCCGCCGTCACCATGCCCGCGGCGATGGCGGCGCCGAGGGCCGCGTAGTCGTCGGCGTTCTGGCCCGCGTAGGCGAGGGAGAAGTCGGCGATGGCGCGGTCGAACACGTCCGAGCCGCCGAGGTAGGCGGCGATGGCGATCCGGTCGCCGGAGCGGGCGTGGGAGCGGGCCAGGGCGCGGCCGCAGAGCCGGGCGTAGTCCCTGAGGGTGGCCGGGGACATGGTCTCGACCTCGGCCGAGCCCTTCATGTCGCGCAGCTGGCGCCAGTAGAAGTGCCGCTGCTCGGGCCCGGTCATCCAGCCGAGGAAGATGTCGCTGGCCGCCTGGGTGAGGCGCTGTCCGGCGACGACGCGGTGCCCCTGGTGGTCGTACTGGGTCGACGGCAGGTAGGGCTCCAGGACGGAGCGGACGGCTTCCTTGATCTGGAGGATCAGCGGGTCGCCCGCGTCGCGGCCTTCGAGCAGGAGGACGAAGCAGCGGGTGCCGACGCTGCCGACGCCGACGACCTTGCGAGCGGCCTCCATGTAGTGGTGCCGGTCGAGCAGCACCCGCCGCTCGTCGGCGAGCGAGCTGCGGTAGTCGCTGAAGATCTTGCCGAGGGTCACGCGGTCGAGATCGGTGACCCGCTCCAGGAGCGGCGGGTCCTCGGCGATGTGCCGGACGCCGGAGGCGTCGGTCTCGGTGAGCTTGGAGAGGGCCTGGAGGCTGGTGCGGCGGCGCGCCTTGGCGAGGTTGCGTTCGAGGCGGGCGCGGTCGGCCTTGCGGATCACGGGGAGCAGGTCGTCGGCGGCTATCCGCTCGTACCAGACGGCGAGTTCGCCGAGGCCCGCGAGGTGACGCATGGTCGTGCGGTAGGACTCGGCGGCGACGAGCGCGGCCCGGTGGGCCTTCGGCTTCGCGCTGCCGTTCTGGAGGGCGGCCACGGCGACGCTGGCGGCGAGCCGCTTCACGTCCCATTCGAAGGGGCCCGGCAGCGTCTCGTCGAAGTCGTTCACGTCGAACAGAAGCGTCCGTTCGGGTGAGGCGTACACCCCGAAGTTGAGGAGGTGGGCGTCGCCGCAGAGCTGGACGGTGAGGCCGGTGTGCCGCTGGGCGCCGAGGTCGGCGGCCATGACGGCGGCCGCGCCGCGCAGGAAGGCGAAGGGGGAGACCGCCATCCGGCCGTACCGCAGGGGGACCAGATCGGGCAGTCGGTCCACGCACTGCCGTTCCAGGACGGTCAACGGGTCCGGGCGCTGGGAGGAGGGGATCCAGCGGCCGTGCGAGGAACGGGACACGCGCTTCCGTGCCGCCCGCCCTCGTGCCGCTCGCTCCG
This sequence comes from Streptomyces sp. NPDC020807, assembly GCF_040641575.1. Classification (NCBI taxonomy): domain Bacteria; kingdom Bacillati; phylum Actinomycetota; class Actinomycetes; order Kitasatosporales; family Streptomycetaceae; genus Streptomyces; species Streptomyces sp. NPDC020807. The sequence continues at coordinate 33,932 of NZ_JBFADU010000030.1, forward strand.
ACGGTGTCGTCATTCGGCCTCACGCGTCCCTTCCGCCGCCGCGGCCTTGTCCCCGCCGCCTGGACCCCATTACAAGGCGCGGCGCTCGTTTCGGCCACTCTGACGGGCTCACCTAGCGAAATGGTTTAGACCAATGATAGGAATGAGTGCGATCACCGAGACGACCCTTGCGGTCACGCTGTGCTTGAGAGAGGGTTGATCATGGCCGAGCCCGATGCCGAAGGGGCGGACGTGCCGCTCTACCTCCGGGTCGCCGCCGTCCTGCGCGAGGACCTCGCCCATCGGCGCATCTCCCCCGGAAGCCGGCTCCCTTCGGAGCGGTCCCTGTCCCAGCGGTACCACGTCAACCGCCAGACCGTCCGCAGCGCGCTCCAACTGCTGCGCGAGGAAAGGCTCGTGGTCACCGACCGGCGCGGCACCTTCGCCGCCGCCACCGACGTCGAAGCGGAACCCGCCACCTGGACGGACGCGCCCGCCGTGCCCGCCGGGGCCGCGGGGCCGGTACGCGCCGCCCGGCGGCCCACCTTCCCCGGCGGCCCCCGGGTGAGCGAGTCGCTGATCCGGGCCTCCCTCACCTGGGAGCCGCCGCCGACCCCGCTCACCTCGCGGCTGCTGCTCGCGCCCGGCGAACCGACGCTCGTCCACCGGCACCTCGTGCTCGGCCCCCAGGGCGCGGCCCTCCAGCGGGCGGTGTCCTGGTTCTCCCGGCCCGCGCTCGCCGAGATCCCCCAACTCGCCCGCTACCGGCGGGTCAAGGACGGCCACCACCAGCCGGACCTGCGGCTGCTCTACCACTGGATGCACCAGGCGGGACTGCGCGTGACCCACCGCGAGTCGGTCGGCGTCCCGCCCGGCCAGGGCGCCGCGACGGCGGCGGGCGGCGCGGCCCGGCTGCTCGTCCACCGGGTGGTCAGCGACCAGCACGGGCGCGCCCTGGAGATCACGGACATCGACTTCTCCGCCCAGTCGGCCGCCTGGACCTACGAGTTCAGCGCCTGACGCCGGCGTCCGTGCCCGCTACGGAGTCGTGACCAGCGGCCTCGGCGCGGTCGGCATGCCGTTGCCGATCGCGAAACCCGGGTGCGGGGGCTGGTTGTAGGCGGTGTTCTGCCAGGCGAGACCCGTGCGGTACATGGTGTCGTGCAGCAGGGTCGTGATGCGTGTGCCGGTCTCGTACGGGGTCGCGTAGATCCGCAGGGCGGTGTTGTCGGTCGTCCGCCACACGACCTCCTCGCGCCAGTCGCCGAGGATGTCCCCGGACAGCACCGGAGTCGCCTTGGTGCCGTTGTTGGACGCCACCGAGGCGCCGGTGAGGAGCCGTGTGTCGGACGCCGTGCCGTACTTGTCGATGTGGGTGCCGTCGAGGAGTTCCCGGGTGGTGTCGCCGTCCCACCAGCTCAGGAAGTTCGTGGACGAGGGTTTGCGGCCCTTGGCGCCGCCGCCCTCGTCCCGTACGGAGGAGTCGGCGGACGACCACACCTCGGCGCCGTCGTTCCCGGCCCAGATGTCGCCGGCCACGCCCCGGCCGTTGTCGCAGCAGGCGGCGAGCTGCCAACGGACGGCCCCGTTGGCGGGGTTGACGTACAGCGCCGAGGGCTGGGAGGTCGACTCGGAGACCTTGAAGTACTCCAGGCCCGGCGTGCCCGGGTCGAGGTCGCCGAGGTGCTGGGCGTCGCCGTGCCCGGTCCTCGTGGTCCACAGGCCGGTGCCGTTGTCGTCGACGGCCATCGCCCCGTACACGATCTCGTCCCTGCCGTCCGCGTCGACGTCGCCGACGGAGACGCTGTGGGAGCCCTGGCCGTCGTACCCCTTCCCGGCGTTGGTGGAGCTCGACGAGTCGAAGGTCCAGCGGCGGGTGAAAGCACCGCCCCGCCAGTCCCAGGCGGCGATCACGGTCCGCGTGTAGTAGCCGCGCGCCATGATCAGCGAGGGGCGGGATCCGTCCAGGTAGGCGGTGGCGGCGAGGAAGCGGTCGACGCGGTTTCCGTATCCGTCGCCCCAGGAGGAGACGGTGCCGCGGGCGGGGACGTACGAGGTCGTGCCCAGGGCCGCGCCCGTGCGGCCGTCGAACATGGTGAGGTACTCGGGTCCGCTGAGCACGTACCCGCTGCCGTTGCGGTGGTCGGCGCCGGCGGAGCCGATGACCGTGCCCCGGCCGTCGACCGTCCCGTCCGCCGTCTTCATCGCGATCTCGGCGCGGCCGTCGCCGTCGTAGTCGTAGACCTGGAACTGCGTGTAGTGCGCGCCGGAGCGGATGTTGCGGCCGAGGTCGACGCGCCAGAGCCGGGTGCCCTCCAGGGTGATGCCGTCGACGACGGTGCTGCCCGTGTAGCCGGACTGGGAGTTGTCCTTGGCGTTGGTGGGCTGCCACTTGAGGACGAAGTCGAGGTCGCCGACGCCGTCGAGGTCGCCGACGGAGGCGTCGTTGGCCTCGTAGGTGTACGCGACGCCGTCGGGTGTCGTCCCGCCGGCGGGCGGGGTGATCGGGACGTCCTTGTAGCCGGCGCGGAACTGGACGGCGCGCGGGGAGTCGGCCTGCTCGACGCCGCCGACGACGGCGCGGACCGTGTAGTCGGCGGAGTCGGCGGCGCCCGTGTCGAAGAAGTTCGTGGAGGCCGTGACGGGCGCCGGGTTCACCTTCGTACCGGCTCGGTAGACGTTGAAGGCGACGGCGTCGGGGTCGGTGCCGAGCCAGCGCCAGCTGACCAGGTTGCCGGTGGCGGTGTGGACGCTCACCACGCCCCGGTCGAGCCGCTCGACCTGCCGCGCGGTCGCGGCGGCGGCGGTTCCGGTGGTCGCGGTGAGCGCCGCACAGGTCATGACTCCGGCGAGGAGCGCGGCGGGGAGGGTGGAGCGGGGGTACTGCACGTGTCCTCCTGCGGGGGGGGGAAGGGTGCCGTTGCGTACCCCCAAGTCGCCGCCGCTCCGCGGGAGGTTGCCCGCCGCGCGCCCCGCGGGGTCAGTCGGCGTCGCGCGGGTCGAAGGAGCGGGTGTCCACTGTCAGCGGCCGGGGGAAGGCATCGGCGACCGACTCCCAGCCGGTGAACTTGAAGTTGGTGGACTCCCGTTCGCCGTCGGCGGGGGTGGCCTCGCCGTCGTGGGTGATCAGGAGGCCCTTCGGGAACGCGGTGCCGAGGGGGACGTTGACGACGGTGCTGCCGTCGGAGTGCTGGACGCCGTCGGTGGCGGGGCCGTCGCCGATCGCGAAGGAGCCGAGGTAGGTGTGGTCGTCCTCGCGGTCGTAGACGGCGAAGGTGTTGTCGCCCTGGCTGGAGGCGAGGACGTAGCCGGCGCCGTCGGCGGCGTGGTAGACGGTGACGCCCTCGGCGTCGGCGCTCAGGTGGTCACCGCCGAAGCCGGGGTCGTGGGCGGTGTCGAGGACGCACTCCTCCTCCTCGGTGTCGTACGTCCACGGGGTGCCGTACTCCCGCACGCGGTCGAGGAGCTCGGGGTCCTCGAACCCGTCCCCGTCGTCGTCCAGCTCCACGCGCCACAGGCCCACGGCCTCCTGGGCCGCGTAGAGGACGTGCTCCTCCTGGTCGACGGCCATGCCCTCGACCTGGGGGCGCTCGCCGGGGTCGGCACAGGGCCGCCAGGAGGTGCCGTCGGGGAGCGTGAAGGAGGCGGGAAGGTCGAGGGTGTCCTCGGTGCGGTAGCCGACGCGACCGCCGACGTCCTCGAGACGGAGCAGGCGCAGGCTCGTCTCCTCGCGGCGCGAGACGACGATGTACGCCTCGTCGTCGTCGCTGTAGGCGGCGAGGCCGTAGGCGGTGCGCTGGTCGTCGACCTCGGTCTCGTCGGCGGCGAAGACCGGCGCGACGCCGGCGGCGGTGACGTCGCGGAGCGGGGGCCGCCCGGCGGCGACGGCGGCGGGATCGATGGCGTAGGCCCGGACGCGGTCCCGGCCCCGGTCGCTCACGAGCGCCAAGTCGGTCTTGCGGCCGCCGAGTTCGAAGCCGTACACGACGTCGACGTTGTTGAACCGGCCCGCGGCGGCGTCTTCGCCGGGCGCCTGCGGCGCCGCTATGTGCTGGATCCGGCGCCCGTCGAGCCCGTACACGTCGAGCCCGCCCTCCTTGAGCGCGGCGACGACGAGGCTGCGCCCGGGCCGCGTCGGGTCGACCCACACGGCGGGATCGTCCGCGTTGGCGTTCCCGCCGGCCTCGTCGTCGTACACGGCGGGCGTCTCGGCGCGGGCGGTGACGGTGACGGGACCGGCGACGGGTGCGGCGGGGACTGCGGTGACGACCGCGAGGGCGGCGGCCAGGACGGTCAGAGCGGAGGCGCTCACAGGACTCCTCGATGGCGTGAGGCGTGCACGAACGCCCGGACGCTACGGCCGGAGGATGGCCCGCCGGAGTCGGCGCCGTGAACGCGGGATGCACGCCCGGCACAGGGGGTTCGTCGCCCCCTGGTCGCACCCGGATCGTCCCCTGACCGCCTCCCTAGACGATGCCCTCCGCGATCTCGGCCTCCTCGCGGGCCGTGCCGTACGGGGTCGGGGTGCCGTACGAGCGGCGGGCGACGTACCACCAGACGCTGGACAGGACGAGGACGACGGCCAGGGCGATGACGGCGTAGTTCATCGTGTCGACCGTGACCGGGGACTTCTGCGGGAGGCAGAAGAGGACGGTCACGACCGCGACCCAGACGACGGCGATCCAGCCGATCGGCTTGCTCCAGCGGCCGAGGCTCCAGGGGCCGGGGACGAAGCGGTCGCCCTTGCGGAGGCGGAGGTAGATCGGGATGGCGTAGGCCGGGGTGATGCCGATGACGTTGATCGCGGTGACCGCGCCGTACGCCGTGGCGGAGTAGAGGGAGGGGATCGCGAGGACGGCGGCGACGCCGACCGAGAGCCAGACCGCCGCCACGGGCGTCTGGGTGCGGGTGCTGACCCTGCGCCAGATCGCCGAGCCCGGAAGGGCGTTGTCGCGGCTGAAGGCGAAGACCATGCGGCTGGCGGCGGCGACCTCGGCGTTGCCGCAGAAGAGCTGGGCGGCGATGACGACGAGCAGCAGCGCGCTGGCACCGCCGGTGCCGAGGGCGTCGAGGAAGATCTGGGCGGGCGGGACGCCGGTGGCGCTGTTCTGCGTGGCGGCGTAGTCCTGGATGGCGAAGGTGAGTCCGGCGAGGAGCGCGAAGCCGGCGATCCAGGAGACCCAGATGGAGCGGACGATGCCCTTGGCGGCGGCGACGGAGGCGTTCGAGGTCTCCTCGGAGAGGTGCGCGGAGGCGTCGTAGCCGGAGAAGGTGTACTGGGCGAGGAGCAGGCCGATCGCGGCGACGTACAGCGGGTTGGCCCAGCCGGTGTCGTTGACGAACTCGGTGAAGACGAAGCTCGCGGACTGGTGGCGGTCGGGGACGATGGCGAGCGCGCCGACGATGACGGCGACGCCGCCGAGGTGCCACCAGACGCTGATCGAGTTGAGGACGCTGACGAGGCGGACGCCGAAGAGGTTGAGGACGGCGTGCAGGAGCAGGATCGCCAGGAAGATCAGGAAGGTGGAGCCGGGCGTGGGGGCGAAGCCCCACTGGAGGTTGAGGAAGGCGCCGGTGAAGAGGGCGGCGCCGTAGTCGATGCCGGCGATGGCGCCGAGCAGGCCGAGCAGGTTCAGCCAGCCGGTGTACCAGCCCCAGCGGCGTCCGCCGAGCCGGTCGGCCATGTAGTAGAGGGCGCCGGAGGTGGGGTAGGCGCTGGTGACCTCGGCGAGCGCGAGGCCGACGCAGAGGACGAAGAGGCCGACGCCGGCCCAGCCCCAGAGCATGACGGCGGGGCCGCCGGTACCGAGCCCGAACCCGTAGAGCGTCATGCAGCCGGAGAGGATCGAGATGACGGAGAAGCTGATCGCGAAGTTGCCGAAGCCGCCCATGCGGCGGGCGAGGACCGGCTGGTAGCCGAGCTCTCTGAGCCGCGCCTCCTCGTCCGGGGCGGACGACGGCCGGCGTATCGACTCGTTCGGGGGCGCGTTGGTCGCCATGGGGGTTACCTCCGGGGGACGGGGAAGGGGGGAGCGGGGCGGGCGGGGAGCGGGGTGGGCGTGGGGTGTGAGCTGGGCGTGGGGGCCGGCAGTCGGGGGTCAGCCGCTCAGACAGCGGCTGCGGGCTCGGAGGAAGAGCTCCTCGGCCGCCGCCCGGTCGTCGGGGCGCTCGGTCCGGTACGCCCACGGGATCGTCGTGTAGTACGGGCCGAGCGCGTCGAAGACCCGGGCCGCGTCGGTGAAGCGGAGGGCTCCGTACAGCGCGTGGGCGAGGTGGTTGAGGTCGAGGAGGGAGGCCTCGTCGGTGGCGCAGAAGAGGTACCAGGCGTCGAGGGCCCGCTCGGCGTCGCGTACGGCGTCCTCGGCGACCCAGTGGAGGTCGAGCGCCTTCTCGTGGCCGCGCTCGCGCCGGTACCGCTCGACGCGCACGTAGAGCGGAAGGGCGTGCAGGGCGGAGCCGAGGGGCGCGGAAGTGGCTGCCCACTGGGCGTAGTTGAAGGCCTCGGAGAGGGGGCCCGGGCTGCGCGCGTACACGAACTGGAGCATGCGGTGGTGCGCTTCGCGGTTGTACGGGTCGCGCTTCTCGGCCTCGGCGAGGAGGCCCCAGGGGCCGGGCGCCAGCATGGGCGCGGGCGGCGCGAGACGGTGCTCGGGGACGGAGCGGCCCGCTTCGAGGGAGGCGAGGGCGAGGAGGCCCACCCAGGGGACGGGGTCGGCGGGGACGAGCTCGGCGGTGTCGCGGCAGGCCGTCCAGGCCTCCTGCCACAGCTCGCGGGTGCGGGCGTGTCCGGCGCGGTGCGCCCGGAGCGCCCGTTCGACGGCGACCCGGCAGTGCATCACGGCGGCGGCGACGCTGCCGGGCTGTTCGGTCCGCCAGATGTGGACGACGTCGGTGCCCGCGGCGACCGTCGCGAGGACCTGGGTGCGCCGGGTCCAGCCGTCCCAGCCCGTCGTCTCGTCGAGGAGCCGCGCCATCGCCACCCAGCGGCCGGTGCGGAGGTCCTGGACGGCGCCGCGTAACGCGTGGTCGTGGCCGGCGGGGTGGTAGACGGGCCGGAAGCCGTGCGGCGCCATCAGGGGGCGGGACGTGGTGTGGGCGACATGGGTCCTCGGTGGATGGTCCTCGGGTGAACGGCTTCGGGGTACGGAGAGTGGCCGGGGGTGCCCCCTCCGTTGATCGGCGATCACTATAGAGGGCGCTGGAGGCGCTCACTCCACTCTCTTTTCCGACAGTAACTATTCGGACAGCAACTGCTTCTGACCTTCTGTCAGGCGACTTCGCCGAACCTGACGGTCTTCTCCCCCGCCCCTTGACGCCGGTTCCCGCCGCGGGCACCCTGACCCTTTTCGACGATCGGACGATCATCCTCCGATCCGGCGACAGGAGCAGCACGATGACCGGCGGCCCGATCCTCGCGGTCGACCAGGGCACCTCGGGCACCAAGGCCCTCGTCCTGTGTCCGGAGCGCGGGGTCATCGGCAGCGGCACCGCGCCGGTCCGGCCCCGCTACCTGCCGGGCGGGCTGGTCGAGGTCGACCCCCGTGAGCTGTACGACTCCGTCGTCCGGGCCGGGCGCGCGGCCCTCGCCGAGGCCGGCACGGAGGTCGAGGCCGTGGGGCTCGCCAACCAGGGCGAGACCGTGCTCGCCTGGGACCCCGCCACCGGCGCGCCGCTCACCGACGCGCTCGTCTGGCAGGACCGCAGGGCCGCCGGGATCTGCGACGAACTCGACGGCCACGCGGAGCGGTTGCGCCACCTGACCGGCCTCCCGGTCGACCCCTATTTCGCCGCGCCCAAGATGGCCTGGATCCGCCGTCACGCGACCGGCGCCGGAGTGGTCACCACGAGCGACGCGTGGCTCGTGCACCGCCTGACGGGCGCGTTCGTCACCGACGCCGCGACCGCGGGCCGGACCGGGCTCCTCGACCTGGACACGGTCGCCTGGTCGGAGACGGCCCTCGACCTCTACGGCCTCGGCGGCGAGCGACTCCCCCGGGTCGTGGACTGCGACGCCGCGGTCGGCACCACGACGGCCTTCGGCGCGCCCCTGCCGGTGACCGGGCTCCTCGTCGACCAGCAGGCCGCCCTCCTCGCGCAGAGCGCGAGCGACCCGGCCGCCGCCAAGTGCACGTACGGCACGGGCGCGTTCCTGCTCGCGCAGACCGGTCCGGAGCCCCGGCGCGGGGACTCGGGCCTGGTGAGCTGTGTCGCCTGGCGGCTCGGCGGCCGGGTCGCCCACTGCCTGGACGGGCAGGTGTACACGGTCGCCTCGGCCGTCCGGTGGCTCACCGACCTGGGCGTGATCGGGGGCGCCGAGGAGCTGGACCCGGTCGGAGGCGGAGTGCCGGACGCGGGCGGCGTCACGTTCGTGCCGGCGCTCGCGGGTCTGGCCGCGCCCTGGTGGCGCGGTGACGTGCGGGGCTCGCTCACCGGTCTGGGCCTGGACACCACGCCCGGCCACCTGGTGCGGGCGCTGTGCGAGGGCATCGCCGCGCAGGTCGTGGAGCTCGCCGCGGCGGCCGCGGCGGACCGGGGCGCGCCCCTGACCTCGCTGCGCGCCGACGGGGGTCTGACCCGGTCCGCGCTGCTCATGCAGACCCAGGCCGACCTGCTCCAGCTCCCCGTGGAGGTCTCGTCCCTGCCGGACGCGACGGCGCTCGGCGTCGGCGCGGTGGCCCGGCTCGGCCGGTACCCGGGGCTCGCGCTCCGGGAGGCCGTACCGGAGTGGAAGCCCTCGGCCGTGTACGAGCCGCGGATCCCGGCCGACGAGGCGGCCTCGCGCCTCGGCCGGTTCCGTACGGAGGTGTCGGCGCTGCTCGCGCGGGGCGGGGACACGGAGTGAGCGTCACGCGCGGCGGACCCTTGCCCGGCGGCCGGGAGGCCGCGTACGACGTCGTGGTCGTCGGCGCGGGGGTCGTCGGCTGCGCCGTCGCCCGCGCGCTCGCCCGCCACCCGCTGCGGGTGGCGCTCGTGGAGGCCGCGAACGACGTCGGAGACGGCACGTCGAAGGCGAACACCGCCATTCTGCACACCGGTTTCGACGCGGCTCCCGGCACGCTCGAAGCGCGACTCGTCCGGGAGGGGCACCGCCGGCTGGGCGCGTACGCCCGCGAGGTGGGCATCCCCGTCGAGCCGCTCGGCGCGCTGCTCGTCGCGTGGGACGCGGAGCAGCTGGCGGCGCTCCCCCGGCTCGCGGAGAAGGCCGTCCGCAACGGCCACCGTACGACCCGGATCCTGACCGCGGACGAACTGCGGTCACGCGAACCCCACTTGGCGCCGGGCGCGCTGGGGGCCCTCGCGGTGCCCGGCGAGTCGGTGATCTGCCCGTGGACGACCACCCTCGCGTACGCGACGCAGGCGGTCCGCTCGGGCGTCGACCTCCACCTCAACTGCCGCGTGGAGCGGGTCCGAACGGACGCGTCGGGGCACCATCTCACCACCGCGCGGGGCGAGCTGCGCAGCCGACTCCTCGTGAACGCCAGCGGGTTGTACGCCGACGCCTTCGACGCGCTCATGGACCGGCGGGACTTCACCGTCACCCCGCGCCGCGGACAGCTCCTCGTCTTCGACAAGTTCGCCCGCGCCCTGGTCCGGCACATCCTGCTCCCCGTCCCGGGCCCCCTCGGCAAGGGGGTGCTCGTCTCGCCCACGGTGTACGGGAACGTCATGCTCGGCCCCACCGCCGAGGACCTCGACGACAAGACCGCCACCGGCACGACCGCCGACGGGCTCGCCGGGCTCCGCGAACAGGGCGGCCGGATACTTCCCGCGCTGCTCGACGAGGAGGTCACGGCGGTGTACGCGGGCCTGCGCGCCGCCACCGGCCGGGAGGACTACCGAGTGGCGGCGCATCCCGGCCTCGGGTACGTGACGGTGGGCGGAATCCGGTCCACCGGGCTCACCGCGTCCCTCGCCATCGCCGAGCACGTCCTCGGCCTCCTCGCCGACTGCGGGCTCGACCCCGGGCCCGAGCGCCCGCTCGTCCCGCTGCGCGTGCCGAACCTCGGCGAGGCCTTCCCGCGTCCGTACCGGGACGCCGAACTCATCTCCTCGGACCCGGAGTTCGGCGCGATCGTCTGCCACTGCGAGCGGGTGACCCGGGGCGAGGTCCGTGCCGCGTACGCCTCGACGATCCCCCCGGCGGGACCGGAGGGACTGCGGCGCAGGACCCGGGCGCGCGGCGGGCGCTGCCAGGGCCACTTCTGCGGCGCGGAGCTGCGGGCGCTGGGCGAGGAGTACGGGAAGGGGGCCCGGTGAACCGTACGGTCGACGTCCTGGTGGTGGGCGCGGGTCCCGCCGGGCTCGCGGCGGCGGAACGGCTCGCCGCGGCGGGCGCGGGCCGCGTCGAGGTCCTGGAGCGGGAGCGCGCGGCCGGTGGCGTCCCGCGGCACTGCGCGCACGCGGGCTTCGGCGCGGACGGGCGGGGCCGCGCGCTGTTCGGCCCTGCGTACGCGCGCCGCGCGGTCCGGGCCGCGGTGCGGGCGGGCGCGGCCGTCCGCACCGGCGTCTCGGCCACCGGCTGGGCCGGTCCGCTGACCCTCGACGTCACCGCGCCGACCGGCCTCGAACGGATCACGGCACGGGCCGTGCTCCTCGCGACCGGCGCACGCGAACGGCCGCGCAGCGCGCGGCTCGTGCCCGGGACGCGTCCGGCCGGGGTGATGACGACCGGCGAACTCCAGCAGGCAGTGGCCCTGTTCGGGCAGCGCGTCGGCCGACGGGCCGTGGTGGTCGGCGGCGAACCGGTCGCCCGGCGCGCGGTGGAGGTCCTGCGGGCGGCGGGGGCGGAGGTGGCGGCGGTCGTCACCGACCTGCCGCGCACGCCCCCCGGATTCGGCACGGCACCGGTCCTCACCGGCGCCACGGTCACCGAACTGCTCGGGCGCGGCCGGCTGACGGGAGTCGCCGTGCGGACGGCCGACGGCCGGAGTCTCGTCCTGCGCGGCGACACGGTCGTCTTCACCGGCGACTGGATCCCGGACCACGAACTGGCCCGCGCCGGGGGCCTCGCCCTGGCGCCGGGCACGCGCGGACCGCTGACCGACGAGGCCTTCCGCACGTCCGTGCCCGGCGTCTTCGCGGCGGGCAACCTGCTGCACGGGGCGGAACCGGCGCGGGTGGCCGAGGCGGAGGGGCGCGCGGCGGCGGGCGCGGTGCTCGACGCGCTGGCCGGACGCTCCACGCCTGCGGCGTCGGTGACCGTGACGGTGGAGGGACCCCTGCGCTGGGTGACCCCCGGGCTGCTGGGCGCGGGGTCCGGTGCGGGGATCGGTCCGGGGGTCGGCCCGGGGTTCGGTGCGGGGGTCGGCCCGGGGTCTGCTCCGGGGATCGGTCCGGGGTCCGGTGCGGGGATCGGTCCGGGGTCCGGTGCGGGGATCGGTCCGGGGTCCGGTGCGGGGATCGCGCCCCTCCTCGTACGCCCCGGGCTGCCGCTCACCCGGCCGGTCCTGACCGTCACCCAGGGCGACGCGCTGGTGCGGCGGGAGCGGCTGCCCGCGAACCTCGTCCCCTGGCGCTCGGCGCGGCTCGGGCCGGCGTGGACGCGCGGGCTCGACCCTGCGGGCGGCCCGGTGGTGGTCCGCGCGGAAGCCTGAGCCCGCTGCCACACTGGACGGCATGACGGGCAAACGCAGCGCGGGTCTCCTCGTCTTCCGCCGCACGGCGGGCGGGGGCGTCGAGGTGCTGATCGGTCACATGGGCGGCCCCTTCTGGGCGTCGCGGGAGCACGGGGCCTGGTCGATCCCCAAGGGGGAGTACGAACCGGACGAGTCCCCCGAGGCGGCGGCGCGCCGCGAGTTCCTGGAGGAACTGGGCCACCCGGCCCCGTCCGGCCCGTGGATCCCCCTGGGCGAGACCCGCCAGAGCAGCGGCAAGACGGTGGTGGCCTGGGCTGTGGAGGGCGACCTCGACCCGGCGGGGGTGATCCCCGGCACGTTCACGATGGAGTGGCCGCCGCACTCCGGCAGACACCAGGAGTTCCCGGAGATCGACCGCGTCGCCTGGCACACACCGGAAGCGGCGACCCCCTTGCTCGTGACGGGCCAGCAGACCTTCCTGGACCGCCTGACGGAGCACCTCGCCGGGGGCGGGTGAGCCCCTGTCACCGACGTGCCCCGACGCGCCCGGGCGGGTGGGCCCGGCCCCGCTCTCCGACCCGTTGTCAGACCCATGCGCTTAGGTGGTGGTGCCGAACTGTCGAGAGGGAGCCCGACATGATCACGATGACCGCGACCGAGCGCGCGGCGGCGCAGGCGTATCTGCGGCTGCTCGAGTCCACCCAGGCCGTTCTGACCGACCCGGACCTCGTCCCGTACGCCGGGGTGATGCTCACCTCGCCGATGGCCGAGGCCGACGCGGCGCTCCGCGCGGCAGGGTTCTCGGGGAACGAGGACCGGTTGCTGCGGCTCGTCTCCTCGCTGCGGGCCTCTCCGGCGGAGGTGTGGGGGCGGGCCGGGTAGCCGGCCGGGCCGTCGGGCCCGGTCGCGGCTGCGGCCGGTCGCCCCGCCGCACCGTCAGGCCGCCAGGCGGACCGGGAGTTTCCGCACGCTGTTGCCGACGAAGCCGGAGTGGCGCGTCAGTTCGGCCTCCGGGACCGCGAGGTCCAGGTCCGGGTAGCGGGTGAAGAGGGACTCCAGGGCGATCGCCGCCTCCATGCGGGCCAGGGGGGCGCCCAGGCAGTAGTGGGGGCCGTGGCCGAGCGAGAGGTGCTTGGTGGCCGTGGCGCGCGTGAGGTCGAAGCGGTCCGCGTCCGGCCCGTGCGCCTTCGTGTCCCGGCCCGCCGCCGAGTACCCCGCGAGGACCGGCGTGCCCTTCGGGATGACCGTGCCGTCCACGGTCAGGTCCCTCGTCGGGTAACGGAACGGGAAGTAGCTCACCGGGCTGTCCCAGCGCAGCGTCTCCTCCACGACGTCCGCCCACGTCGCCCGGCCGTCGCGCACCAGCGCGAGTTGTTCGCGGTGGCCGCACAGCGCCCGTACGGCGTTGGTGACCAGGTTGAGCGTCGTCTCGTGCCCCGCGATGATCATCAACAGGAGCGTGCCGATCAGCTCCGGCTGGCTCAGCCGGTCACCGCCCTCGTCGCGCGCCGCGATGAGCGCGCTCGTCAGGTCGTCGCCCGGCTCCAGGGCCTTGGCTCCCGCGATGGCCGCCAGGAGCTCGACCAGTTCCCGGTTGGCCGCCACGGCCTGCGCGGGCTCCGTGTCCGTGGCGACGACCAGGCTGGAGAGGTGGTGCAGCCGGTCCTGATGGGCCGGGTCCACACCGAGCAGTTCGCAGATCACCCCGAGCGGCAGCGGCAGCGCGTAGTGGCGCCGCAGGTCCGCGACGCCTCCCCCGGCCTCCGCCGCCTCCGCGAGCCCGTCGAGGAGCCCCGCCGTCACCGCCTCCACGCGCGGCCGCAGCTCCTCGACCCGGCGCGCCGTGAACGCGCTGCTGACCAGGGCCCGCAGCCTGCGGTGGTCGGCGCCGTCCGCCGTCGTCATGCCGGGCACCGTCGCGAAGGTCCGCAGCGGCCAGCCGTCGGGTATCCGGCCCTCCGTCAGGGCCGTGAAGTGCTGCGGGCCCTTGGCGACGTCGGGGTGGGAGAGGAAGTCGCGCAGGGCGTCGTGGCCGAGCACCGCCATGCCCTCGATCTCGCCGGGCAGGACGACCGGCGCCACCGCGCCCTCGGCGAGCAGCCGGGCGTTGGCGGCGTGCGGGCAGCCGCCGGCCGGGTCCATGCGATGGGCCGGCCGGCCGGGGACGGCGCTGTGCGGGGTGTTCAACGAAGGCTCTCCTGACTGCGGAGGCGGGCCGATGTGGCCCGCGAGCGGTCAGATCCTACGGTCAACGCCGTTCGGATCCGATGGAGTTCGGGTACGGGTGCCCGCCGCCTCGGCCGTACGGTGCTCCGCGTCGGCGCCGCGGCCCAGGAGTTCCGCGAGGCCGCGACGGGTGGCGGCCACGATCACCCGCTCCCCCGCGTGGAGCACGCGGTCGGGGGCGAGCCGCCAGTCACGGTAGCCGGGGGCGTCCGACGACAGGAAGCGGGGGCGGCGGGGGCCGGTGCGGGCGCCGTTCCTGGCGCCCGTGTCCGTGCCCGCGTCCGTACCGGCTCCCGCACCCGTCGCCGCGCCGGCTCCCGCGTCCCCACTCGGGCCGTGGGGGACGCCGTACGCCCCGTCCGGGTCCGGTCCGCCGCCCCTGCGGTCCAGGGCGACCACCCGCCACGCCCCCGGCCGGAACGCCTCCGCCACCGTGCGGCCCTCCAGGAGCGGGTGGGCCGCGACGTCGACCGCCGCGAAGAGCAGGACCCGGCGCTCGACCGGTACGGCGCCGAGGATCTGGCGGCCCATCATCGCCCCCGCGAAGGCCGGTGCGGCGAGGTGGGAGACGCTCCGGCTGCGGGTACGGGCCTCGGGGTGCGCGGCGCGGAGGGTGCGGTAGACGGCCGTGGAGAAGTCGTCGTCGTACAGCCGCAGCACGACCCGCAGGCCCGGGGCGACCGACCGGGCCGACAGCGCGGCCTCCAGGTTGGTGATGTCGACGCTGGTCAGGGCGAGGAGCGCGTCGGCCCGGTGGATGCGGGCGGCTTCGAGGACGCCCTCCTCGGTGACGTCGCCGATGACCGTCGGCACCCGCAGCCTTCGCGCGACGGCGATGCCGCGCGCCTCCGGGTCGGACTCGACGCACACCACCGCGATGCCCATCCTGCGCAGCCGCGTGAGGACCCGGGTCCCGACCTTGCCCAGGCCGAGGAGCACGACGTGGCCGGTGAGTCCGCGGGACGGGCGGCGCAGGGACGTCGCCGAACGGAAGGTGCCCATGCCTTCGAGGAGGGCGGCGACGATCACCGGGAGCAGCAGGAGCCCCACGAACCCCGCGAGGATCTGGAGGAGCTGACGGCTCACCGGGTCGTCGACCGCCGGGTCGCCGATGGCGAAGACGTCGAGGAGCGTGAGGTAGGCGGCGTGCAGGGGGTGGTCGCCGGTCATGAGGGTCAGGGCAAGAGCCAGGCCCACGACGGCGGCGACCGCGCCCGCGAGGGACCAGCGCAGGCGGCGCGGGAACAGCGAGCCGACCGGCAGGCCCGAGCCGCCGAAGCGCCGTGACGCCGGAGCGGGGCCCGCCGGGCGTACCGCTTCGAGCGTCACCGTGGCCCGGCCGGCCGCCGCCGCGACCGTACGGTCGTCCGGGAGGAGGCGCGGGCCCGCCTCGCCGCTGTGCTCGGAGCCCTCCCAGCCGGCCGGGTCCCGCGCGGTCGCGGAGAGCAGCGCGAGCGTGCAGAGTCCCAGGTCGGGCGCCTCGCCCGAGGCGGAGGGGAGCCGTTCGACGGCGTGCAGCAGCAGGCCGCCCGCCTGGACGACCTTGCTGGAGCCGGTCACGGCCGCGGCGGCGAGGCCCGGGGCGGCGGTGTCCACGTCGGAGAGGACGGTGGTGACGGCGTCCGTCTTCTCGGGGTCGAGGCCCGGTTCGGCGACGGCCGCGGCCTGGTCGAGGAGGGTGGCGAGGTGCTGGCCGAGCCTGCGGTTGTAGAGGCGGATGACCAGGCGCAGCCTCGGGTTGAGGCGGCGGGCCGTGAGGGCTGCCCGGATGTTGGTCTCGTCGTCCTCGTGGACGAGGGCGAGGGCGGCGGCGCGCTCGACGCCCGCCTCCGTGAGGGCCCGGTCGTCGGCCTCCCCCGACTCGACGACCCGCAGGCTCCCGACGGGCTCGCTGCCGTCCGATCCGCCACCCGGGCCTGCGCCGGTCACGCCTGAACCGGTCGTGCCCGAGGCGGTCGCGCCCACGGCACCGACCGTCCCGGCCGCCCCCGCCGTACGCGTCACGGCCGCGGTGACGACCCGCCCGAACAGCGCCAGGGCCCGGCCCGTGCGCCCGGCGGGCGTCGGTTCGGCATCCGGCCGCGCGGGCACGAGCAGGGTGACCCGCTCGCCGTACACCGCCTGCAACTCTCCCGCGAGACGGTGGGCGAGGGCGTCGTCCCCGCAGACGATCATGTGCCCGGTGGGCCGGGTCGCACGGCTCTGCCGCTCCCCACGGGACGAGGGCCCGCCGAAGGCCCGCGTGGGCGGGGGCAGCAGCCCCCCGGTGAGCCCGAGACTCGCACGGACCCCCGCGACACTGGGCAACCCGAAGGGCTCGGACGCCCGCCCGGGCGCAGGCACAGGCGCCGGTGCGGGAGCCGGTGCGGGAGCGGGTGGACGGACGGGAGCGGGCGCGGGTGGACGGACGGGCGCGGGAGCGGGTGGGCGGACGGGCGCGGGAGCGGGTGCGGTACGGGGCTCGGGGGCGGCCACCCGACCCGCCGCCCCTTCGGCTCGGCCCCCGGGGCCGGCCTGACGGTCCGTCCCGTCGCCCGAGCCGGGCACGGAACCGGTTCCCTCCCCGCCGCTCGCGGCCGCATCGGCCGCCGCACCCGCGCCGGCCTCGCCCGCGGCCGAGCGGCCCGCAGCGCCGTGTGTCCGGCCTGCGGCGGACCCGCGTTGGCCGCGGCTGCCCTCGGCAAGGACCCCGTTGGCCGGACCCGCGCCCCTGGCACCGGAGGACCCGACGATCCCGTCGACGGCCGGTTCCCCGGGGCGCGGGTCCGGGGCGGCGGACCGGTCGGCCACCGGGTGCCGTGCTTCCTCCCCGCCGGTGCCCCGCGCCGAGGCCTCGGGCCGGGCACCGGCCGGACCCGGGGCGTCCGCACCGCCGGCGGACGGTCCCGGTGCTCCGGACCGGCCGGCGGACGGGGACGGGGCGCCGGACGGGGACCGAGCGCCGGACCCGTCACCGGCCGAGGCGGGAGCCTCGGGCGTGCCCGCCACCGGCGCCGGACCGTCGGACCGCCCGGCAGCCGTGGTCGAGGCACACGTCGCGGTCGAGGCGTCCGGGACGTCGGCGGGCCGGGCGGCCGGCGGCGCCGTGGTCGGCGGCGTGGCCGGTCGGGGTCCGTCCGAAGGCGTCCGTTCGGGCGACTCGGGCGGAACACCGTTGGCGGGGTTCGGGTGTGAGGACACGTCACCAGAATGCCCTGCCCCACTGACAGCCCGTGAGGGAGGGCGGGCCCCGGCGCTCCCCCGGGCGGACGCACGACGCGCCGCCGTACGTCGGAACCTCTACGCCGGTCGGCGCACTCCGCTCTGCGTGCCGCTCCCCGCCTCCCTACGGTGGCCGAATGATCGTCACGTCAGCTGCCCGTCATGCCGCCGCCGGGACCGCGGCGTTGCTGTTCGCGCTGCCCGCTCCGGCTGCCACGGCCTCGTCTCTCGTACCCGATCTCCTCCCCGCCGCACCCGCGTCCTCCGTCGGCGAGCCGACTCCGCCCGCCCGTCACTTCGTCGATCCGGCCCGGCTCCACCGGGAGGGCACGCAGGTGCAGCGGCTGCCGGGCGCGCCCGCCCTGCCCTCGGTGTCGGCGCTGTCCTGGGTGGTCGCCGACGCCTCGTCGGGCGAGGTGCTCGCCGCTCACGACGCGCACCGGAAGCTGCCGCCCGCGAGCACGCTCAAGGCCCTCTTCGCCCTCACCGCGCTTCCGCGCAACGAACCGTCCGAGCGGCACACCGTCGCTGACGCCGAGCTGACCGGCATCGGCGAGGGGAGCAGCCTGGTGGGGGTCAAGGAGGGCTACACGTACCAGGTCTCCGACCTGTGGAACGGGGTCTTCCTCAGTTCGGGCAACGACGCCGTGCACGTGCTGGCCGCGATGAACGGCGGCTGGGAGTCGATGTCCCGGCAGATGCAGGAGAAGGCCCGGTCCCTCGGGGCACGGGACACCCACGTCGTCTCCCCTGACGGGTACGACGAGCCGGGCCAGGTCTCCTCCGCGTTCGACCTCGCCGTCTTCGGCCGGGCCGGGCTCCAGGACCCGGCGTTCACGCGGTACTGCTCGACGGCGTACGCGGACTTCCCCGCGGGCTCGTGGTCGTACGGCATCGCCAACACCAACCGCCTGCTCACCGGTGCGGACGGCGTGGCCCGGTACCCGGGGCTCCTCGGAATCAAGAACGGGTACACGACCAACGCCGGCAACACCCTGATCTCCGCCGCCCGCCGGGGTGACAGGACCCTGGTGGTCTCCGTGATGAACCCGCAGTCCGGCGGGGGTCTCGCCGTGTACGAGGAGACGCGCGCGCTGCTCGACTGGGGCTTCGAGGCGGCGGGCCGCGTGCAGCCGGTGGGTTCGCTGCTGCCGGGGAAGGGGCGGGCGAAGGCCGTCGCGGCGAGCCCGCAGGCGGGCGGCGCGGCGGTGCGCGCGGCGAAGGGGAAGGGCGGAGCCCAGGCGGTGGTCACGGAGGCGGAGCGGGCCGGGGAGTCCGGGGACGTCAAGAAGGTGGGGGAGGTCGCGGACCTCAGGGACACCGGGGAGGCCGGAGAGGTCGGGGAGGTCGCCGCGGGCTCCGAAGCCGACGTCCTCGAAACCGCCGCCGATGACACCGGGGCGGTCTCCGCCACCACCGCCCAGGATTCCCCCTCCGGGCTCTCGTACGGCTTCCCGCTCGCCCTCGTCGGCTCGGCCTGCGCTGCCGCGGTCGCCCTCTGGGCGTGGCGCCGGAGGACGGCCCACCAGGGGTGAGGCCGGGGCGTCTCCGGCACAGTTCGGCGACCGCCGCACGGTTCCGCTCCTACCGTTCCGGAGGACCGCCTTCCAGTCTTCCCCGAGGAGTGACGTGATGCCGGAGACCCCGCCGCCGGGCCCTGACCCGACCCTTGCCCTGCTCGTCGCCGACCGCTTCCGGGCGGTCAACGGCGACCACCCGATGTCGGCCGAGGACGACGCGTACGTCTCCGGCCAGTTCGTCGCCCTGGACGCCCTGTGCGCGGAACTCGGCCGCGATCCCGACGGCGTCCGTCGTCTCATGCTCGACGGGCTGCTCCCGCTGCCCGGGTATCTCCGCTCCGACGGCGCCGAGATGGTGCCCCGCGACCTGTTCCGACTGACCGAGGCGGCCGAAGCGGCCGGGGCGGCCGGGTCTCCCCGGGCGTGGTTCGTCGCGCACTGGGAGGACCCGGTCGCGGGCGCGGCCGAGTGGGAGGCCTACCTGAGCGGACAGTACGTGTGCCTCCACACCGTCACTCCCGCGACGATCCGCCGGAAGGAGGAGCTCACCGCCGAGATATCCGGCGCGGTCGCCTCCGCTCCCGACACGCCCACGCGCGCGTGGCTTCTCCGCCTCCACGCGCGCGTGGACGAGCTCGACGCGCTGGAGCCGGCCTTCACCGGCTACGACCGGCTCCGTTTCGGCGGGCCGACCTCGCGGGACACGTGCGTCGACGCGCCCCGGGCCCGTTTCCCGCTGCCGCCCGCCTAGGAGGCCCCAGAGGACGCCCCCCCCCGAAGGACGGCCCCCGGCGGGCGGGTCAGGCGCCGACGTACGCGGCCAGGTGCTCGCCCGTGAGGGTCGAGCGGTCGGCGACCAGCTTCTCGGGCGTGCCCTCGAAGACGACCTTGCCGCCGTCGTGGCCTGCGCCGGGGCCGAGGTCGATGATCCAGTCGGCGTGGGCCATGACCGCCTGGTGGTGCTCGATGACGATGACCGACTTGCCCGCGTCGACGAGCCGGTCGAGGAGCCCGAGGAGCTGTTCGACGTCGGCGAGGTGCAGGCCGGTGGTGGGCTCGTCGAGCACGTACACCCCGCCCTTGTCGGCCATGTGGGTGGCCAGCTTGAGCCGCTGCCGCTCGCCGCCGGAGAGGGTGGTGAGCGGCTGCCCGAGGGTGAGGTAGCCGAGGCCGACGTCGGCGAGCCGCTCCAGGATCTTGTGGGCGGCGGGCGTGCGCGCCTCGCCCTCGGCGAAGAACGCCTCGGCCTCGTCCACGGACATCGCGAGGACCTCGCTGATGTCCTTGCCTCCGAGGTGGTATTCGAGCACCTCGGCCTGGAACCGCTTGCCCTCGCAGTCCTCGCAGGGGGTGGAGACGCCCGCCATCATGGCCAGGTCGGTGTAGACGACGCCCGCGCCGTTGCAGGTGGGGCAGGCGCCCTCGGAGTTGGCGCTGAAGAGGGCGGGCTTGACGCCGTTGGCCTTGGCGAAGGCCTTGCGGATCGGGTCGAGGAGTCCGGTGTACGTGGCCGGGTTGCTGCGCCGGGAGCCGCGGATCGGGGACTGGTCGACGGAGACGACGTTCTCGCCGGCGGGCACGGAGCCGTGGACGAGGGAGCTCTTGCCGGAGCCCGCGACGCCGGTGATGACGACGAGGGCGCCGAGCGGGATGTCGACGTCGACGTTCTTCAGGTTGTTGGCGTCGGCGCCGCGGATCTGGAGCCTGCCGGAAGGCGTACGGACGCCGTCCTTGAGGGTCGACCGGTCGTCGAGGTGGCGGCCGGTGCTGGTGTCCGCGGCACGCAGTCCCTCGACGGTGCCCTCGAAGCAGACGGTGCCGCCGCCCGTGCCGGCGCCGGGGCCGAGGTCGACGACGTGGTCGGCGATGGCGATCGTCTCGGGCTTGTGCTCGACGACGAGGACCGTGTTGCCCTTGTCGCGCAGCCTCAGGAGCAGGTCGTTCATGCGCTGGATGTCGTGCGGGTGCAGGCCGATGGTCGGCTCGTCGAAGACGTACGTGACGTCGGTGAGCGCGGAGCCGAGGTGGCGGATCATCTTGACGCGCTGCGCCTCGCCGCCGGACAGGGTGCCGGCGGGGCGGTCGAGGGAGAGGTAGCCGAGGCCGATCTCGACGAACGAGTCCAGGGTCTGCTGGAGCGAGGCGAGCAGCGGGGCCACCGAGGGCTCGTCGAGGCCGCGGACCCACTCGGCGAGGTCCCTGATCTCCATGCGGCAGGCGTCGGCGATGGAGATCCGCTTGATCTTGGAGGAGCGGGCGCCCTCGCTGAGCCGGGTGCCGTCGCACTCGGGGCAGGTGGTGAAGGTGACGGCGCGCTCGACGAACGCGCGGATGTGCGGCTGCATGGCCTCCTTGTCCTTGGACAGGAAGGACTTCTGGATCTTCGGGATCAGGCCCTCGTAGGTGAGGTTGACGCCGTTGACCTTGACCTTCGTCGGTTCGCGGTAGAGGAAGTCCCGCATCTCCTGCTTGGTGAACCGGCGGATCGGCTTGTCGGGGTCGAGGAAGCCGGACTGGGCGTAGATGCCGACGGTCCAGACGTTGTCGGACTTCCAGCCGGGGATCGTGAACGCGCCCTCGGCGATCGACTTCGTGTCGTCGTACAGCTGCGTGAGGTCGATGTCCGAGACCTTGCCGCGGCCCTCGCAGTGCGTGCACATGCCGCCGGTGCGGTTGTAGGTCGCCTTGACCGTCTTGGTCTTGGCGTCGCCGCGCTCGACGGTGATGCCGCCGCTCGCGCGGACCGTCGCCGTGTTGAAGGAGTACGCGCTCGGCGGGCCGATGTGCGGCTTGCCGAGGCGGCTGAAGAGGATGCGCAGCATCGCGTTGGCGTCGGTGGCGGTGCCGACGGTGGAGCGCGGGTCGGAGCCCATGCGCTGCTGGTCGACGGTGATCACGGTGGTGAGGCCTTCGAGGACGTCGACCTCGGGGCGCGCGAGGGTGGGCATGAAGCCCTGGACGAAGGTGCTGTACGTCTCGTTGATCAGGCGCTGCGACTCGGCGGCGATGGTGTTGAAGACGAGCGAGCTCTTGCCCGAGCCGGAGACACCGGTGAAGACCGTCAGCCGGCGCTTCGGGATCTCGATGCTGACGTCCTTGAGGTTGTTCTCGCGCGCGCCGTGGACGCGGATCACGTCGTGGCTGTCGGCTCCGTGCGGCACGCTCGGCTGCGCGCTCTTCCTCGTGGCCATGCTGGTCGTGTCTCCCTCGCGTCGTACGGCCGTGCGGTGGTCCCGACGGTCACGCTATCGGGGGCACGGCGGCCACGCTTCTCGATTCGTGCTCGAACGCGGGGACTTTTCCGACCGGGGTGGGCTAGGGCCTGTCCGACCCTGATCCGCCGGACAGACCCTGGACCGCGCCACGGGCCCCGGAGACGTACCGCTCCGCCGCGCGGACCGCCTCGTGGGCCGTGCGCTCGCCCATCAGGACGCACAGCGTGTAGGTGGTGTCCTCGAAGCGGCGGCGGACCGAGAGGTCGCGCGGGCTGGCGAGGACGGATCTCTCCTGGGTGCGGTAGTGCCGCAGCAGGCGGTCGACCGTGTTCGTGTCGGGCAGCAGCATGATGTCCTCCTGTACGCCCCCTTCCGACCGTTCCCGTGTGGGCCCTTCCCCGTCCGGGCCCGTTCCCGTTGTGGGCCGTCCCATCCTCGCGGCGCCCCGCCACCGCCGCGACCCGCACGGTCACGGTGGGTGACGGCGGCGCGCCGCGCGTACGCGCCGGGGTGCGCCGCCGCCGACCTTGGCGGAGGGTCGGAGGCATGAACGGGAACGCGGGACAGCGGGTGGTCGTGACCGGAGCCACCGGCAACGTCGGTACGAGTCTGGTCCGGGCCCTGGCCCGCGAGCCGCGCGTCGGCTCCGTGCTCGGGCTCGCCCGCCGCAGGCCCGGCCTGGAGCTGCCCGGCGTCGAGTGGGCCGAGGTCGACGTCTCGGAGGAGGGCGACGCGCCGCGCCTCGCGCAGTACGTGGCGGAGGCGGACGCCGTCGTCCACCTGGCCTGGGCCTTCGGGCCGACGCACGACCCCGTGGCGACCTGGCGGACCAACGTCCTCGGCTCGGTGCGCGTCTTCGACGCGGTGGCCGCCGCGCGGGTGCCCACGCTCGTGCACGCCTCCTCGGTCGGGGCGTACTCCCCCGGTCCCGCCGGCGGCGCCCCCGTCTCCGAGGCGTGGCCGACGCACGGCTGGCCCGGCGCCGCGTACACCCGCGAGAAGGCCTACCTGGAACGGGTCCTCGACACCTTCGAACGCGACCACCCGCAGACGCGGGTGGTCCGGATGCGCCCGGCCTTCCTCTTCAAGGAGGAGTCGGCGAGCGGGCAGCGCCGCATCTTCGCGGGACGGTTCTTCCCCGGACAGCTCGCCCGCCCCGAACTCCTGCCGCTGCTGCCCGAGTTCGACGGCCTGCGGTTCCAGGTCCTGCACACGGACGACGCGGCCGACGCGTACCGGCGCGCGCTGCTCCGGGACGTGCGGGGCGCCTTCAACCTCGCCGCCGAACCGGTCGTCGACGGCGAGCTCCTCGGCCGCCTCTTCAAGGCCCGCCCGGTGAAGGTCCCCGCCGGAGCGGTGCGCGGCGCCCTCTCCGCCGCCTGGCACCTCCGGATCGCCCCGGCCTCCCCCGGCCTCTTCGACGCCCTGCGGCAGATGCCCCTGCTCGCCACCGAGCGGGCCCGGCGGGAGCTGGGGTGGGAGCCGGAGGCGAGCTCCGTCGACGCCCTGGAGGCGTTCCTCCGGGGCGTCCGCGCGGGCGCGGGTGACGAGACGGCGCCCCTCGCGGGGCACCGCATCGGCTGAAAGGCGGGCGGAGGGGAGGCGTCAGGCCGACGCCCCCGTCCAGTCCACGATCCGGATCGCCGCGCCCGCCGCCTCGCGGCCACGGCAGTGGGCCCGGTGCCTGCGCAGTACGGCGTCGATGTCGAGGTGCCGGGCGAACTCGGGCCGGGAGGCGAGGCGTTGCGCGTACGCCCAGAGGGCCGGGTGTCCGGCGACCCGGTCCATGGCGGCGGCGTCCAGGTGCCAGCGGTGGACGGTGTCGAGCTGGACCAGGGTGACCCAGACGTGCACGTCGGCGAGGGTCGGCGCGTCGCCGAGCACGTACGGGCCGCCGGTGAGGCGCCGCTCCAGGTCGCCGAGGGCCGCGAAGAGGACGGCCAGGGGGTCGCGGTGGGCGTCCGTGTCGTCGAGGCCGAGCTCACCGGCCCGCTGCGCCGCCCGGTTGACGCTCCGTTCGCACAGGTCGGCGACGGCGTCGATCTCGTCCCGGTGATCCTCGGGCAGCAGGTCGAGGCCGCCGTCCCCCCGGAAGCGCAGGGCGAGATCGCGCAGGATGTCGGGGGCGTGGGTGGTGACGATCCGGCCGGTCCATCCGTCGCTGAGCACGGGGGCGGCGGCGGGTCCCCGGTAGAGGTGGGCGCTGGCATCGTACAGGGGGCGGAGCGCGGTGTAGCCGCCGTCGGGGGTGTCGGGGGTCTCCGGCAGGACGGTCAGGGGCAGCGTGTCGTCGAGGCCGAGGAGTCCGTGGACGAGGGCGACGCTCAGACATCCGGGGCCCGAGGGCGCCAGGTGGAGGCGGTAGCGGTGCGGGACGGCGTAGTGGCCGCTGTGGACGTCGCGGCCGATGCGGCCGCGGAAGACGGGGACGGCGGAGGCGGGCAGGAGTGAGGACGGGACGACGGACATGCTGCTCCCTGGGGGCTGCTCGATGTCACGGGGTGAGAAGGGGCGAGAGGGAGTCGGAAGCCTGGGGCCGGGGAAGCCGGGGAGGCCTGCCGGGCGTGCGTCGGCGCGCGGCGGCGCGGGGCTCGTACGGCTCAGGGGCGGGCCGCGCGCGACCGCTGCCCCGTCGGGCGCGCTTCACGGGGCGGACAGGGACGTCGACGGCCCCGGCCACGCGGAATCGGCGTCTACGCCGCGCTGCAGACCCGCAGCAGATCGATGTGGCGCCGGGAGGTGAGGGGCAGCGAGCGCGGGAAGGGGGCGGCGTGCGAGCTGTCCCGCCGGCCGGTGCGTCCCATCGTTCCCTATCCGTTCACTCGGTTTCCCTGTCTCCGAGTGTCGGACCGGTCACGCGCCGCGTCAAGGGCGCGGTACGCCTCGGGAGGATTCGGCACACCCCTTGCGGAATAATGCGGCGCATGCGCATTTCAGCCAGGGCCGACTACGCGGTGCGGGCCGCCCTCCAGCTCGCCGCCGCCGAGGACAAGGGGCCGCTGAAGGCCGAGGCGATCGCCGAAGTCCAGGGCATCTCGCACAAGTTCCTCGAAGGCATCCTCGGCGACATGCGCAAGGGCGGGCTCGTCCAGAGCCAGCGCGGCGGCAACGGCGGGTACTGGCTGGCCAGGCCCGCCGACGCGATCTCGGTCGCCGAGGTCATCCGCTGCGTGGAGGGCCCCCTCGTCTCGGTACGCGGCGAGCGGCCGCCGGACCTGGCGTACACGGGTCCCGCCGAGTCGCTGCTCCCCCTCTGGATCGCGCTCCGGGCGAGCGTCCGCGAGGTGCTCGGGGTGTCGCTCGCGGAGGTCGCCTCCGCGCAGCTCCCGGAGGCGATCACGGCGCTCGCGGCCGACCCGGAGGCGTGGACCAACCCCTGACGGGCGCGTGACGGTCCGTCGTCTCCGCCTCCGCCGTCAGCCAGGCGTCTCATTTCCCAAGACACCCCCGTCCAGCCATCGGACGCCCCTTGGGGGTCCGGGCTCCCCTCTGCCACTATCCCTAGCATTCCAGTGGGAATACGAGGAGTCAGGTGAGGTGACGTGAGCACACCAAGGAATGCGCCCGGAAGATCCGCGACACACCCCGCCGACGACGCGATCTGGCACCGCGTCACCCGCGAACTCTCCGACGACCTCGCCGCCGACGCCCCCGTCAGGGACCGTGCGGGCAAGGCGCCGTTCGACGAGGTCGCCCGGCTCCAGGAGGCCGGGCTCCCCGCGCTCCTGACCGCCCCCGGCGCCGACCCTCGCGGCACCCGCCGACGCGGCACCGGCGGGCGGGCCACCGACCGGCGGGGCGCCGACTGGCGGGCCGCGTCCGCCGTCGTCCGGGAGATCTCCGCGGCCGACAGCTCCGTCGGCGAACTCCTCGCCCACCACTACGTCCTGTCCTGGAGCAGCCGCTTCTTCGCTGCGGCCGCGGCGGACGGCGCGCTCCTCCCCCTCGACACCTGTACGGCCGACGAGCAGTGGCTCCTCGCCGGTGACGTCGAGCCGCTCCGCGCCGAGTCGGAAGCGGCGGCCTGGCCCGGCCTCACGCTCACCCCCGCCGCCGACGGCTGGCTCCTCGACGGCCGACGCGCCTTCGCCTCCGCCGTCGCCGTGGCCGACCGCCTCGTCGTCGGCGCCCGCCAGGGCGGGGCCGGGGACTGGCTCGTCGTCCTGGTCGACCCGGCGCACCCCGGCGTCTTCACCGAGCCCGGCACGGACCGGGTCGGCCAGCGCCTCTCCGGCGCGGGCACCGTCACCTTCGACCGGGTGCCGGTTCCCGCCGCGCACGTCATCGGCGTACTCCCCCACGACGAGCACGCCGTCACCCCGTTCGCCGCCCTCGCCCCGCTGGCCCTGCGCCTGCTGCTCGCGCAGGTCGCGCTGGGGATCGCCGAGGGGGCGCTCGCCGAGGCCAGGGACGTCAACCGCGCCGGACACGCCGGGCCGCACGCGGTCTCCCCGGCGGGCGGGCCCGGCTCCGCCGTCGACCCCGAGCCGATGGCGACCGGAGACGACCCGTACCTGCTCCTCGCCTACGGCGAACTGGCGACGACCGCGCACGCCGCCTCCGCCGTCGTGGAGCGGGCGACGGACGCCCTGGCGCGCGCCCTGGAGACCGGACCGGCGCTGACGCCGGAGGAGCGGGCCGACGTCGCCGTCCTCGTCGCGGCGGCCGAGACCCTCACCGGACGGGCGGCCGTACGGATCACGACGCGCGTCCTCGAACTCGTCGACGGGGCCGAGGGAGCCGACGTACGGGGCGGGGGGCCCGGCTTCGACCGCTTCTGGCGCAACGCCCGCGCGCTCACGGCCCACACCCGGCCGTCACACCGGCTCCGCGACATCGGCGACCACTACCTCAACGGCACCCACGCGCGCCTCACGCTGCCGGTCTGACGGACCGGCAGGGCGGCAGGCGGCGGTCCGGCATGTCGGGACGTCCGGCCCTGTCGCCGGACCGCCGTTGGGCCCAAGCTGGAGGGAGGAGGGTCCGCGCGCACCGACGGGCCCGCACGTCACCGACGGAGGCATGCCCGATGAGTCGTGAGATCGTCGCAGGAGTGGACGGTTCCCCGGAGAGCCTGGCCGCGGCCGACTGGGCCGCGCGCGAGGCCCTCCACCGGGGGCTGCCGCTGCGGCTCGCCCACGCCTGGCGCTGGGAACCCCTCGACATCCCGCTCGTCCAGGACCCCACGGACCAGCAGCGGGCCGCCCGCGAGGTGCTGCGCGAGGCGGAGGAGACCCTCGCGGCGCGCCATCCGGAGCTCGCCCTCACGGCCGAACTCCTCCCCGACACCCCGGTAGCCGCCCTGCTCTCCACCGAGGAGCGGGCCGAGATGCTCGTCATCGGTTCGCGCGGGCACGGCGCCGTCACCGGCTTCCTGCTCGGCTCGTACGGTCAGCAGATCATCGCCGCCGCCACCCGGCCGGTCGTCGCCGTCAGGTCCCGTGACGGCGAACCCGCCGAGCCGCCGGCCGGCGAGATCCTGGTCGGCCAGCTCGGCAGCCCGGAGGACAGCGCGGCCGCACTGGGCTTCGCCTTCGCGACGGCCGCCGCGCGCGGGGCATCCGTGCGGGCCGTCCGCGCCTGGAGCCTGCCGCCGCTGTACGCCTACAGCCCGGCGTCGATGCGGCTCGCCGACGAGGCCGGAGGGCTCGTCCCGTACGAGGAGAAGGCGCTCGGCGAGGCGCTCGCGCCCTGGCGGGAGCGGTACCCGGACGTGCCGGTGACCGAGCACGTCGAACTGGGCAGCGCCGGACAGGTCCTGCTCTCGGGCTCGGGCACCGCCCAGCTCCTGGTGGTGGGCCGACGGGCCAAGCGCGGCGCGCTGGGATCCCGTATCGGATCGGTGGCGCACGCGGCCCTCCACCTCGCGCCCTGCCCGGTGGCGGTCATCCCCCAGGGCTGAAATTCTCGGTGGTGGGTTGACGTGTCGGATTGACGAGGAGTGTCGGGGCGGCCGGGGCCGGAAAGAGTCAGGACCGTCGCCCCGGTGGCTCTCTCCAGCACCGGACCGTCCGGCGGCCTCGGCGAGAGAGCGGAGCTCCATGCGGCACCACCACGACCACCCCCGCCACCCCGAAGAACCCGGCCCCGGCCCCGGCCTTGTTCCCGCCGCGGGCCCCGGCCCCGTTCCCGCCGCCGGCCCCGGTCCCGCCCCCGCGACCTCCTCCGTGCGGCGGAGGGGACGGCACCGGAGACGGCTCGGCGCTCGGCGGCGGCCGGGTTTCCGGGCGGCCGTCGCCTCCGTCGGGGCCGCGTGCGTCCTCCTCACGGTGGCGGCGGGCGTGTACGCGGCGGGGTCCGGGGCCGACAGGGCCGGGGCCACCTCCCGCACGGCCGCCTCCCGCACGGCCGCGTCAGGCACCGCCGCCGACTTCGTCCGCGAGGTCGTCGCCCTCGCGAACGAGGAGCGCGAGAGGGCCGGTTGCGGACCGTTGCGGGCGGAGGCCCATCTGCGGAACGCGGCCCAGGGGCACGCCGACGACATGGCCAGGCGCGACTACTACCGGCACGACAGCCCGGAGGGCCGGGACGCCGGCGACCGGATCACGGGGGCCGGGTACACGTGGTCGCGCTGGGGGGAGAACATCCACCGCGGGCCGGACACACCGGCCCGCGCGATGGCGGACTGGATGGACAGCCCGAGCCACCGGGAGAACATCCTCGACTGCTCGTTCAAGGACGTGGGCGTCGGGGTGACGCTCACCGCCAACGGCCCCTGGTGGGTCCAGAACTTCGGCGCCAAGCGCTGACCCGCCTGCGCGGGGCAGACCCTAGACGGTCCCGGGCAGTCTCGGGACCGTGGCGCCGCCACCGGCCCGTACGGCCTCCACGACCGCCTCGTGGAGCGCGCGGCTCTCCTCCTCCGTCGCACACGGAACGGGACTGCCCGACATGGTGAACCAGTCGGATGCGCCGCTGTACTGCACGGCCACACGCGCCTCCCGGTCGGCGGTCCACGTCGTGTGCACGGTCAGATCGCCCGTGACGACGCCCGCCTCCTCGGTCAGCACTCCGCCTCGCCCGGTGTAGACACCGGGGGTCGTCCAGGATGCCCAGCTCATCCATCCAGGTTCACACCCGATCGGCGGATCCGCCACCGACGGGCGGCGGCTCCCTGGAACCGCCTCGGTCCCGCTGCGCGAACCGCCCCGCCCGGAGGTTTCCGGACGGGGCGGTTCGCGTGTCATTCGGGCGTCACGACGCTCAGGCGAGGGACGCGATGGCCTCGTTCAGCGTGGCGGACGGGCGCATCACGGCCGCGGCCTTGGCCGGGTCGGGCTGGTAGTAGCCGCCGATCTCGGCCGGGGAGCCCTGGACGGCGTTCAGCTCGTCGACGATCTTCTGCTCGTTCGCGGAGAGGGTCTCGGCGAGCGGCGCGAAGGCCTTGGCGAGCTCGGCGTCCTCGGTCTGGGCGGCCAGCTCCTGGGCCCAGTACAGGCCGAGGTAGAAGTGGCTGCCGCGGTTGTCGATGCCACCGAGGCGACGGGTCGGCGACTTGTCCTCGTTGAGGAAGGTGCCGGTGGCGCGGTCGAGGGTGTCGGCGAGGACCTGGGCGCGCGAGTTGCCCGTGGTGGTCGCGAGGTGCTCGAAGGAGGCGGCCAGGGCGAAGAACTCGCCGAGGCTGTCCCAGCGGAGGTAGTTCTCCTTGACGAGCTGCTGGACGTGCTTCGGGGCGGAGCCGCCGGCGCCGGTCTCGAAGAGGCCGCCGCCCGCCATCAGCGGGACGACCGACAGCATCTTGGCGCTGGTGCCCAGCTCCAGGATCGGGAAGAGGTCGGTCAGGTAGTCACGGAGGACGTTGCCGGTGACGGAGATGGTGTCCTCGCCGCGGCGGATGCGCTCCAGGGAGAACGTCGTCGCCTCGACCGGGGACAGGATCTTGATCTCCAGGCCCTCGGTGTCGTGCTCCGGCAGGTACTGCTTCACCTTGGCGATGAGCTGCGCGTCGTGGGCGCGGTTCTCGTCGAGCCAGAAGACGGCCGGGGCGCCGGTGGCGCGGGCGCGGGTGACGGCGAGCTTGACCCAGTCCTGGATGGGCAGGTCCTTGGTCTGGCAGGCGCGGAAGATGTCGCCCTCGGCGACCTCCTGCTCCAGGACGACCTCGCCCGCGGCGTTGACGAGGCGGACGGTGCCGGCCTCGGCGATCTCGAAGGTCTTGTCGTGGGAGCCGTACTCCTCCGCCTTCTGCGCCATCAGGCCGACGTTCGGGACGGAGCCCATGGTCGACGGGTCGAAGGCGCCGTGGGCGCGGCAGTCCTCGATGACGGCCTGGTAGACGCCCGAGTAGCTGTGGTCCGGGAGGACGGCGAGGGTGTCGGCCTCCTGGCCGTCCGGGCCCCACATGTGGCCGGAGGTGCGGATCATGGCCGGCATCGAGGCGTCGACGATGACGTCGGACGGCACGTGCAGGTTGGTGATGCCCTTGTCGGAGTCGACCATCGCGAGGGCGGGGCCCTCGGCGAGCTCGGCGTCGAAGGAGGCCTTGATCTCGGCGCCGTTCGGGAGGGCGTCGAGGCCGGCGAGGACGGTGCCGAGGCCGTCGTTCGGGGAGAGGCCCGCGGCGGTGAGCGCCTCGCCGTACTTCGCGAAGGTGTTCGGGAAGAAGGCGCGGACGACGTGGCCGAAGACGATCGGGTCGGAGACCTTCATCATCGTGGCCTTGAGGTGCACGGAGAAGAGGACGTCCTCGGCCTTGGCGCGGGCGACCTGCTCGCTCAGGAAGGTGCGCAGGGCGGCGGCGCGCATGACGGAGGCGTCGACGACCTCGCCGGCGATGACCTTCAGCGGGGCGCGGAGCTCGCTGACGGTGCCGTCGGCGGCGGCGAACTCGAAGCGCAGGGTGTCGTCGGCGGCGATGACGACGGACTTCTCCGTGGAGGCGAAGTCGTTCTCGCTCATCGTGGCGACGTTGGTCTTGGACTCGGAGGTCCAGGCACCCATGCGGTGCGGGTGGTTCTTGGCGTAGTTCTTGACCGAGCCCGGCGCGCGGCGGTCGGAGTTGCCCTCGCGCAGGACCGGGTTGACGGCCGAGCCCTTGACCTTGTCGTAGCGGGCGCGGACGTCCTTGTCCTGCTCCGTCTGCGGGTCGTCCGGGTAGTCCGGGAGGGCGTAGCCCTGGGCCTGGAGCTCGGCGATGGCGGCCTTGAGCTGCGGGATGGACGCCGAGATGTTCGGCAGCTTGATGATGTTGGCGCCGGGCGTCTTGGCCAGCTCACCGAGCTCGGTGAGGGCGTCGGCGATGCGCTGGCCCTCCTCGAGGAACTCGGGGAAGAGGGCGATGATGCGGCCCGCGAGGGAGATGTCCCGCGTCTCGACCGTGACTCCGGCCTGCGAGGCGTACGCCTGGATCACGGGCAGGAACGAGTACGTCGCCAGGGCGGGCGCCTCGTCAGTGTGGGTGTAGATGATGGTCGAGTCAGTCACCGGGTACTCCGCTCCACGTCTTCTGCGTCTGCGAGATTGCTCGACATCAAGATATCTCGTGATCGCGGTCCGGAGTAAAGGGGCCCACGGCGTCGTCGTCGTACTGCACTCCCGCGGCCTCCACGAAGGGGCCTCCGAGGCGGTACGGGGCGGGGGCGCCGTCCACGTCGACGCGCCGGACCAGGAGCAGGAGGACCAGTCCGGCGGCGGCGGTGACGCCGGTGGCGAGGGCCTGTCCGCAGCGGTGGGCGATCCGGAGCTCCTCCGGGTCGTAGGGCGCGGCGGCGGGCAGGGAGAGGGCGTCGCCGAGGAGCCAGACGCCCGCGGCGAGCCCGGCGGCGGCGAGCGCGGCGAGCGGGACGGCCACGAGGAGGCCGAGCGCGAGGGGGCCGCGCGGGGCGGGGCGGACCTTGCCGCGGCGGGCGAGGACGGTGAGCAGCCCGCAGTACACGGCGAGGACGACGAGGACGGCGGCGATGACGTCGCCGGGGCGGTGCTCGCCCGCGGCGACGGTGTAGCCGCCGACGGTCGAGGACCAGAGGATGCCGAGGAGCAGCGCGAGGCCGCGGTGGCGGTACGGGACGAGGAGCGCGAGGCCGAGCGCGGTGCCGACGGCGAGGGTCGTCTGGGCGCTGGGGAAGCCGCTCGGGAGGAGGGCTCCGGCGGAGTCGACGAGGCGGGGGCGGGGCGCGTACCGCTGGAGGAGTCCGGTGACCGCGAGGGCGGTGACGAGGGCGCCGCCGACGGCGACGGTGAGCGCGTACCGCTTGCGCAGGAGTCCGACGGCGAGGAGCAGGAGGCAGCCGGCGACCAGCGAGAGGGTGGTGAGGCCGCCGAGCGAGGGGTGCTCGCGGAGCACGGTGGCGGCCGCGGTGTCGGCGCGTCGTCCGGTGAGGGCGGCGTCGCCCCAGCGGCGGCCGGTCGCGGTGAGCACGAGGCCCGCGTAGACGACCGTGAGGAGGAGGACGGCCGCGAGGCAGGCACGCCGGGTCCGTATCCGGACCCGGGTGCTGAAGGAGCCGGCGGCCTCGCCGGCGACGGCGGCGTACCACCAGGTGTCGCCGGCCTTCAGCGGCCTCGGGGTGCCGTCGGCGCGGAGCCTGTCGTAGGAAGCCATGACCCGATTCGAACCGATGCCCGGCTTCCTCGCCCGCTGGATGCACCCGAACGACACGCCGATGGGAGCGGGGGTGTCCGGCGTCCCCGCCCGCCGCCGGTGCGGCGTCGGCAGGCGGGGTGCGGGGTCACGGCTTGGGCAGGGCGCAGCCGGCGCGGTTGAGGTCGATCACGTTGCCGGGGCCGACGCACGGGACGAGGGTGTACGTCTGCTGGGCGTAGTTGATGCCCTGGCGGACGGTCACGGTGCCGTTCTGGTCGACCTCGCACGGGTTGTTGAGCGTGCAGCTCTGGCCGTCCTCGTTGCCCGTGTTGTTGACGGCGACGACCCGGCCGGTGACGGTGTCGATGACGGGCGAGCCGGAGGTTCCGCCGATCGTGTCGCACGCGGGGGTGTAGCGGACCGAGTCCTTCCAGGTCCACTCGCCTTCCTTCAGGCGGTACGCGAAGCCGTCGACGGAGCAGGTGTAGATGCGCTTCCAGTAGCCGGAGACCACCTTGATGGACTGGCCGGCGACCGGGTGCGCGTCGTCGAGGGTGAGCGCGTTGATCCCGTACTGGCTCTGGATCTGCGCGTAGGTCTTGGTCACCTGGTACACCGACATGTCGGTGTCGGTCATGGTGGCGTACGCGATCTTGCTCGCCCGCAGCGTCGCGGCCTTGCCGCCCGCCGAGTTGAGCAGGGTGAACGAGCGGGAGGACCGCTGGTCCTTGATGACCTGGCCGGCGGCGGGGAAGCCGGACTCCAGACAGTGGCCGTTGGAGAGCACCAGCGCGAGGTCGTTCGGCTGGGAGGCGGGCACGCGGACGAGGGAGCCGGAGCAGTTGCTGAGGGCGACGGTCCCGGCGAAGTCGACGGTGACCGCGGCCTGCGCCGCCCGGGGTGCCGGGTCCTGCGCGCCCTGCGTGCGGGCCGCGGCGGCCGGCGTCGCCGCCGCGCCCGCCAGGAGCAGGGCGAGCAGGGCGCCGGCGAAAGGCTTCTTCATGCGGAGCTTCCCCTCTGAGGGCCGTGCAACCGAAGATCCTTCGATTGTCATGGGCATTCTTAGAAGGAAGCCGCCCCCGCCGACAAGAGGGCGTACGGGAGCAATGCCCCTGAGACTCCTAGGAGTTCGACTCCGGACGCTGGGACACGACCATGAGCCCGAAGCCCCCGAGCAGGACGAGGAGACTCACGCTGCCGAGTCCGGCGTCGGCCCCCGGGTCGTCGAACAGCCCCGTGGCCACCTTCGCCGCGAACGCGGCGGCGATCACCAGCTGCGCCCAGCCGAAGAGCCTGACCCGGTGCACGTGACGGCGCTGCCAGGGCAGCACCCAGCCGGTGCGGACCGCGGCGACGCCGCCCGCGGCGAAGAGCAGGGCGAGCAGCACGCTCGGGACGGCGAGATACCAGGACACGGTCCACCCCCTCGTACGCCTCCGGCCCCTACCGGAAGGTCGCCGCGATCATGACACGACGAAGGGACCGGGAACCGGACGACGCGCGCCCCGCCGCGAGACGGTCCTGCGGGCCGCTCAGGAGGAGGCGCGCACGACCAGCTCGGTGGGAAGCATCCGGCGGGGCTGCTCGTCGGCCCCGCTCGGGGAGGCGATCTCGTCGAGCAGCAGCCGGGCCATGGTCCGGCCCATCTCCTCGATGGGCTGGCGGACGCTGGTCAGCGGCGGGTCCATGTGCCGGGCGACGGCCGAGTCGTCGACGCCGACGAGCGCGACGTCCTCGGGGACCCGGCGCCCCGCCTCGCGCAGGACCGCTCGGGCCCCGGCCGCCATGACGTCGGAGGCGGCGAAGACGGCGTCGAGGTCGGGAACGCGCTCCAGGAGCTCGCGCATGGCACGCCGTCCGCCGTCCTCGGTGAAGTCGCCGGTGGCGACGAGGGCGTCGTCGACCGGGAGTCCGGCGTCGTCGAGACCCTCGCGGTAGCCGTCGAGGCGGCAGCGGGCCACGTACATGTCGAGAGGGCCGGTGACGGTCGCGATGCGGCGGCGGCCCCGGGCGGCGAGGTGGGCGACGGCGGACCGGCCCGCGCCGGTGTTGTCCGAGTCGACGAAGGCGACGCACTCGTCCTCGCGGCGGCGGCCGTTGAGGACGGCGGGCAGCCCGAGGGCGCGGACCTGGTCGGGCAGCGGGTCCTCGTCGTGGACGGAGACGAGCAGGACGCCGTCCACGCGCTGGGCGGCGAGGTACTGCTCGAAGCGCTGGCGCTCCCGCTCGCTGCGGATCAGGGTGAGGAGCAGCTGCTTGTCGGCGTCGGCGAGCTCGGTGCTGACCCCGCGGATGATCGCGAGGAAGTACGGCTCCGCGAAGAGCCGGGCCTCGGTCTCGGGGATGACGAGGGCGATGGCGTCGGTGCGGCTGCCGGCGAGGGCGCGGGCGGCACGGTTCGGTACGTATCCGAGCTCGGCGACGGCCCGTTCGACGGCGGCCTTGGCCTGTTCGCTCACCTTCGGGGAGCCGTTGATCACCCGGGAGACGGTGCCGCGGCCGACTCCGGCCCTCAGCGCCACCTCCTCCAGGGTGGGCCTGCCGGTCTGCCGTCCGCTCGCCGCCATGTGCCGCTTCTCCCCTCTCGGGCCGCCGCCCCCGCCTGCGCGTGCCGCGAACCTATCAGGCGGGGGGCGCCCCGCCGGGGGCGTCGACGCAGGCCCTGTCCGGGGGCTTCAGCCTTCCGTCGGGGCGAGCTCCGCCATGGCTCCCCAGCCCTGCTGCGGGACCTCGACGTTGATGATCTCCGGGGTGGTGGCGATGGCTCCGGCCATCGCGGCCAGGCCGGCGGCGAAGTGGTCGGAGGCGACGTGGACGGCTCCCGCCCCGGCGTCGGCGAAGGCCTCCAGGAGGACGAAGACGTTCGGGTCGTCGACGCTGCGGGACCAGTCGAAGAAGAGGTTGCCGGGCTCCTCCCGGGTGGCACGGGTGAAGTCGGCGACGAGGTCGAGCCAGCGGTCGGCGAGCTCGGGGCGGGCGGTGAAACGGACGGCGATGAAGATCATGCGCCCACGGTGCGACGGACCGCCCCGCGGAGCCAAGGCGGGCCGGTCAGGATTCCGGCAGGGCCGGAAACTCGGGTACGGCGCGGGCGAGGGCCGCCCGCAGCTCCCCCTGGCGCCGCGCGAAGTCCGCGGTGGGCAGGGAGACGGAGAGCGCGTGGACGATGCCGTCGCCGCGCTCGGGCAGGGCGACGGCGAGGCAGGTGTACGCGAGGTCCGCCTCGCCCACCGAGACGGCGAAGCCCTGCTCGCGCACCCGGCCGACCTCGGCCTCGAAGCGCTCGGCGCTGGTGATGGTCCGCTCGGTGAAGCGGGCCATGCCGTGCTCCGCGAGGTAGCGGCGGCGCAGCGGGCGCGGGAGCGCGGCGAGGAGGGCCTTGCCGTGGGCGGTCGCGTGGGCGCGGTCCTCGGGGCCGGGGACGAAGGGGTGGGTGACGTCGGTCACCGGCGCGGTGGTGTCGACGACGGTGATGAGGCCGTCCCGGTAGGCCGTGTGGTACGCCTCCGCTCCCGTGGCCCGGCGGAGCCGGCCGAGGAGGTCGCCGGTGGCGGCGCCGAGGCCGTGGTGGCGCTGGTGGGAGCGGTGCAGGGCGGGGACGCGGGGCCCGGGGGCGTACCCCTCGGCGGTGCGGACGAGGTAGCCGCGGGCGAGCAGCGGGCCGGCGAGGTGGTAGACGGTCGAGAGCGCGCAGCCGAGGCTCCTGGCCAGCGTCTTCGCCGGGACGGGCCGGTCGGCGTCGGCGACGGCGTCGAGGACGGCGAGCGCCCGGTCGACGGACTGCGGCCCGGGGGCCGGACCGGGGCCGGGGCCGGGGCTCGGGCTCGGGCTCGGGCCGGGGCCCGGACCCGGGAGCGGGCTCGGTGTGACGGGCATCCCTCCAGGTTAGGCGCCCGCGGCGGAACCCCTCGTACCGCCTCCGTCTCACCCCGTAACACCGCAGGTCAGAACAGCTTTATGTGCATTTGACACTCTTTCGGCGTACCGTCGGGAGAATCCCCTGTCCCCCATGCCCCGGGAGAACGTGTGCCCCGCTCCAGGACGACCCCTGCCCCGACGCCCCGCGAGGGGCGCCGTCCGCGCCTCCGGACGGCGGCGATCGCGACGGGTGTGGTGGCCGTCGCCGCGGGCGGGCTGTACGTGGCGGGCCTCCTCGCCACCGGTGACGACATATCCGCCGGCACCACCGTCGGCGGCGTCGACGTGGGCGGCATGAGCCGCTCCGAGGCGGCGGCGAAACTCGCGGCCCGGGCCCCGGCCTCGTGGACCGCGCCGATCCCCGTCACCGTCGGCGACCACGCCACGACCGTCTCCCCCGCCGCCGCGGGCCTCACCGTGGACGCGGCGAGGACCGCCGAGCGGGCGGCCGACCCGTCCCGAGACCCGGTCACCGTCATCGGCCGCCTCTTCTCCTCCGGGCAGCGCGAGATCGAGCCGGTCTTCGCCTACGACGAGGCCAAGGCGAAGGCCGCGGTCGACGAGATCGCCCGGAAGAACGACCGGAAGGTCCGCGAGGGCTCCGTCGCCTTCCGCGACGGCGAGGCCGTCGCCACCAAGGCCGTGACCGGCCAGAAGCTGGACACCGCGCGGGCCGCCGAGGCCCTGCGCGCCGCCTACCCGGCCGCTTCCGGCGCCTCCGCCGTCGCCCTCCCAGTCACCCTGACCGAGCCGAAGCTCGGCAACGCCGAGGTGACGCGCTTCTTGGACGCGTACGCCAAGCCGGCCGTCTCCGGCCCGGTCACGCTGACCGCCGGTGACGAGCGACTGCGGATATCCCCCGCCACGCTCGGCGACCACCTCGCCGTGAAGGCCGAGGACGGCAGGCTGTCCGCCTCCCTGGACGCCGACGCGCTGCTCCGGGACCCCGACGTGGCCCGGCCGCTGGCCTCGGTCTCCGGCGCCCCGACGGAGGCGACCCTGGGCGTGCGGGACGGCAAGGTCGTCGTCGAGAAGGAGGGCAGGGCCGGGCAGGAGGTCACGGCGAAGGCCCTCGGCGACGCCGTGCGCCCACTGCTCACCAAGACCGGCGCCTCGGCCCGTACCGCCGCGGTCGCCACGACGGTCACCCAGCCCGAGCTGACCTCCGCCTCGCTCGCCCGCCTCGGCATCACCGAGCAGATGTCGACCTTCACCGTGAACTTCCCCAAGGCGCCCTACCGCACCACGAACATCGGCCGCGCCGCCGAGCTGATCAACGGCTCGGTCGTGCAGCCCGGCGAGGTGTGGTCCTTCAACAAGACCGTCGGCGAGCGGACCGCCGAGAACGGCTTCGTGGACGGCACGATGATCCTCGACGGCCAGTACCGCTCGGCGCCGGGCGGCGGCGTCTCGGCAATGGCCACCACCGTCTTCAACGCGATGTTCTTCGCCGGTGTCGACCCCGTCGAGTACGGCGCGCACTCCTTCTACATCGAGCGCTACCCGGCCGGCCGG
Organism: Streptomyces sp. NPDC020807; assembly: GCF_040641575.1. Lineage (NCBI taxonomy): Bacteria > Bacillati > Actinomycetota > Actinomycetes > Kitasatosporales > Streptomycetaceae > Streptomyces > Streptomyces sp. NPDC020807. Next base: position 71,604 of record NZ_JBFADU010000030.1, read on the forward strand.
GAGGCAACCGTCGCCTGGGGCAGCCTGGACCTGAAGTGGCGCAACGACTCCGGCAAGCCGATCTACATCAAGGCGGACGCGACGGACTCCTCGGTCACCGTGAGCTTCCTCGGGACGAAGAAGTACGACAGCGTCGAGGCGGTCGCCGGGCCGCGCACCAACCCGACCCAGCCGAAGAAGGCCGAGAGCACCGACAAGGCGTGCGTTCCGCAGCCGCCCCTGGAGGGCTTCGACATCACGGTGGAGCGGGTGTTCAAGAACGGCGGGACCGAAGTGAAGCGGGAGCCCTTCAAGACCCACTACACCGCGCGTGACGAGGTCACGTGCAAGACGACTCCCGAGGCGTGAGCTGACGGAAGGGTGTCTTCCCGTACCGCGCGGGCATGACATCGGGGCGGGGTCCGTCGGGGTGTGACGGGCCCCGCCCCGTCGGCGGGGTGGCGGCGGGTCGGCACGACCCGCCGGAGGCACGCCATGGCCCACGACCCTTTCACGCGGCTCCTCGACGACGGCGTCCGGTCCGGCGTGTACCCCGGCGCCGTGTGGGCCGTCGGCGACGCCCGTACGACCCTGTCCGAGGGCGCCGCGGGCCCGCTCCACCCGGCACGGCCCGGCACCCCGCCCGTGCGGCGGGACACCCTCTTCGACGTGGCCAGCCTCACCAAGATCCTCGCGGTGTGGAGCGTGGTCGGCACGCTCGTCGACGCGGGGAAGCTGGACCCCGCCGCGCCGCTCGGCTCGTACTGGCCCGAGGCCGCCGGGCGCCCCCTTGCCGGGGTGACCGCGCTCCACCTCCTCACCCACACCGCGGGCCTGCCGCTCCGCGCCAACCTGCGGCACCTGTACGGCTCCGACCCGCAGGACGTACGGGACGGGGTCCTCGCCGAACCGCTCCGCCACCGTCCCGGCGAAGCCGTGGCGTACACCGACCGGGCGGCCCTCGTCCTCGGCTACCTCGCCGAGCACCTCACCCGGCAGCCGCTCCCCCGCCTCGCCCGGGACCGGGTCTGGGACCCGCTCGGCATGACCGCCACCCGCTACGGGCCACTGCCCGCCGCGCTCCGGGAGCGCTGCGCCCCCACCGAGTACGACGAGGAGACCGGCGCGCCCCTCCAGGGGACCGTCCACGACTTCTCGGCGCGGCTCCTCGGCGGCGCCTGCGGGATCGCGGGCGTCTTCACCACCGCCGCCGACGTCGGCCTCTTCCTCCGCCACCTCCTCGAACCCCTGCCCGGGACCTTCTCGCCCGCGTGGACGGCGGCCTCGCTGCGCGTCCGCACCGGCGCGCTCGACCCGCCTCGCGGCCTGTTCTGGCACCCGGCACCCGGCACGGACCCGTCGGACGACGTCTGGGCGCACTTCGGCTTCACGGGCACGGGCCTGTGGGTCTCGCCGACCCGCGGCCGGTGGGCGGTGCTGCTCACCAACCGGCTGTACCTCACGCGCGACCCCGGTCCGCTCTCCCGCGTCCGCGACCGCTTCCGGAGTCTCGCCTTCCCCTGACGGGGCCGGGGGCCCTCCGGTGCGCCGCGACGATATCGGGGTGCGGGGAGGGCCGGGCTCTGGGAACCTGCTCACGCCCTGCCGGCCCCCGGCCGCGGGGGCCCGAGCCGACATCCCCGTACCCGGAGCGCAGAACGATGGCTTTCACCCTCGAAGGACCGGTCCTGGAGGGCGCGTTCGTGCGCCTGGAGCCGCTGGCCCCGCACCACGTCCCCGGCCTCGCCGAGGCCGCCGACGAGGACCGGGACTCGTACGGCTTCACGTGGGTCCCCCGGCGCGACGAGGTCGCCGCGTACGTCGACACGCAGCTCGCCCACGCCGCCGCCGGCAGGCTCGCGCCCTACGCGCAGGTGGACGCGGGGAGCGGCCGGGTGCTCGGCACGACGTCCTTCTGGGACCCGCGGCTGTGGCCCGACGGCGAGCGCCTGCACGCGGTCGAGATCGGGTGGACGTGGCTCGCCTCCTCGGCGCAGGGCACGGGTGTGAACGCCGAGGCGAAGTACCTGCTCCTCCGCCACGCCTTCGAGGTGTGGGGCGCCGCCCGCGTCGACCTGAGGACGGACGCGCGCAACGCGCGCTCGCGGGCGGCGATCGAGCGGGTGGGCGCGACCTTCGAGGGGGTACTGCGCAGCGGGAACGTCTCGACGGCTCCGGGAGAGGCGGGGCGGCTGCGGGACACGGCCGTCTTCTCGGTCGTCGCGGAGGAGTGGCCGGAGCGCCGGGCCGCCCTGGAGGGGCGGCTCGCCGCCAGGCGGGTACGCGGCACGGGCACGCGGTAAGGACGCGCGGGGCGGGCACGCGGTAACGATCCAGGACGTTCAGAAAGGAGCCCCTTGATGGACCAAACCGGTCGGGGGTTACCATATGAGCGCCGCCTAGCTCGAAAGATAAACTTGTGACTGTCAATGACGACTCGTTCACCAGCTGGAAGAACCGCGAGGAGATCGCGGAGTCGATGATCCCGATCATCGGGAAGCTGCACCGGGAGCAGGACGTCACCGTCCTGGTCCACAGCCGCTCCCTGGTGAACAAGTCGGTGGTCAGCATCCTGAAGACCCACCGCTTCGCCCGGCAGATCGACGGCGAGGAGCTCTCGGTCACCGAGACGCTCCCGTTCCTCCAGACGCTCACGACCCTCGACCTGGGCCCCTGCCAGATCGACATCGGCGTGCTCGCCGCGGACTACAAGACCGACACCCGCGGTCTGACCGTCGCCGAGTTCACCGCCGAGGCCGTCGCCGGCGCCACCGGTGAGAACAAGATCGAGCGCCGCGACGGACGCGACGTCGTCCTCTACGGCTTCGGCCGCATCGGCCGCCTCGTCGCCCGCCTCCTCATCGAGAAGGCCGGTTCGGGCAACGGTCTGCGTCTGCGCGCGATCGTCGTCCGCGGGGGTGGCGACCAGGACCTGGTCAAGCGCGCCTCCCTGCTGCGCCGCGACTCGATCCACGGCCAGTTCCAGGGCACGATCACGGTCGACGAGGCGAACAGCACGATCGTCGCCAACGGCAACACGATCAAGGTGATCTACGCCAACGACCCGTCCGAGGTCGACTACACGGCGTACGGCATCGACAACGCCATCCTGATCGACAACACCGGCAAGTGGCGGGACCGCGAGGGCCTCTCGAAGCACCTGCGCCCCGGCATCGACAAGGTCGTCCTGACCGCGCCCGGCAAGGGTGACGTGCCGAACATCGTGCACGGCGTCAACCACGAGACGGTCAAGCCGGACGAGCAGATCCTGTCCTGCGCCTCCTGCACCACGAACGCGATCGTCCCGCCGCTCAAGGCCATGGACGACGAGTACGGCGTGCTGCGCGGCCACGTGGAGACGGTCCACTCGTTCACGAACGACCAGAACCTCCTGGACAACTACCACAAGGCCGACCGTCGCGGCCGTTCCGCGCCGCTCAACATGGTCATCACCGAGACGGGTGCCGCCTCGGCCGTCGCGAAGGCGCTGCCGGACCTCAAGGCCCCGATCACCGGCTCCTCGATCCGCGTCCCCGTCCCGGACGTCTCGATCGCCATCCTGAGCCTGCGCCTGGGCCGCGAGACCACCCGCGACGAGGTCCTCGAGTACCTCCGTGACGTCTCGCTGCACTCGCCGCTGAAGCGCCAGATCGACTTCACCACGGCCCCCGACGCCGTCTCGATGGACTTCGTCGGCTCGCGCCACGCGTCCATCGTCGACGCCGGTGCGACCAAGGTCGACGGCGACAACGCGATCCTGTACCTGTGGTACGACAACGAGTTCGGCTACTCGTGCCAGGTCATCCGGGTCGTCCAGCACGTCTCCGGCGTGGAGTACCCGACCTTCCCGGCCCCGGCGGTCTGATCCCGGGTCCCCCCAGCACGACGGCGCGCCGCACTCCCCCGGTGAGGGGGTGCGGCGCGCCCGTGCGTTCCCGTCCCGCCGTTACGGAACGAGGCGCAGGAGGCGGTTCGGGGAGCCGCTGCCCGGGCTGGTGACCTTGTTGACGGTGGCGCCGTTGACGAGGGCGGTGGCGACCTGGGCCGGGGTGGCGGAGGTGTGCCCGGCGAGGTAGGCGGCGGCGGCGCCCGCGACGTGCGGGGTCGCCATCGACGTACCGGAGATGGTGTTCGTGGCGGTGTCGCCGGTGTTCCAGCCGGCGGTGATCGAGACGCCGGGGGCGAAGAGGTCGAGGACGGAGCCGTAGTTGGACCAGCTCGCCCTGGCGTCGGTGCTGCCCGTGGCGCCGACCGTGATGGCGGCGGCGACGCGGGCGGGGGACGTGGAGGAGGCGTTGGTGCCGGAGTTGCCGGCGGCGACGGCGTAGGTGACGCCGTCCGCGATCGAGTTCTTCACCGCGTTGTCGAGGGCGGTGGAGGCGCCGCCGCCGAGGGAGAGGTTGGCGACGGCCGGGGCGCCCGCCTGGTGGTTCGAGGTGACCCAGTCGATGCCGGCGATGACCCCGGCGGTGGTGCCGGAGCCGTTGTTGTCGAGGACGCGGACGGCGACGACCTTCGCGGCCTTGGCGACGCCGTAGGTGGAGCCCGCGATGGTGGTGGCGACGTGGGTGCCGTGGCCGTTGCCGTCCTGGGCGACCGAGTCGCCCTCGACGGCGTCGTATCCGTTGACGGCGCGTCCGCCGAACTGGGCGTGGCTGACGCGGACACCGGTGTCGATGACGTACGCGGTGACACCGGCACCGGCGCTGTCCGGGTAGGTGTACGTGCCGGAGAGCGGCAGGGCCGCCTGGTCGATGCGGTCGAGGCCCCACGGGGCGTTGGTCTGGGTGGCGTCGGCGCGGAAGACCTGGTTCTGCTCGACGGAGGCGACGGCCGGGTCGGCGGCGAGGCGGCGGGCCTCGGCGGCGCCGAGGATGGCCGTGTAGCCGTTGAGGGCGGAGCCGAAGGTCTTGCCGACGGTGCCGCCGTACCCGGCTATGAGCTGACGCCCCTTGGCGGAGGCGGCCTTGAAGCCCGCACCCTGCTTGAGGGTGACGATGTAGCTGCCGGGCACCGCGTCGGGCGAACCGGCGGCGAGGACGACGCCCTCGGCGGGGGCGGCCGGGGCGGCCTGCGCGGGGACGGCGGCGAAGGTGCCGAGCAGGGCGACGGCGGTCGCGGCGGAGACGGTCAGGGCCAAGCGAGCCGTGGGGTGCTGCGGGAGTGCCATGAGGGAGAGCCTCCTGTCGGGTGCCGCGCCCTGGATGGGCGAACCGGCGCTGCGCAGAAGCCTGTTCGCGCTACGGGCGCAGCTCAAGGGAATCGGAGGCTTGTCATGCATCTGCCATGACCCCGCAATCGAACTCCCGGCGAACCGCCAGAAACCGCCCGCTGCAGGGCGGGTGTCGGTTCATCAGGTTGCCATGAACGCTCATCGACGCCTGATAAGTTCCGACATATCATGACTTTCGCACCTGCCTCTATCTGGACGGGATCAGAGATGACCGGTGGACCCGAGCCCCTCAGCGCCGTCGCCCGCGAGGCGTTCGTCCGCGAGCGCGCGGCGCTGCGCACCGAACGGGAGGCCATCGCCGCGACGCTGGGGAACGGCGGCGACGGCGAGGTGGGCGACCGCGCCGACCAGGCCGACGAACTCCAGCGCGCGACGGAACTCGATCGCCTCGACGCCCGCATCGAGGAGATCGACGACCGGCTGCGCGAAGGAGGCGTGGCGGGGCCGCCGGGCACGGACGCGGTCGGAGTCGGGTCGACCGTGACCGTACGGTTCGAGGACGGGACGGAGACGGCCGTCCAGATCGACGACGTCGCCGAGGTCCTGGACGCCACGATGGTCACCTCGGACAGCCCCCTCGGGGCGGCGCTCCTCGGGCGCCGGGCCGGGGACACTGTCACGTACGAGACGCCCGAGGGGCGGACGACGGCGGTCGTGGTCGCGCTGGGCGCCGGGAACGGCACGGGCGAGGCGTCATAGACGGGAAATCCCTCGCCAAGAACGTCCTGGGCGAGAAGCCGTCGGACGCCCGGGAGGCCGACCGCAGGGGCGGCCCGGGCCACACGGTCCTCTTCGCGCTCGCGCTGGCCCTCCCGGTCGCGAAGGTCACGTACACCGTCGGGGGCGGTGACGCGGTCCGGGACGTCCTGGTCGGCATGGAGCCCGGCAACTGGCCGGATGTCGTCCTCGGCATGGTCATCACGGACCCCCTCCTCGGTTCGGTGCTCGGCGTCGTCGTCTCCCGTGTCGTCTTCGCCGTCTTCGCCGCGCGCGGCGCGGTCCCGGTGGGCGGCGGCCTGGTCCGGGCGTTCCGCCGGGCGGCCCTGACCGTCGCCAACCCCCTGGCCGTCGCCGTGATCGACGCGTGCTTCTTCGGCCCGTGGTGGGGTCTGGCCACGGGGCTCGCGGCGTACGCGCTCCGCCAGGGCGTGGTCGTCGAGTACCGCACGGGCCGCCGCCACTCCCACCACGACTCCGGCCGTGCCGGCGGTTCGGGCCACGGCCGCGCCTCGGGCCACGACCCCGACTACGCGCCACCCGCCTGGCTCCGCCGCGCGGCCGCCGCCGAACAGGCGGTGGCCCTGACGCTGACCGTCGTGGTCCTCCCCCTCCTGACCGTCGTCTCCGCCCTCGACGGCCAGTCGTGGACGACGATCGTCGACTGCCGGGTCACGTACGGCGCGGAGACCCGCGACGCCCGCCTGATCGAGCTGAGCCGCAAGGGGAACGGCGTCGTCGGCTGGGACCTCGACGCCGAGCAGATCTCGAACGGCCTGGGCTGCGTGAGCGAGGAGACGCGTTACGTGCGCGAGCCCTGGTGGCGCGCGTGACGGCGACGGCACCGACCGCCCCGCTCGGCGCCGCGTCGAGCGGCCGGGCGGGCCCGGCTCAGCCCTCCAGGCAGACCACGGCCTCGTCGGTGTACGTGAGGAACGTCAGCGTCTCGTGGAGGAAGAGGTCCACGGTGTCCGCGTCGTGCCCCGCGTAGCCGATCGCCAGGTCCTGCCCGAGCCTCAGTTCGAAGTCGCCGCCCCGGGTCGAGAGGACGAACCCGCCGCTCAGCGCGGGCGCCCAGAGGGGCGGGCCGTCGAGCATCCGGGCCAGGTGGGCGGCGATCGGGTAGCCGTGGTCGGAGGTCTCGCTCACCGCCCGGTACTCGTCGGCGCCGAGGAGCAGCGCGTACGGTCCCTCGACGCCGACGAGCCGCAGCTCCGTCAGCGCGCGGCTGATCGCGTCGGGGTAGTCGCGCGGTTCGGCCGGGAGCCGCAGGACGGGGTGCGAGGAGCGGTGGCGGAGGCCGTCGACGCCGGCTGCCGCGTACCCGTCGAAGATCGCGCGGTCCTCGACGTACGCCATCGTGCGCGCCGCGTCCTTGACCGGCTGCCAGTCGGAGTCCTTGGCGCCGCGCTCGACGTCGTCGACGGCGGCGCGGGAGACGGTGAACGGGACGCGCAGTTCGACGATCGGCCGCGCCTCGCGCAGCCGGGCCGAGACGCCGGGGGCGGGCGGGTCGATGAGGCCCAGGTGGCCGAGACCCACGGCGGAGAGCCCGGGTCCCGCCGGGTCGGGCACGTCGACGACGCGCCGGCCCGCGACGAGGCGGCGGAAGGTGCGGCGGGCCTCCTCCTCGATCTCCGCCCAGGCGGCGGGAGTGATCGGGGCGAGTTCGCGGTGGAGGTTGTCCGTCACGGCGGGGGAGGTCATGGGACGGGGGCTCCTTTCAGGCTGCCGATGCCCAGGGACGGCGTGGCGACCGTCTCCCGGGCGAACGCGGGCGGGGCGCCCGGGAGGTCGTCGAGCATGTCGGCGCTCGGAACGAAGAACAGGCCACCCGTGACGGCGCGGGAGAAGTCGAGGATGCGGTCCGTGGTGCCGGGCGGGTCGCCGAGGAACATGTTGCGGAGCATCCGCTCGGTGACGGCGGGGGTCCGCGCGTACCCGATGAAGTACGTCCCGAACTCGCCGCCGCCGCTGCCGGGGCCGCCTCCGCCACCTCCGCCGAGGCGTCCGAACGGCATGTTCTCGCGCACGATCCGCCGCTCGGTGCCGTCCTCGTCGACGATCGTGTTGAGCGCGACGTGCGAGTCGGCCGGCTTCACCCCGTCGGGGAGCTCCACGTTGTCCGACTTGGTCCGGCCGATGACCCGTTCCTGCTCCTCGACGCTCAGCTCCGCCCACGCGGCCATGTCGTGCAGGTACTTCTGCACGACGACGTAGCTCCCGCCCCGGAACTCCGGGTCCTCGTCCCCGATGTGCACCGCGTCGACGGCGGCGGCGCCGGTCGGGTTCTCACTGCCGTCGACGAACCCGAGCAGGTCGCGTTCGTCGAAGTACGTGAAACCGTGCACCTCGTCGACGACCGACACCGAGGGGCCCCACCGGTCGAGCACCAGCCTGGCCAGCTCGAAGCACAGGTCCATGCGCCGGGCACGCAGATGGAGGAGGACGTCGCCGGGGGTGGCGGGCGCGTGGTGCCGGGGGCCGTGCAGCGGGGTGAAGGGGTGCAGCTCCCGGGGGCGGGGCTCGCCGACGAGCCGCCCCCACGCCTCCGCGCCGATCCCGGCGATGCAGGTGAGGGCGGAGTCGGAGGAGCGGAACGCCACCGAACGGGTCAGCCCCGACAGCTCTTCGAGGCCGTCGCGGACGTCGGCCTCGGCGCCGGGGGCGACGGTGAGGACGAGGAAGAGCGCGGCGCGGGTGGGCGGTCGGACGGGCGGGGAGAGGAGGGGCTGAGGGGCGTCGGCCATGTGACTCCCGTCGGGCGGACGAATCAGCGTGTAGCGGACACATCGGACGGCGTCAGCGTATCGGCGGGGGGCCCGGACCGCCCGGCCGAGGGGGCCGGGCGGGGGGTGCCCTCGCCTCGCCCCCCCACCGCTGCCCGATACCACCTACCCCCTACCCGCCATCCGCCATCCGCCATCCGTTGTCCGCTACCCGCCGGCCACCGGCAGGAGAGCGGTCTCCCCGCCCGCCGGGGTCCCGCCCGGCGGGACGACCGCCAGGCCCTCCGCGAACGCGAGGCCTCGCAGCATCCCCGGACCGTCGAACGGGAGGGGTGCCACCCCGCCCGGCACCCGGCGGACCGGCAGCAGCCGCGTGTCCCTGCCGTGCCCCGCCAGCGCCACCGCCGCGCGCACCCGGTGCGGCACGGCCTCCGCGTGCCCGCCGAGGCGGCGCAGCAGGGGTACGGCGAGGGTGACCGCGCCCGCCACGGCCGCGAGCGGGCCGCCGGGGAGGCCCACGAGCAGGCGGCGCCGTCCGTCCACCGTCGGCGGCAGCACGGCGAGCAGCGCGGCGCCCCCGGGCCGGACGGCGACGGAGTCGACCAGGATCCGGCCGCCGAGCGCCGCCACCGCGGCGCGCAGGCGTTCCGGCCGTGCGGCGGCCGTGACGACGACGTCGCCGGTGGAGTCGCCGACGGCGTCCCACCGCACCGCACCGGGGGCGACCGCGCCGCGCCGGCGCACGGCC
>NZ_JBFADU010000031.1:0-75735 GCF_040641575.1 Streptomyces sp. NPDC020807
CTCCCGCCCGGCCGGCGTTCGCGGGGCGGGGTCCGGGGCGGAGCCCCGGTTTCGGGAAGGGGCGGGGCGGGGTGAAGGCCCGCCGCAGGCGCCCCGCCCTCCCGCCGCACCCGCCCCGGCCCCACCCCCACCCCGGCCCCCCGCCGGGGTTTTCGCGTTCCGGAGGAGTGTGACCTTCACCGCTCCCGCCCCAGGGACTGGGCAGCCCGGTTACCCGCAAGTAGCATGGAGGAAGCAAGCGCACGCTTAGGCATGCGCCGCACGCAGCAGTGCCATCCCGCACCCTGGAGGAGAGCCATCGTGCCTCGTACCGTCAGGGACGTCGTCTTCGTCGACGGCGTCCGCACCCCGTTCGGCAAGGCGGGCCCGAAGGGCATCTACCACGAGACCCGCGCCGACGACCTCGTCGTCAAGGCCATCCGGGAGCTGCTGCGCCGCAACCCCGGCCTCGACCCCGCCCAGATCGACGAGGTCGCCATCGCCGCGACCACCCAGATCGGCGACCAGGGCCTGACCCTCGGCCGTACCGCCGGCATCCTCGCCGGCCTGCCGCAGTCCGTCCCGGGCTACTCCATCGACCGCATGTGCGCCGGTGCCCTCACCGCCGTCACGTCCGTCGCCGGTTCCATCGCCTTCGGCGCGTACGACGCCGTCATCGCCGGCGGTGTCGAGCACATGGGCCGTCACCCCATGGGCGAGGGCGTCGACCCGAACCCGCGCTTCGTCAGCGAGAAGCTGGTCGACGAGTCCGCCCTCTTCATGGGCATGACCGCCGAGAACCTGCACGACCGCTACCCGAGCATCACCAAGCAGCGCGCCGACGAGTACGCCGTGCGCTCGCAGGAGAAGGCCGCCAAGGCCTACGCGGACAACAAGATCCAGCCCGACCTGGTGCCGATCTCCGTCCGCCGTACCGACGCCGCCGGCGGCGAGACCGGCTGGGGCCTGGTCACCGCCGACGAGCCGATGCGCCCGGGCACCACCCTGGAGTCGCTGGCGAACCTGAAGACGCCGTTCCGCGTCCACGGCAACGTCACCGCGGGCAACGCGGCCGGCCTGAACGACGGCGCCACCGCCTCGATCATCGCCTCCGAGGACTTCGCGCGGGAGAACGGCCTCCCCGTCAAGATGCGTCTCGTCTCGTACGCCTTCGCCGGCGTCGAGCCCGAGGTCATGGGCTACGGCCCGATCCCGGCGACCGAGAAGGCCCTGGCCAAGGCCGGTCTCTCGATCGACGACATCGGCCTCTTCGAGATCAACGAGGCCTTCGCCGTCCAGGTCCTCGCCTTCCTGGAGCACTACGGCATCGCCGACGACGACGCCCGCGTCAACCAGTACGGCGGCGCCATCGCCTACGGCCACCCACTGGCCTCCTCCGGCGTCCGCCTGATGACGCAGCTGGCCCGCCAGTTCGAGGAGAACCCGCAGGTCCGCTACGGCCTCAACACCATGTGCGTCGGCTTCGGCATGGGCGCGACGGTCATCTGGGAGAACCCCCACTGGGAGGGCAAGTGAGCACCACCGCCGAGCTTCTGAAGGGCGCCGCCGAGCTCTTCCCCGACGAGGTCGTCACCAGCGCCCACGTCCGTCACTTCGAGCTGCCCGCCGCGGCCGGCCGCTTCGCGCTGATCACGCTGGACAACGGCTTCGACCACACCAAGCCGACCACCTTCGGCCCGCAGTCCCTCGCCAACCTGAACGCGGCGATCGACCAGGTCGAGGCGGAGGCCGCGAACGGTGAGATCGTCGCCGTCGGCCTGACCGGCAAGCCGTTCATCTTCGCCGTCGGCGCCGACCTCAAGGGCGTCGAGCTGCTGAAGAAGCACGACGAGGCGCTCGCCATCGGCAAGGGCGGCCACGACGTCTTCAAGCGCCTCTCCGCGCTCGCCGTGCCGACCTTCGCGTACTACAACGGCGCGGCCATGGGCGGCGGCGTCGAGGTCGGTCTGCACTGCACCTACCGCACCGTCTCGAAGGCGCTCCCGGCGTTCTCGCTGCCCGAGGTCTTCCTCGGCCTGGTGCCCGGCTGGGGCGGCTGCGCGATCCTGCCGAACCTGATCGGCGCCGAGAAGGCCGTCTCGGTCATCATCGAGAACTCGCTGAACCAGAACCGCCAGCTCAAGGGCAAGCAGGTCTTCGAGCTCGGCATCGCCGACGCGATCTTCGAGGGCGCGGACTTCCTGGAGCAGTCCCTCATCTGGACCGCCGGCGTGCTCAACGGCTCCGTCGCCGTCGAGCGCCCCGAGGTCGACCGCGGCGAGGCCTGGGACCAGGCCGTCGCCAAGGGCCGCGCCATCGCCGACTCCAAGGTGCACGGCGCCGCCCCGGCCGCCTACCGCGCCCTGGAGATCATCGAGGCCGCCAAGGACGGGGACCTCCAGAAGGGCTTCGACGCCGAGGACCAGGCCCTCGCAGACCTGATCATGGGCGGCGAGCTCCGCTCCGGCATCTACGCCTTCAACCTGGTGCAGAAGCGCGCCAAGCGCCCCGCCGGCGCCCCGGACAAGCAGCTGGCCCGCCCGGTCACCAAGGTCGGTGTCGTCGGCGCCGGTCTGATGGCCTCCCAGCTGGCCCTGCTCTTCCTGCGCCGCCTCGAGGTGCCGGTCGTCCTGACCGACATCGACCAGGAGCGCGTCGACAAGGGCGTGGGCTACGTCCACGCCGAGATCGAGAAGCTGCTCGGCAAGGGCCGGATCAACCAGGACAAGGCCAACCGTCTCAAGGGCCTGGTCTCCGGTGTCCTGGACAAGGCGGCGGGCTTCGCGGACGCGGACTTCATCATCGAGGCCGTGTTCGAGGAGATGTCCGTCAAGCAGAAGGTGTTCGCGGAGGTCGAGGCGGTCGCCCCGGCGCACGCGATCCTCGCCACCAACACCTCCTCGCTGTCGGTCTCCGAGATGGCCTCGAAGCTCCAGCACCCGGAGCGCGTGGTCGGCTTCCACTTCTTCAACCCGGTCGCGATCCTCCCGCTCCTGGAGATCGTCCGCGGCGAGCAGACGGACGACGCCTCGCTCGCCACCGCCTTCGGCGTGGCGAAGAAGCTGAAGAAGACCGCGGTCCTCACCAAGGACGCCCCGGCGTTCGTCGTGAACCGCATCCTGACCCGCTTCATGGGCGAGATCCAGAACGTCATCGACGAGGGCACCTCGGTCGAGACGGCCGAGAAGGCCATCGAGCCGCTGGGTCTGCCGATGTCCCCGCTGGTCCTCCTGGAGCTCGTCGGTCCGGCCATCGGTCTGCACGTCTCCGAGACCCTGAACCGCGCCTTCCCGGAGCGCTTCACGGTCTCCCCCAACCTGAAGGCGGTCGTCGAGGCCGGCAAGCGCGGCTTCTACGTCTACAAGCCGGAGAACGGCTTCAAGCCGGAGCTCGACCCCGAGGTCGCCGCGCTCCTCGTCCAGGGCGACTCCGTCCTGACCGAGGAGCAGGTCCGCGACCGCGTCCTCGACGCGGTGGCGCAGGAGATCGGCCTGATGCTGGAGGAGGGTGTCGTCGCCGAGGCGCAGGACATCGACCTCTGCCTGATCACGGGCGCGGGCTGGCCCTTCCACCTGGGCGGCATCACGCCGTACCTGGACCGTGAGGGCGTCTCCGAGCGCGTCAACGGCAAGCGTTTCCTGGCGCAGGGCGTGGCGAGCGTCCCGGCGTAACCCCTCCGGGCGTACGCGTACGGCCCCGGCACCTCCTCCAGGTGCCGGGGCCGTTTCCGCTGGGCGGGGACGTCACCCTATGGAGCGCCAGCTTTCGAGCAGGAGGCCCTCCGCGCCGGTCTTCTGGCGGGTGACGAGGACCCGGGAGCCGTCGAGGAGGGAGGCGGCGACGAGTTTGCCGTCGAGGTCCCGGGTGAGGACGGTGTCGATCCCGTCGTGCGGGTCGCCCGTCTCCGACCACTCGACGCCGCCGTCCTCCTGCTCGCTCGGGTAGGCGGCGAGCGCGAGGCGGCCGCTCTCGGCGCGCTGGGCGAGGACGGTGCAGTCGTAGCCGTCGATCAGGCAGCGGGTCGCGGCGATCGGGCCGGTGCCGACCGCGTCGGCGAAGGCGGTGGGCTCCAGATCGCGGCCCGGGGACCAGGCGACCAGCTTGCCGGCCTTGTCGCGGTAGAAGAGCGTCACGTGCCCGGAGGGGCCGGTGACGGTCGCGAGCGTGTCGAAGGTGACGTCGGCGGGCAGCACGTCCTGGCGGACGGGGCGGGCGCCGGGCTCCTCCTGGACGTACCGCAGGAGGCCCTTGTCGGTGGCGGTGTAGAGCTCGACGAGGCCCTCGCCGTTGGTCGCGGCGGACGGGGACGGGTCGCTGCCCCAGCCGTGCAGGTCCCACCAGGGGTGCCAGCCGCCCGCGTCCTTCTGGGCGCGGCAGCTGACGCCGCCGCCGCCGTTGCGCACGAAGACGTGGGCGCGGCCCTGGGCGTCCACGGCGACGGCGGGGTTGCCCGTCCAGGCGGCCTTGCCGTTGGAGTGCCCGATGGGGCGCCAGGCGGCGGCCGGGCGGCCGGTCTGGAACTGGATGGAGTGCACGAGCTCGACGTGTCCGTCACCGGTCTTCGTGGGGCGCAGGCCGACCAGGTGCACGTAGCGGTCGGCTCCCTGGCCCACCGCCAGGAAGGGCGCGAGGCCGCCCCCGCCGAGGGAGACGGGGCCGGTCCAGTCGCCGCCGGCCGTCTCGGTCCAGCGCACCACCTCACCGTCCCGGGGCAGGTAGACGCTGAAGCGCCCCTCCTCCCCCCGGGTGATCCAGCCGCCCAGGAGGGTCGGGGAGGAGCCGGGGGGAAGGGCGGTGGGGGCCAGGGATCGATTCGCCATGGAGGGGTCCAGCACTCCGGTCGTCGGGAGCAGGTTCGGGTACGCCCCGACTGTAGTCGCCCGACCTGGGGCTCCGGACAACGCCTGGGACCTGTCCGGCGGATCAGGCCCTAGGAGCGAACGTCCTCGCCCCGCTGCTGGAGACCGAGTCTGCTGTGGCTCCGCCCGTACAGCAGGTAGACGACGATGCCGATGGCCATCCACACGGCGAAGCGGAACCAGGTCTCGCCCGGGAGGTTGAGCATGAGCCAGAACGAGGCTGCGATGGAGATGATCGGCAGGACGGGCACCCAGGGGGTGCGGAAGGCGCGGGGGAGGTCGGGGCGGGTGCGGCGGAGGACCATGACGCCGACGGCGACGACGACGAAGGCGAAGAGCGTGCCGATGTTCACCAGGGTCGCGAGCTCGTTGATGCTGGTGAAGCCGGCGACGACGGCGATGACCACGCCCAGGAGGATCGTCGGGCGGTAGGGGGTCTTGAACCTGGGGTGCGTGACGGAGAAGAAGCGGGGCAGCAGGCCGTCGCGGCTCATCGCGAAGAAGACGCGGGTCTGGCCGAGGAGCAGGATCAGACAGACGGTGGTGAGGCCGACGGCGGCGCCGAAGCTGATCACGCCCGCGTAGAACGGATGGCCCGCCGCCTTGAAGGCGTCGGCGAGCGGGGCGCTCACGGACAGCTCGGTGTAGTGCTGCATGCCCGTGACGACCAGGGCCACCGCCACGTACAGCACGGTGCAGATGAAGAGCGAGCCGAGGATGCCCCGGGGCATGTCCCGCTGGGGCAGCTTGGTCTCCTCGGCGGCGGTGGCGACCACGTCGAAGCCGATGAAGGCGAAGAAGACGATGGAGGCGGCGGTGAAGATGCCCATGACGCCGAAGTTGGTGGGCTCGTAACCGAAGAGGAGCTGGACGAGCGGGGAGTCCCAGTTGGAGCCGCCGCCCTCGGGGGTGACGGCCGGCGGGATGAACGGCTTGTAGTTGTCACCGACGATGAAGAAGAGACCGGCGACGATCACGATCATGACGACGGTGACCTTGATCGCGACGACGACGGCGGTGATCCGGGCGGAGAGCTTCATGCCGAGGACGAGGACCACGGTCAGCACGAGGACCAGCAGGAACGCCAGGATGTCGAAGGTGCCGCCCGGAATGTCGGGGCCTTCGAGCGAGGCCGGTAGGTGCCAGCCGATGTTGTCCATCAGCGAGCGGACGTACCCCGACCAGCCGACGGCGACCACCGCCGTGCCGAGCGCGAACTCCAGGACGAGGTCCCAGCCGATGATCCAGGCCGGCAGCTCGCCGATCGAGGCGTACGCGAAGGTGTACGCCGATCCCGCCACGGGGACCGTCGAGGCGAACTCCGCGTAGCAGAGGGCGGCGAGGGCGCAGACGATGCCGGCGGCGACGAAGGCGAGGGCCGTGGCCGGTCCCGCGTTCTCCTTCGCGACCTTGCCCGTCAGGACGAAGATGCCGGTGCCGATGATCACGCCGACGCCGAAGACGGTCAGATCCCAGGCCGACAGGGATTTCCGGAGCGCGTGCTCGGGTTCCTCGGTGTCGCGGATCGACTGCTCGACCGACTTGGTCCGGAACATGCCGGAGTTGGCTCGCGGCCCCCGGTCGCGTGACTGCTGGTCCGTACTCACGGTCGTACCTCCTTGGACAAGGAGCTGCCCGCTCTACAGCCAGAATGCACGCGAAAGGGCCGATCGACACTCCGAAGAGTGAGCCGACCGGCCCCAATGTGACGCAGGGTGACGGTTTTCGGTCAGTCGCGGGCGGGTTCCACGGCCTGCGGGGTGCTCTCGGAGGGGGTCCCCCCTGCTCGAGCGGAGCCGAGAGCTTGGGGGAGGCCGTCGAGACGCGAGACCAGGCCGGTGACCTGGCGCGCGATGTCCGGCGCGGTCAGTCCGATCTCCGCCATGACCTCGGCGCGCGAGGCGTGGTCGAGGAAGCGCGGCGGGATGCCGAAGTCACGCAGCGGTACGTCGACGCCGGCGTCGCGCAGGGCCTGCGAGACGGCCGAGCCGACACCGCCGACGCGGCTGTTGTCCTCGACGGTGACGACGACCCGGTGCTGCTCGGCGAGCGGGGCGAGCGCCTCGTCGACCGGCTTGACCCAGCGGGGGTCGACGACGGTCGTGGAGATGCCCTGCTTGTCGAGCAGGTCGGCGATCTCCAGGCACATGGGCGCGAGCGCGCCCACGGAGACCAGGAGGACGTCCGGCCGGTCCGTGCCGGGCTCGCGGAGCACGTCCATGCCGCCGACGCGGCGCAGGGCCGGTACGGCGGGCCCGACGGCGCCCTTGGAGAAGCGGACCACGGTCGGGGCGTCGGTGACCTCGACGGCCTCGCGCAGCTGGGCGCGGACCTGGTCGGCGTCGCGCGGCGCGGCGAGCCGCAGGCCGGGGACGACCTGGAGGATCGACATGTCCCACATGCCGTTGTGGGAGGCGCCGTCGGTGCCGGTGACACCGGCCCGGTCCAGGACGAAGGTGACGCCGCACTTGTGCAGCGCCACGTCCATCAGGACCTGGTCGAAGGCGCGGTTGAGGAAGGTCGCGTAGACCGCGAAGACCGGGTGGAGGCCTCCGGTCGCGAGACCGGCGGCGGAGACGGCGGCGTGCTGCTCGGCGATGCCGACGTCGTAGACCCGCTCGGGGAAGGCCTTGGCGAACTTGTCGAGGCCGACG
Organism: Streptomyces sp. NPDC020807; assembly: GCF_040641575.1. NCBI lineage: Bacteria > Bacillati > Actinomycetota > Actinomycetes > Kitasatosporales > Streptomycetaceae > Streptomyces > Streptomyces sp. NPDC020807. The sequence continues at coordinate 7,493 of NZ_JBFADU010000031.1, forward strand.
GGCTGGAGCATGGCCGCCGTGATGGCGACGATGTCCTCGCGCTCCTTGCCGAGCGCGACCATCTCGTCGGCGAAGACGCCGGTCCAGTCGGCGCCGGAGGAGGCGATGGGCAGGCCGGTGTCCGGGTGGATCTTGCCGACGGCGTGGAAGCGGTCTGCCTCGTCCTGGAGGGCGGGCTGGTAGCCGCGGCCCTTCTCGGTGAGGCAGTGCACGATGACCGGGCCGCCGAAGCGCTTGGCGCGGGTCAGCGCGGACTCCAGGGCCTCGATGTCGTGGCCGTCGATGGGGCCGACGTACTTGAGGCCGAGGTCCTCGAACATGCCCTGGGGGGCGATGAAGTCCTTCAGGCCCTTCTTGGCGCCGTGCAGGGTCTCGTACAGCGGCTTCCCGACGACGGGGGTGCGCTCCAGGATGTCCTTGCCGCGGGCGAGGAAGCGCTCGTAGCCGTCGGTGGTGCGCAGGGTGGCCAGGTGGTTGGCGAGGCCGCCGATGGTGGGCGCGTAGGAGCGCTCGTTGTCGTTGACGACGATGACGAGCGGGCGGTCCTTGGCGGCGGCGATGTTGTTCAGCGCCTCCCAGGCCATGCCGCCCGTGAGGGCCCCGTCGCCGATGACGGCGACGACGTGGTCGTCCTTCCTGAGGACCTCGTTGGCCTTGGCCAGGCCGTCGGCCCAGCCGAGGACCGTGGAGGCGTGCGAGTTCTCGATGACGTCGTGCTCGGACTCGGCCTGCGAGGGGTAGCCGGAGAGGCCGCCCTTCATCTTGAGCTTCGAGAAGTCCTGGCGGCCCGTGAGCAGCTTGTGGACGTAGCTCTGGTGGCCGGTGTCCCAGAGGACCTTGTCCTTCGGGGAGTCGAACACGCGGTGCAGGGCGATGGTCAGCTCGACCACGCCGAGGTTGGGGCCGAGGTGTCCGCCGGTCTTCGAGACGGCGTCCACGAGGAACGACCTGATCTCGTCGGCCAGCTGGTCCAGCTGCTCCGGGGAGAGCCGGTCCAGATCTCGCGGTCCCCTGATACGGGTCAGCAGAGCCACCCGTTCCTCCTTGCGTTTGAGCTGGTCGAGCTTGCCGATTTGTCGAGTCTAATGTTCCGTCTTGGATCGTGGGCATCCGGTCAGGGGGTGAGGCATCACCCGCATGGCCTACAGCCCGCTGATCTGTACGGTCCCTCTGTCACTTGACGCGCGAGAGCCCGGCCCGGGTTTCCCCGGGCCGGGCGGTGTGACGGTTCTTACGCGTCCAGGGCGCGTGGCGCCTGGGCGTGTCCCGCCTAGGCGCGTCCCGCCGACTTCTGCGTGCGGCGCGAGACCGAGTCGATGATCACGGCGATCAGCAGGACCGCACCGGTGATCATGTACTGGATCGCGTTCGACGACAGGTTCATCTGGTTGAGGCCCTGGACGATCGACTGGATCACCAGGATGCCGAGGAGCGCCGACCAGACCTTGCCGCGGCCGCCGAACAGGGACGTACCGCCGATGACCGCGGCCGCGATGCACATCATCAGCTGGTTGCCGCCGCCGAGGGAGCGGTCGGCGCCGCCGGTCGCGGAGGCGAGGAAGAGGCCGCCGACGGCGCCCATGGTGCCGGAGATCATGAAGACCGAGATCCGGATCCAGGAGACGTTGATGCCGGCGCGCCGGGCGGCCTCGATGCCGCCGCCGACCGCGAAGACCTGGCGGCCGTACGTGGTGCGGCGCAGGACGAAGTCGGTGACGAGCAGGATGCCCAGGAAGATGACGAGCGAGAGCGGGAGGCCCTGCTCCTGGTTGAAGCCGTAGGCGGCGACGAGGACCAGGACGGCGAGGACGCCGGTGCGGAGCAGGATCTCGCTCTGGGGGCGGTGCGGGAGCTCGGCGGCCTTGCGGCGGCGGGAGTCGCGCAGCTGGGCGAGGTAGAACGCGGCGATGACGGCGACCGCGAGGCCGTAGGCGGCGGCGACGTCGGAGAAGTAGTACTTCGTGAGGTCGCCGACGAAGCTGCCGATCGGGGTGGGGATGGTGGACCGCTCGCCCATCACCCAGGTCTGCAGACCGGCCCAGCCGAGGAAGCCGGCGAGGGTGACGACGAAGGCGGGGACGCCGATCTTGGCGAAGACCAGGCCGTGGAACGCGCCGATCAGGGTGCCGGAGAGGATGCCGAGGAGGATCGCGAGACCGTCCGGCATGTCGGTGCCGAGAACGCCCCAGACCGCGCCCGCGAGGCCGGCGACGGAGCCGACGGCGAGGTCGATCTCGCCGAGCAGCAGCACGAAGACGATGCCGACGGCCATGATGCCGGGGCCGACCGCGTACAGCGTGATCTGGTCGAGGTTGTACGAGGTGATGAAGTTGCCGGTCAGCGCCTGGAAGACGACGCCGATGACGAGCAGGCCGATCACGACGGGCAGGGAGCCGATGTCACCGGAGCGGATCTTGCGCGCGAACTCGTCGACGTAGCCCTTCACGCCCTGCTGGCGGACGAGGAGGCGGGGGTCGACGGCGGGGATCGCGGCGGCGCCGGCCTCCACGCTCGTCCGGGGCTCGGGCACGGTGTCCTCGGAGGTACGGGGCGTGGTGCTCACTGGGCTGCCTCCGCGTTGCGGGCCTGGCGGCGGGTCACCGCGTTGTCCGTGGCGCCGGTGATCGCGGCGATGATCTCTTCGTGGGTGGTGGTGGCCACCGGGAACGTGCCGTTGTTCCGGCCGAGGCGCAGCACGGCGACGGTGTCGGCGACGGCCTTCACGTCGGCCATGTTGTGGCTGATGAGGATGACGCCGAGGCCCTGCTCGCGGAGGCGCTCGACGAGGTCGAGGACCTGCGCGGTCTGCTCCACGCCGAGGGCGGCGGTCGGCTCGTCCAGGATCACGATCTTGGGGTTGCCGACGAGGGCGCGCGCGATGGCGACGACCTGCCGCTGGCCGCCGGAGAGGGCGGCGACGGGGATGCGGACGCTGGGGATGCGGATGGAGAGGGTGGAGAGGAGGTCCTTGGCCCGCTTCTCCATGGCGACCTCGTCGAGGACGCCGCCCTTCTTGATCTCGCGGCCGAGGAACAGGTTGGCGACCACGTCGAGGTTGTCGCAGAGCGCGAGGTCCTGGTAGACGGTCGCGACGCCCAGGTTCTGGGAGTCGTGCGGGCGGTTGATCTCGACCCGCTCGCCCTCCCACTCGATGGCGCCCTCGTCGATGGGGTGCACGCCGGCGATCGTCTTGACGAGCGTCGACTTGCCCGCTCCGTTGTCGCCGACGAGCGCGACGACCTCTCCTGCGTGGACTTCGAGATCGACACCGGAGAGGACCTGAACCGCTCCGAACCGCTTGAAGATCCCGCGCAACGCCAGCACGGGCGTCTGGGACACGTGAACCAACTCCTTCGCCGCCGACGGGGCGGCGGGCACGGCGCCGCCGCGCGGGGCGGAGCCGAAAGTCTCTGGGGGGCTTGCACGTCCGGCTCCCGGCCCGACAGCGGGGTTGGGTCGGCCGGGAGCCGGACGGCGCGGGTGGGGACGGTCAGCCTCGCGCGGGGTCTTCACCTCTTGTACGAGGGGCGGGCGCGGGGTCCGTCACCGGGGGTGCGGTGCCTGTGGGCACCGGCGAGGGGGTGTTGCCTGGGGTGTTACTTGATGCCCAGCTCGGTGCACTTGGCGGCGAGGTCGGCGGCGCAGATCTCGGACGCGCGGTAGATGCCGTCCTTGACCACGGTGGACTGGATGTTGGTCTTGTCGACCACGACCGGCGCGAAGAGCGTCGACGGCACGCCGTCGGTCGCGCCCTGGGCGCCGAGCTCCTTGCCCTTGAGCAGGTTGACCGAGAACTTCGCGGCCTCGGGGGCGAGCTGGAGCGGGGACTTGTAGATGGTGAAGGTCTGCGAGCCCGCGATGATGCGCTGGATGCCCGCGGCCTCCGCGTCCTGGCCGCCGACCGGGACGTTCTTGACGCCGGCGTTCTCCAGGGAGGTGATGATGCCGCCGGCCATGCCGTCGTTGGCGGAGTAGACGGCGTTGATCTTGTCCTTGCCGACCGAGGAGATCGCGGCGGACATCTTCTCGCCGGCGACCTTCGGGTCCCACTCGCCGGAGGCCTCGAAGGCGATCTTGCCGACCTTGCCGTCGAGGGCGCTGTGGGCGCCCTTCTTGAAGAGCGCGGCGTTCGGGTCCTTCTCGTCGCCGTTGATCATCACGACGTTGGCGGTGGCGGCCTTCGGGCCGAGGGCCGCGAGGAGGGCCTGGCCCTGGAGCTCGCCGACCTTGTTGTTGTCGTGGCTGACGTAGGCGTCGGCACCGGCGACGGCGCGGTCGTACGCGACGACCTTGACGCCCTTGGCCTTGGCGTCCTTGACCCAGCCGGCGGCCTTCTCGGCGTCCACCGGGTCGAGGGCGATGACCTTGACGCCGTCGGCGATGAGCTGGTCGAACTGCTGCTTCTGCTTGACGACGTCGGAGACCGCGTTGTTGTACACGACCTCGCAGTCGCCGCAGGCGGACTGGACGGCCTTCTCGAACTGAGGCTTGTCCAGGGCCTCGTAGCGCGAGGTCTTGTTCTCCGGCAGGAGCAGACCGATCTTCGTGGAGCTGCCCTTGTCGGCGCTGTCGTCGCCACCGGCCTGGCCGCAGGCGGCGAGGGAAAGGGCCATCGAGACCGCGGCCGTGGCTATGACGGCACGACGCGTCACTGCGTTCATGTGGGGTTGCCTCCCTGACGAGGCCGCGACGGTGCGGCCGAGGTGGCTTGAGTCAACTCGGCCGCAACGCTGTCGTCAAGAAGTAAATTATTAACGAGATGGCAACGACGTTCTGCGTTCTCTAAGTGAAGGCAAGCGTCGAGGCCGGAACGGCGGCCGGAGGCACGCTCGCAGAGCCCTGCAAAAGGGTTGAATCACCCATCTCGTTGAGCACCAGGGCCAACGCCCCGAGCACCTCGGCCCGCTGGCCGAGCGCCCCCTGGACCAGCGAGAGCTGGCGGGCCGCGCTGGGAATCGCGTACCGCGACACGGAGTCCCGGATCGGGGCGAGCACCAGCTCGCCCGCCTCGGCGAGGTCGCCGCCGAGCACCACACGGCTGGGGTTGAGGAGGTTGCAGAGGTTGGCGATGCCGCTGCCGATGTGCCGCCCGACGTCGGCGATGACCCGGCGGCAGCCGGGGTCCCCGCCCCTGGCCAGCTGCACGACCCGTTCCATCGTCAGATCCGGTCCGTGACTGGGCTGGAGGAGCGGCAGCACGTACCGCGCGGCCGTGAAGGTCTCCAGGCAGCCCCGGTTCCCGCAGCGGCAGACGGGCCCCGACTCGTCCAGGGTGATGTGCCCGATCTCGCCCGCCGTGCCCCCCGGCCCCCGGTAGACCCGGCCGTCGATGACCAGACCGGCGCCGACGCCGCTGGCCACCTTGATGTACGCGAGGTCCTTGACGCCCCGGCCGCTGCCCCAGACCAGCTCGCCCAGCGCACCCAGGTTGGCGTCGTTGTCGACGTGCACGGGGACGCCGAGCCGGCCGGCGAGCTCCTCGGCCGGGTTGATGCCGCTCCACCCCGGCAGGATGGAGGTCGAGCCGAGCTTCCCCGAGGAGACGTCGATGGGCCCCGGGACGCCGAGACCGACGCCGATCACCTTGTCGCGGCCGATCCCCGTGGCCTCGATCAGCCGTGTGACCAGCTGTTCCGCCCGTCCGAAGCCCTCGGCGGCGGAGGCATCCACGTCGAGCGGCTCGGCCTCCTCGGCGAGGACCTGGTGGGCCAGGTTGCCGACCGCGACCCGCAGGTGGGTGTGGCCGAAGTCGACGCCGATCACGACCCCGGCGTCTCCGGAGAGCGAGACGCTGCGGGCCCGGCGACCGCCCGCGGAGGTCGGGGTGACCTCGACGGTGCCGCCGTCCTTCAGCTCCCGAACGATGTTGGAGACCGTCGCGGCGGACAGACCCGTCGCACGCGCGATCTCCGCCTGGGTCAGCGATCCGGCCATCCGCACCGCGCGGACGACCCGTTCGAGATTGGCCCTGTGCAGAGAGGTCTGCGACCCCGGAGTCTCCATCGACCCACTCACTCCCACCGTTTTCTCCAACATGTGAACTCTAAGGGGACGCTTTCGGTTAACCCCCCGTCAAGACCTCGCGAGCTCGACGGGCGAGTGTCACACAGTCCGCTCACAGCCCGAAGGGCCCCGGCGCGCGGTGCGCCGGGGCCCTTCGGGAAACGCGGGGACGGGGTTACTTGACGGCTCCGGCGGTGAGGCCGGCCACCACCTGACGCTGGAAGATGATGTACGCGGCGAGGACCGGGAGCATCGCCATCACCAGACCGGCGAAGAGCCCCGACCAGTCGCCCTTGTATCCCTGGCTGACGGCCAGCTGCACGAGTCCCTGCGAGAGCACCTTCTGCTCCGGCTCCGTGTTGAGCACGGTCGGCAGCAGGTACTGGTTCCACTGGCCGAGGAAGTTGAAGATGCCGACGCTGATCAGGCCCGGCTTCGCCATCGGCAGCATGACCTGGAAGAACGTCCGGGTGTGCGAGGCGCCGTCCACGAAGGCCGCCTCCGCCACCGAGGTGGGCAGGGTGCGGAAGAAGGCCGTGAGGAAGAAGACGGTGAACGGCAGCGAGTACGCGATGTAGACCAGGATCAGGCCGTGCTGGGTGTTGAGCAGGGCCATGTTCTGCATGACGTAGAAGAGCGGCACGAGCGCCAGGATGATCGGGAAGCTCATCCCTCCGATGAAGAGGAAGTAGAGGAAGCGGTTCCCGGGGAAGTCGAAGCGGGCGAGCACGTACGCCGCCATCGAGCCGAACAGCAGGGTCCCGATGAGCGAGCCGCCGACCACCACGACCGTGTTCAGGAAGTAGTCGCTCATGTGCGCCTCGGTCCAGGCGCGCGACCAGTTCTCGAAGTGCAGCCCGTCCGGCAGCGACCACGGCGAGGTGAAGATCGCCCGGTCGGTCTTGAAGGAGGTCATGACCGCCCAGAGCAGCGGCATGATGACCATGATCGCCCAGACGATCAGGACGCCGTGCGAGAAGACGTTGAGGGCCGCGCCCTCGGCCTTGGCCGTCCTGCGCCGCTCGGTCGGGGCCTGCTTGACGAGGGTGAGGCCGGAGCCGCCCGGGGAGCCGGGGGTCTCGACGCCGGTGGGGGCAGTGTCGGTCGTCTTCATCAGAACTCCAGCCGCTCGCGCCGGCCCAGCTTCATGACGACGGCCGCGAAGGCCAGCGTGACGAGGAGGAGCGCGACGCCGATGGTCGTTGCGTAGGCGGCCTGACCGTCCCGGAACGCCTTCTGGTACACGTACAGCGGCAGCACGATGGTGGAGTAGTCGGGCCCGCCGCCGCTGGGGCCGATGGTCATGATCTGGACCACGGCGAAGGACTCCGCGCCGAGCGCGAGGATGCCCATGTAGATCCAGCCGGACTGCACGGTGTCCCAGAGCAGCGGCAGCGTGATCTTGAAGAAGGTGGTGAACCGGCTGGCGCCGTCGAGGAGCGCCGCCTCGTAGAAGTCCCGCGGAATGGACGCCATGCCGGCCGAGAACAGGACGACGAAGAATCCGACCGTGGACCAGACGAGGACCACCATCACGCAGATGAGGGCGAGATCCGGATCACCGAGCCAGTCCGGCTGAATGCTGCCGAGACCGACGCCCTTCAGTACGGAATTGATGGCTCCGCTGTTCGGGTTGTACGCGAACTGGAAGAGGAGCGCGACGATCGCGATCGACAGCACCTGCGGGAAGAAATAGACGATCTTGTAAAACGACGATCCGCGCACGCCCGCGATGGCCGCGCCTCTGCGCCGCCGACCACCGACATTCAGCATGAACGCGAAGAACAGCGCTATTCCGACCGTCACCAGCGGCAGCACGATCGCGAAGGTCAGGCTGTGCTGGAGTGATTTCCAGAAGATCTCGTCGTCGAGGAGTCTGCCGTAGTTGTCGAGCCCGACGAACCCGAATTCAGGGCTCAGTCCGGTCCAGTCCGTGAGCGAGTAGTAGATGGACTGGACGAACGGCCAGATGACGAACAGCGCGTAGAGCGCGAGGGGGGTCGCCAGGAACCCCACGATGAAACGGTACTTGCCGTGTTGCATTCCTACCGACCCCGATCTGTCCCGCGGATCTGTCCCGCGCCGGGCGCGCCGCCGGTGCTGCGCGCCAAGGGGCCGGGGCCCGCTCCCGGTCGGCGGGAAGGGGCCCCGGCAGTACCTCAGTGCTTGTAGTGCTTGATGCTCGAGTCCTTGGCCGCCTCGTCGGCGAACTTCTGGATCTTCTTGATCGTCTCGGCCGGGGTCGCGCGGCCGGCCATCATCTCGCCGAGGCCGGCGACGCCGATCTTCTCCTTCTGCAGGGCGACGTACCAGTCCTGGAGGCGCGGGTTGACGACGTTCTGCCCGGCCTTCTCCAGGGCGGCGACGCCCGACTTGAGGCCCGGGGAGAGCTCGATGCCGTCGGTGCCGCCGTTGAGCGCGGTCAGGGACTTCACGGACGAGGTGAAGTTCTTGGAGGAGGCCTCGCTGAGCATGATGCGCAGCTGCTCCATGCCGCCCTCGGGGTTCTTCGCCTTGGCCGGGACGATGAAGGGCTCTCCACCGGCGGCCCAGATGGTGCCGAAGGGCATCTTGTCGGAGGAGTCCAGACCGGTCGGGCCGGACACCGCGAGGGCGAAGTCGGCCGGCATGGTCTTGGCGGCCTCGTTCTCGACCCAGGAGCCGTTGGGGATGAAGAGCGCCTTGCCCTCGGTCCAGGCGGTCTGCGACTGGATGTGGTCGAGACCGGGCGTGCCGTTGAGGATGTAGCCCTTCTTCACGAGCTCGTAGTAGGCCTCGAAGCAGGCCTTGACCGCGGGGTGCTCCCAGGCCTTCGGCTCCAGGTTGTCGATGGCGTCCAGGACCTCGCGGCCACCGACCTTGGCGATCATCGGGTAGAGCGAGAAGGGGACGTAGTACGGGTGCTTGCCCGCGTACGTCCAGGGCGCGATGTTCTTCTTCTTGGCCTTCGCGCAGAGCGCGATCATCTCGTCCCAGGTCTCGGGGTACTTCGCGTCGAGCGAGTCGAGGAGCTTCTGCGAGTACCAGACGCCGTAGACCGTGTAGGCGTAGTTGAGGATCCAGCACTGCTCGCCGTCGAACTGGCCCATCTCGATGATGCCGGGGCGCAGGGTGTCGCGGACCTTCTTGCTCGGGTCGTCGACGGACGGCGCGTCGAGCAGCGGGGTCAGGTCGGCGAGCTGCTTCTGGCCGACGAGGACGCCCATGTCCATCTGCTCGGCGCCGGAGTTGTCGATGAGGTCCGGCGGGGTGCCGCCGTTGAAGCGCGGCTGGAGCGTGGTGGTGATCTTCTGGGTGGGGGTGAACTTGACCTTCGCCTTGGGGTAATTGCCCTCGTAGATCTTGATGGCGTCCTTGGCGTACTGCTGTCCGAATCCGCCGTCGAAGAGGACGAAGTCGAGCTCGGCCGACTCGTTCACCCCAAGGGGGTTCTTTTCGGACTTCGTGCCCTTCTCGACCTTTCCGTTGCCGCCGCCGTCACTGCTCGCGCAGGCGGAGAGGAAGCCCATGGTCGGTACGGAGATCAGACCGAGAGCGGCGGAACGCTTGATCAGATCGCGACGGCCGAGGCCCTCACCGTTGTGTGCGGAGGTGGATCCCATGCTCAAGTCCTCGCCTTCATTCAGGACTCAGGCGGTGTACCGGTCGCCCGTAACTCGTCTCGCCACAGGCGAAGGGCCCCGCCACCGCGGTCAATTGCAGCCGGGTCGTGCACGCGTCGGGCCGTCGCCGAAGCATTCGAGATGAGCGCTCCGACTGGCTGGACGCCGACAGGTATAGTCCACTTCCCGTCGCCGGAGCAAGATCGAATGCGACTTTCGACAGCCATCTTTCCCGAGTTGAGACCTCAGGGTTAAGCACGTCGAATCTGCGGCGTTTCGTCCAATAGTCGACTCCGCAACACCCTTGACAGGGCATCAGGGACAGACGTACTGGAGGTCACTCCCCGGGATAAAAGCGGACATACGTCCGCTACCGAAACAGTTGTGTCACAGACACCCCGTCATGTAGGAATTCCGTAAGGGGGATCCGGGAGGATGGACCCGTCGCCGACGCCCCCCTCCGCAGGGCCGGGCGCGGCGAACCTGCCTGAATCCCTCAGCATTTGGAGTACTACGTGGCGAAGTCTTCTCGCCTGAACCGTACGAGCGTTCTGTCCCGCCTGACGGTCGCGGCGATAACCGCGGCCCTCGTCGGGACGACGACGGCGGCCACCGCCGCCGACGCGCCCAAGCCCGCCGTCTCCGCCCGCGCCGCCGTCGAGCAGCCCGCCTCCGGCGCGAACGCGTTCGCGGCCGACGCGACCGCCGCGGCTCAGGTGAACTTCCTGCAGGGCGTCAACAGCGCGGGCACCATCTGGTGCTACGAGCCGGTCGGCGGCGGCGGCATCCAGCGCCTGGCCGAGAGCTGCGGCACGAACTGGACCCAGCACAAGCACTTCTCGCAGGCCGACCTGGACGGCAGCGGCTTCGCCAACGGTATGTACACCGTCAAGGGCGGCAACCTGAACTACACGCCGTGGGGCGGCAACCCCCGCTACATCGGCAGCGGCTGGGGCATCTACAACGAGGTCCTCTCCGCCGGCAACACCGGCGGCGGCATCGCCGACGACATCCTCGCCCGCGACGCCGACGGCGTGCTGTGGCACTACCTGGCCTACGGCAACGGCTCGCTGACCGGCCGCAAGCGCGTCGGCGGCGGGTGGAACCAGTACACCCAGATCGCCGGCAAGGGCGACATCACCGGCGACGGCAGGGCCGACGTCGTCGCCAAGGACCGCAACGGCTACCTGTGGCTCTACAAGGGCACCGGCAGCCACGCGACGCCCTTCACGGGACGCGTCCGCATCGGCACCGGCTGGAACTGGTTCAACCTCCTCGTCTCCCCCGGCGACCTGAACTTCGACGGCAAGGCGGACCTCGTCGCCCGCGACCGCGACGGCGGCCTGTGGCTGTACCCGGGCAAGGGCGTCAACACGACGAGCCCGTACGGCGCCCGCAAGAAGATCGGCACCAGCGGCTGGAACAGCTTCCGCGAGATGTTCTGATCGGCTTCCGGGTAACGATCACTGGGTAACGCAAGGGCCCCGCTCCTCTTCCGAGGAGCGGGGCCCTTGTCGTACCAGCCGTGGTGCTTAGCCGCGGATCAGGTTGCGGAGCACGTACTGCATGATGCCGCCGTTGCGGTAGTAGTCCGCCTCACCGGGGGTGTCGATGCGGACGACCGCGTCGAACTCGACACCGGTGTCGGTGGTGACCTTGACCGTCGACGGCGTGGTGCCGTTGTTCAGCTCGGTGACGCCCTCGATCGAGAACGTCTCCTCGCCGGTCAGACCGAGCGAGTCGGCCGACTGGCCGGCCGGGAACTGGAGCGGGAGGACGCCCATGCCGATGAGGTTCGAGCGGTGGATGCGCTCGTACGACTCGGTGATGACGGCCTTGACGCCGAGGAGCGCGGTGCCCTTGGCGGCCCAGTCGCGGGACGAACCGGAGCCGTACTCCTTGCCGCCCAGGATGACCAGCGGGACGCCGGCGGCCTGGTAGTTCTGCGAGGCGTCGTAGATGAACGACACCGGCGCGTCGGCCTGGGTGAAGTCGCGGGTGAAGCCGCCCTCGGTGCCCGGCGCGATCTGGTTGCGCAGGCGGATGTTGGCGAACGTGCCGCGGATCATGACCTCGTGGTTGCCACGGCGCGAGCCGTAGGAGTTGAAGTCACGACGCTCCACACCGTGCTCGGTGAGGTACTTGCCGGCCGGGGTGTCGGCCTTGATGGCGCCGGCCGGGGAGATGTGGTCGGTGGTGACCGAGTCGCCCAGCTTGGCCAGGACGCGGGCGCCGACGATGTCGGTGACCGGGGTGGTCTCCATCGTCATGCCCTCGAAGTACGGGGGCTTCCGCACGTAGGTGGACTCGGCGTCCCACTCGAAGGTGGAGCCGGTCGGGATCGACAGGGCCTGCCACTGGGCGTCGCCCGCGAAGACGTCCTCGTACGACTTCGAGAACATGTCCTCGCCGATCGCGTTCGCGACGACGTCGTTGACCTCGGCCTCGGAGGGCCAGATGTCGGCGAGGAAGACCGGCTTGCCGTCCTGGTCGACGCCGAGCGCGTCCTTGGTGATGTCCACCTTCATGGAGCCCGCGATGGCGTACGCGACGACCAGCGGCGGGGAGGCCAGGTAGTTCATCTTGACGTCGGGGTTGATGCGACCCTCGAAGTTGCGGTTGCCCGAGAGCACCGAGGTCACGGCGAGGTCGTGCTCGTTGACGGCCTTGGAGACCTCCTCCGGCAGCGGGCCGGAGTTGCCGATGCAGGTGGTGCAGCCGTAGCCGACGAGGTTGAAGCCGACCTTGTCGAGGTACGGGGTCAGGCCCGCCTTGTCGAAGTAGTCGGTGACGACCTTCGAGCCCGGGGCGAGGGTGGTCTTGACCCACGGCTTGCGGGTCAGGCCCTTCTCGACGGCCTTCTTCGCGACGAGCGCGGCGGCGACCATCACGTACGGGTTCGACGTGTTGGTGCAGGAGGTGATCGCGGCGACGGTGACGGCGCCGTGGTCGATCGTGTACGTCGTGCCGTCGGGGGCGGTGACCTCGACGGGGTTCGACGGGACGCCGTTGGAGACGGCCGGGGCGTCGGAGGCCGGGAAGGACTCCTCGCCGGCCTCGTCGGCGGTGGCGACGTAGTTGCGCACGTCCTGGGCGAACTGCGCGGCAGCGTTCGCGAGGATGATGCGGTCCTGCGGGCGCTTCGGGCCGGCGATGGACGGGACGACCGTGGAGAGGTCGAGCTCGAGCTTCTCGGAGAAGTCGGGCTCGGCGGCCGGGTCGAGCCAGAGGCCCTGCTCCTTGGCGTACGCCTCGACGAGCGCGACCTGCTGCTCGGAGCGGCCGGTGAGCTTGAGGTAGTTCAGGGTCTCGCCGTCGATCGGGAAGACCGCGGCGGTGGAGCCGAACTCCGGCGACATGTTGCCGATGGTGGCGCGGTTCGCGAGGGAGGTGGCGGCGACGCCCTCACCGTAGAACTCGACGAACTTGCCGACGACGCCGTGCTTGCGCAGCATCTCGGTGATCGTGAGGACGAGGTCGGTGGCGGTGGTGCCGGCCGGGAGCTCGCCGGTCAGCTTGAAGCCGACGACGCGCGGGATGAGCATGGAGACCGGCTGGCCGAGCATCGCGGCCTCGGCCTCGATGCCGCCGACGCCCCAGCCGAGCACACCGAGGCCGTTGACCATGGTGGTGTGGGAGTCGGTGCCGACGAGGGTGTCGGGGTACGCCTGGCCGTTGCGGACCATGACCGTACGGGCCAGGTGCTCGATGTTCACCTGGTGGACGATGCCGGTGCCCGGGGGGACGACCTTGAAGTCGTCGAACGCGGTCTGGCCCCAGCGCAGGAACTGGTAGCGCTCCTTGTTGCGGCCGTACTCGAGCTCGACGTTCTCGGCGAAGGCGTCCTTCGTACCGAACTTGTCGGCGATGACGGAGTGGTCGATGACCATCTCGGCCGGGGAGAGCGGGTTGATCTTCGCCGGGTCGCCGCCGAGCGCGGCGACGGCCTCACGCATGGTGGCGAGGTCGACGACGCAGGGCACACCGGTGAAGTCCTGCATGATCACGCGCGCCGGCGTGAACTGGATCTCCTGGCTCGGCTGGGCCTGGGAGTCCCAGTTCCCGAGCGCCCGGATGTGGTCGGCGGTGATGTTCGCGCCGTCCTCGGTGCGGAGCAGGTTCTCCAGGAGCACCTTCAGGCTGTAAGGGAGGCGCGCGGAGCCCTCGACCTTGTCCAGCTTGAAGATCTCGTACGACTCGTCGCCCACGCGCAGCGTGCTGCGGGCGTCGAAGCTGTTCGCCGACACGACAGTCTCCTTCATCAATGTGCGCGTACTACCGTCATGCTGCCGCCACGACCTCGCGCGGATCCGCTAAGGTAAGGCTAAGTTAGGTAACCCTCACCCGGTGGCGGCCACGGTGCGCCGTAAGCAGTTATCTCGATGTCGAGATAACTCTAGTGCATGGCCGCCGCTCGGTCATGCCCGGCCATGCCGGTGACCGCTCTCATCCAATCGAGGCGTTTACTCACCGAACCCAGTCGTTCGGCCTTCCGTCTCAGTGAACCTAGTCGTGCGGGCAATCGCACTGGAGGTTCTGGGTGGTCGTACCGGCTGGGGTGGATCTTGCAGGTCTGTACGTCGAGCTGTCATACGTAGACGCGGTAGGCGAGCGACAACGACGTCCGCTGCTGGACTGTGCGACGGCCCGTTTCGAGGATGTAGGGCCGGTGCGGCCGTTTCGGTGGTCGCGTGGTGAGCGTCACTTCGCGGGCTGGTACTGGGCGGCGACGACCAGGCAGCATGTCGGCTTCGAGTCCTGGCTGGAACGGGACCGGCTTCTGCTCATGGACTTCGACTCGAAGGTGACGGGGATCGCCTCGCAGCCCTTCTGGCTGCACTGGCACGACGAGCTACGGGAGCGTCGGCACGCTCCGGACTACTTCGTACGCCGCGTGGACGGCTCGGCGGTGGTGATCGATGTCCGTGCGGACGAGCGGATCGAACCGAAGGACGTGGAGGCGTTCGAGGCGACACGGGCGGCCTGCACCCAGGTGGGCTGGGGATTCAGGCGGGTCGGGGCACCGAAGGCGGTGTTGCTGGCGAATGTCCGGTGGCTGTCGCGCTACCGGCACCCGCGGTGCCTGCACCGCACGGCTGCGGACCGCCTGCGGGAGGTCTTCGCGACGCCGGGGCCGCTGCTGCCTGGGGCAGACGCGGCGGGTGACCGGCTCGCGACGCTGCCCGCGCTATTCCATCTGCTCTGGCGCCAGGAACTGGTCGCCGAGAACCTGTCGGTCCAGTTGCTGGGCCCTCGCACGGTGGTGGGCCTAATCGGAAGGGGCGCCCATTGAACGAGTGGGGGCGGAGGGTCCCGCCCACCGCGCGGATCGCGGAGTTCACTGAGACAGCGGCTGAACAGGCACTTTGGTGGGAGGGGCACATCCTGGAGGTGCTGCACGGGCTGCCGCCGGGAGCCTCCGATGAGGCAGCGTCTCGGCCGGAGTTCGACCCGAGGCTGCATTCCTTGGCTGAGCGCGAGCGGGCCAAGGCGGCCGAGTTGACGGCGGCCGGGCAGAAGGTGACGGCCAGCGGCATCAAGCAGCGGCGCCAGCGCTACCAGCGTGACGGGTTGGTCGGCCTGGCCGACGGCCGGTCGGCCAAGCAGATGCCGGCCTTCGGGAAGGTCGATGCGGCGGTGGTGGAAGCGATGCGGCAGGCAATCGACGAGACGGCCGAGGACTCGTCGAAGACGATCGGATTCATCGTCTGGCGGGTCAAGGAGATCCTGACCGGCAGCGAGGATGCCGCCGGGGTCGGGGTTCCCTCGCGGGCCACTCTCTATCGGCTCTACAGCAAGCTGGCGACCGGCACTCACGCGACGGGATCGGCGAGTACACGCCGGTCGGTCAAGGCACGGCCGCCCGGCCCGTTCGGGGAACTTCCGGCCAGTGCGCCGGGCGAGCTGATGCAGATCGACTCGACCCCGCTGGATGTGCTGGTGCGTCTGGACGACGGGATTGCGGAGAAGGTCGAGCTGACGGCGATGGTCGACATCGCAACGAGGTCAATCACGGCTGCAGTGCTGCGGCCGACTACCAAGGCCGCGGACGCTTCCGCACTGTTGGCCCGGAGTGTCACCCCGGAAGCGATGCGGCCAGGCTGGTCAGAGGCCCTACGCATGTCCCGTTCGGTGCTGCCGCATCGGCGGCTGCTGACCTTGGACGAGCGCCTGGGGCACGCGGCGGCACGGCCGGTGATCGTGCCGGAGACGATCGTCTGCGACCACGGCAAGGTGTTCGTCTCCCGGAACTTCCGGGCCTCCTGTCGCTACCTGGGCATCAACCTGCAACCGGCCCACAAGGCGACGCCGACCGACAAAGGCACGATCGAGAAGACTCTGGGCTCGGTGGCCACGCTGTTCGCCCAGTTCGTCGCGGGCTACACCGGCTCGACCACGGACCGCCGCGGCCGGAAGCTGGAGGACGGGCCGCTCTGGACTCTCCCCGAACTTCAGAACCTGCTCGACGAGTGGGTCATCGCCATCTGGCAGACCAGGCCGCATGACGGGCTGCGTGATCCGCAGGCGCCCAGGCGGGCGTTCTCCCCGAACGAGAAGTACGCGATGCTGCTTCAGTCCTGCGGTTATGTCCCGGTTCCACTGAACGGCGAGGACTACGTCGAGTTGCTGCCCGAACGCTGGCAGGCGATCAACAGCTACGGCATCCGGATCAAGCACCGCACCTACGACGACGGCGAACTGGGCCCCTTGCGCCGCCAACACTCCGGGGTGATGGAGAAGAAGGGCTTGTGGGAGATCCACCACGACCCCTACGACATCTCCCGCATCTGGGTGCGCGACCGCCGACGCGACCGGTGGATCACCGTCTTCTGGAAGCACCTGCGCCGCGTCGGTGTCCCGTTCGGGGAACTGGCCTGGGACCACGCCTGCGAGCAGGTCCCCGGCGGCACCGAGGAACAGATCGCGGACGCTGCTGCCGCGCTACTGCGGCGGGCCCACGACGGTCCCGCACCAGAGAAGGGGCCTGCAGCTAAACGGTCCCGGCGCGTCGCCGCACGGACCCGGGCCACCGCCCCTAACCGGCCGGCCCCCGATCCGCCGTCGGAGGGAGCCGTTCAGGAAGACCAGGCAGACACCGAGCTGGCCGAAGTCATCCCACTGGGTCTGTTCGACCCGCTCTCGAACCCCTGGAGGCGTCCTTGACCATCTCCGAACCGGAAACCCGGCACTCCACGCTTCAGGAAGCCGACGCCGAGACCAACCGGCAGTTGACCACCCTGGACGGATGGCGGAGGTTCGCCGCAGGCCCACCCAGACCTCCGGTCCTGCTGGCTCCCGCCGAGCTGGCCAAGCTGTCTTCGACCGAGCGGACGCTCTATGACGATGACCGGCTCGACCACCACGCACGGATGCTGGTAGTCGCCACCTCGTTCGTCGAGAAGACGGTGGTCTGCGGCCGGCGGCTGGTCCTGCTCAACCGACACGCGATCAGCGCTCGCCGCGGCCTGATGGTCTCCGGGCTGCCCGGAACGGGCAAGACCAGCGCGATCACCCAGCTCGGGCTGGCCCACGAACTGCTCGACCGGGCCCGTCACCCGAACGTCACCGACCGCATCCCGGTGCTCTACATCACCGTCCCGCCCGCAGCGTCCGCCCGGATGGTCGCTGCCGAGTTCGCTCGCTTCCTGGGTTTGCCGGTTCGGGCCAGATCGAACATGACCGACATCATCGAAGCGGTGGTCGGCGTCTGCACAGACACCCGCACCGGCCTGGTCATCGTCGACGAAATCCATAACGTCTCGCAGGTAACACGGGCCGGGGCCGAGGTCTCCGACACCTTGAAGTACTTCTCAGAGCGCATCCCCGCGACGTTCGTCTACGCAGGCATCAACCTCGACACCAGCGAGCTCCTTGCCGGCACACGGGGCGCCCAGATCGCAGGCCGCTTCACCCTCGTCCCCACCCGCCCGTTCCCCTACGGCGACGAGTGGAAGGGACTGGTCGCAACGATGGAGGAGACCCTGCTCCTGCACGATCACCCGCCGGGCAGTCTGATCAAGTTGGACCGCTACCTGCACAAGCGGGCCGACGGCATGATAGGCGCGCTCTCCCACGCAATCCGCGGCGCCGCGATCGACGCAATTCTCAGCGGCACAGAACGCGTGACGAAGGCAGGTCTCGACGCAATCCCCCTGGACCACGCCGCGGAAGCCACGAAGAAGGGCCGCTGACGTGACCCTCCCGCTGCCGGAGCTACCTCGCCCGCTGGCTCCGCTGCCCGTCCAACTACGGCCCTGTGCTGGCGAGATCACCGACTCCTACATCCGCCGCCTCGCTCACACGAACCATCTCAAGCGGAGCTACCTCCACTGCTTCCTCAACGGACCGCCCTTCTGGTTCGGCAAACCCCAGCTGGACCGCCTGGCTGCGGTCTCCGGCCGCTCCGAGGAGTCTCTCGACCGGGCGCTCGCTGACGCCAGCTCCCCGCGCGGCCGCATGAAACCCAACCCGCGCACTCCTCGAACAGAGCTGTTCCCCGACCAGCCCCATCTCCCCCTGCTCATCTACATCGACGCCCGGAGAGGCCGCACAATTCAGGACCTGGCCCTGCGACACCAAGTACCTCGACGTCTAGTCCGCCTCGCCCTGGACACGATGCAGCCGCCTCCCCGAGGAGTCGAGCGGAGCCATTCGCACCTCGACAGCGACCTCATGGAGCCCATCCAGGCCATGCTGGATCAGGGCCTCGGACCGAAACAGATCTGGCTGAACCTCATGGACGACCACGATGTCTCCGTGTCCTACTCACTGCTCCGCCACTACGTCCGCTTGCGCTGCCCTCAGCGCTACGCTCCGACATGGCAGTCCTGACCCGCCTGGCACACCCCCGCGGAGACCGACACCGTCTCGCGGAAGACAGTCCATCCAGGTCAGCCCCCACAATCCGACGACTAACTTCGCGAAAGGACACCGCCTTTCGGTTCGTCGGATCTGCGACGATGACCCCGTACACAGTCGAGACACAGACGGGACAGTGGTGGCTGACTACAGGAGCGAAGTCCGGCCGAGCGTGATCACCGACTTGGAGACCAAGGTCTCCAAGGAGAATTACGGCAAATACCTCAAGCGACTGACCTTGCGGAAGGTTCGAGGCTTCACCGACCGTGAAGTTACCTTCGACTTCCCGGTCACCGCGTTGGTCGGACCGAACGGCGGGGGCAAGACCACCGTCCTAGGGGCGGCGGCGCTTGCCTACAAGAGCGTCGCTCCGGGGCGATTCTTCGCCAAAAGCGGCAAGTACGACGCCAGCATGCAGAACTGGTCGATCGAGTACGAACTCATCGACAAGGAGCTCAACCCTCGCCTGTCGGTCTCGCGCACCGCGAGCTTCAAGCAGCTGAAATGGAACCGCACCGCCCCGGAGCGGGAAGTGCTGGTGTTCGGAGTCGAGCGGACCCTGCCCGCCACCGAGCGGTCCAACTTCAAGGTCGCGATCGGCGGGTCGTTCGCCGCCGCGCGCGAGGTAACTCTTGCTCCCGAGGTCACAGAGCACGCCGCAAGAATCCTGGCCAAGCCCATAAAAGGATTCCAGCAGCTCTACGTGGACGCCGCCGGCAAGGTCAAGCTCTTCTCCGGGCTCACCCCTGGGGGCGACGCGTATTCCGAGTTCCACTTTGGCGCCGGCGAAGCGAGCGTCATCCGCATCGTCGCCGATGTCGAAGCAGCCTCCCCCGGGGCCATGATCCTCATCGAGGAAATCGAAAACGGCCTGCACCCGGTGGCAACTCAGCGCATGGTCGAGTACTTGATCGGTGTCGCCCACCGCAAATCCTGCCAGGTCATCTTCACCACGCACTCCAACGACGCGCTCGCCCCGCTGCCCTCCAAGGCCATCTGGGCTGCTCTGCAGGGCGACGTGATCCAGGGAAAACTCGACGTCAAAGCCCTACGGACCATCACTGGACAAATTCAGGCGAAACTCGCAATCTTCGTCGAGGACGAATTCGCCGAGCTCATGGTCACCACCGCCCTGCGCAGCCACGGGGGCATCGAGCTGGACGAGGTCAAGATTCATGCGATGGGAGGCGCCGACCCGGCCATCAAGGTCAACACTCACCACAACATCGACCCAACCCGCACCTATCCGTCGATTTGCGTTCTCGACGGCGACCAGTCCGAGCGCGCCAATCCCGATAACGGCATCTTCACGCTGCCCGGGACCAGCTTGCCCGAGGCCCACGTAATGAATCGGGTGCTGGATTGCCTGGAGGAAGAAGCAGGTCGGCTTGCAGTGGCTCTCCACCTCGGCCTGCACGACCAGGAGCGAGTGAAGAAGGTCGTGAAGGAGCGCGCGCTGACCAACTGGGACAGGCACATGGTCTGGGAACAGATCGGCGGCGACCTGGACTTCACCTCCGGCCACATCGTCAAGAGCGCGTTCCTAACGACCTGGGCCCACAAGTTCCCCGAGGAGGTCAAGGCTCTAGTGGAGGCGATCGGCGACAAGCTTCCTCGTCGGGATGGCAACCAGCCGTGACCGGGGGTTGAGGAACAACCGTGTCGGATCGTACGGCAACTGCCGAGTGGGCTGATGCCGGAGGTAGCAGGGCCTACTTACGCGATGTCTGCGGCGCGTCTGGGCGGGTGCCCTGCGCTGCCGCAGATATCGGCGCACTTTCTGCGGACTCTTCACAACCGTATGCGGCCGACGCCCCGCCGTCGCCCGCCAGGCCAAGGTGCTCACCCGCCGTTGATCTCGGCCTCCCACGTCTGCACGAGGTCCGACCGCAGCAATCTTCGGTTCGACACTCGCAATCTGCTGCCCCCTGCCAGCCGATCGGCGAGATCGGACAGTTCCCGAGCCGGCTTGGGCTGCAAGCCGTGAACCAAGGCCCGCGCATACAGGGCCTGCACATCGAATGTGTGACCCCGCTGACGCAGCTGCTCCAGAACCAGGACCGCCTTGTCGTAATCAGACGGGTGCGAGAACCCGGTCGACTTGTTCACCGTGTCAGCAATCCACCCCACTGCTCGCTCTGCCACCGGTGGCAGCGCCCATGCCCGGCCCTCGTACGGTGCGCCTGTCTCCGCATGCCGGGCCTTGTTCGCCTGCAGCCAGGCGTCCTGAAACGCGGCATCGCCGTACATCAGCACGCACACCGCCGTGGCGCGTCCGGGGAACAGCTCGCGGGAGATGCGCTGGAGTAGGTCCTCTGACGGCCACGCGACTACCACTGGACCTCCCTGCCATTCGGACTGGTCCAGTGTCTGAAGCGACGCCACGGTGATATCGCGCGCCCATTCCTGCCACACCTCGTTCTGGCTGTACGCACTCAGTTGGTCCAGAAGGAGCAGCGGACTGCCCTCCTGGCCTCCGAGCCATTGCACGCCAGCTCTGAATGCGCCATCAGGATAAAGATCCTTGAAAGGCACGAAAGCGAAGGAAGCCATCACGTCAGCGTATTCCGAGCAGCTGACGGCGGCACCCTCAAAACCCGACGAGATCTGCAGCGGGCAATCGCGGAGCGTACACGGCCTCGGGGAGCATGGCCGACGTGGGTAGCGGTGGGGTGTTCAGTTTGTTGAACGGCCCGTGCGGGGGTGGCAGGTGCTGGCAGGCTGGGCAGGGTGAAGGGTGACCGGCTGGGGAAGTTCCGGCGGCAGCGGCGTGTACTGGCTCGCGTGCGCAGGGCCGCCTGGAGGTTGGAGCAGGCGGAGCGGGAGCGGGCCTGGGCGCTGGTGGCGGCCCGGGCGGCTGGGCTGTCCGTCCGGGCGACGGCGGAGGCTGCCGGTCTGTCGCCGACCCGGGTGCATCAGCTGACCAAGGACGCCGACCTGGACGCCTTGGACGTCGTTCTGGGCGAGCTCCGTGCGGCAGGCTGGCCCGCGCCGGAGGACCCGGACGGCAGCGGCGACGAAGAGCTCTCCGGCCGTGCGAGCGTCGCCGAGCGGCTGGTGGACGAGGTCGGCTGGATCCGGCAGTGCGCCGACTGGATCGACCACCTGGACCACGAGTCCTACCCGCCCGCCGCCAACCTCCGCCCCGAGGCCGACTTCCCCGACCGTGCGAACGTCGTGGTGGACTTTGCCCGGGTCTCGGCGATCCTGCGCCGGATCGCCTTCGACGTGGACGAACTCGCCCGTGCCCGGAACGTGGACGATCTGACCGGTGCTCGCGTCGGCGACGACCCGCGGGCCGAGCGCCGCCGCCGACTCGCCGAGCCGGACCTGGAGTACGCCGAGTTCACCCGCAGGAAGAACCTGCCGTGGCGCTCCACCCGGCAGGGCGAGGCGGCCTGGGACGCCTACCAAGCCGAGCGGCACCGCCGCGGTGAGACGGACCAGGCCCCGTACACCGCGTACAACCCGTTCCGGCCCGGGCCCGCCTGACCAGGCACCACCCGCACGACCTCCGTCCCTCGTCCGACGATCGTCGGCACGGGAGCTTCTTCTGTCTGGAGCCGTCCCCGCTATGAGCACGCTCACCTCTCCGACGGCAGCGCCGTCCTGGCCGCACTGCACTCACGGGGCTGACCCGGTCACCGACCCCGTCGGCTGCCGCGGCATCCAGGTCATTGGCCACACCGCCTGTCTCGCACACCTAGACGACGCCGACCGCACCACCTACCTGGCGGGCCTGACCCCGGGCGCGAACATCGACCACCGTGGCACCCCCTTCACCGAAGACCTCCTCAACGAGCTCTTGGTCGCCCTCGCCGACCCAACCACCCAACACCCGCACCTCGGCGATGCCTGGTTCAACAGCGCCCGGTTCTCCGGCACTGCTCCGTTCATGTTTACGCGGTTCTCCGGTGTTGCCCAGTTCGGTGAGGCGCGGTTCTCCGGCGACGCATGGTTCGGCGGAGCTCAGTTCTCCGACGACGCATGGTTCGGTGGGGCGCGGTTCGCTGGTGCCGCGGGCTTCGAGAGGGCGCAGTTCTCCGGCGATGCTCAGTTCGCCGATGTGCGGTTCTCCAGTGATGTCGAGTTCGTCGATGCGCGGTTTTCCGGTGCGGCAGGGTTCAGCTGGACGCATTTTTCTGGTGTCTCCCATTTCAATCGGGCGCGGTTCTCCGGCGACGCATGGTTTGGCAGGGCTCAGTTCTCCGGCCATGCCGATTTCGGTGGGGCGGAGTTCTTGGCGGCTGGTCAGTGGGGGCCGGTGGTGTGCACACAAGAGGTGGATCTGTCGGGGGCGGTGTTCGGGGCGCCGGTGACGCTGGAGATTGCGGCGAGTGCGGTGTCGTGTGTGCGGACGCGGTTCGAGTCGACGGCGACGCTGCGGGTGCGGCGAGCTGAGGTGGATCTCGGCTACGCGGTGCTGGCGGCTCCGGTCGCGCTCACCGCCCACCCCGCCCCCTTCACCACCGGCACCGGCGTCGTGGACGAGGGGCTGCTGACCGGCCCCGACCGGGTACGGGTGACGTCGGTGCAGGGAGTGGACGCCGCGCACCTGGTCCTGACCGACACCGACCTGTCCGAATGCCTGTTCTCCGGCGCCTTCCACCTCGACCAGCTCCGCCTGGAGGGCCGCACCACCCTCGCCCCCACCCCCACCGGCTTCCACCGCCGTGGCATAGCCCCGATCCGCTGGACCCGCCGGCGCACCCTGGCCGAGGAGCACCACTGGCGCGCCCACAGCGCCGGGCAGCCCTCCGGGCCCGCAGACGCCCCGCCCGAGCCTCGCCGGTGGCGCAACGGCCCGGACCACGGCGACCCCGCCCGCACCCCCGACCCCGACGACGTCGCCGCCCTCTACCGGCAGCTCCGCAAGGCGTTCGAGGACGGCAAGAACGAACCTGGCGCGGCAGACTTCTACTACGGCGAGTGCGAGATGCGCCGCCACGACCGCACCGGCACCCCCAAGACCGAACGCCGCCTGCTGTGGGCCTACTGGCTGCTCTCCGGCTACGGCCTGCGCGCCTCGCGCGCCCTGGGCTGGCTCGCCGCCGCCATGCTCACCACCATCCTGCTGCTGATGGCCTTCGGCCTGCCCGCCTCCTCCCCGAAACAGGAAGCCACCGGCACCGTCCCCGCCGGCGGCGGGAAGGTCACCTTCGTCATCGACAAGCAGGACCCGAAGAACCCCGTGAAGGACCGGTTCACCGCCAAACGCTTCGACAAGGCCCTGAGCGTCACCCTGAACTCGGTGGTGTTCCGCTCCAGCGGGCAGGACCTCACCACCGCCGGCACCTACATCGAGATGACCTCCCGCATCCTCGAACCCGCCCTCCTCGCCCTCGCCGTCCTCGCGATCCGCGGACGCATCAAACGCTGACCACCCCACCCGAGAAGACTGTTCAGCAAACTGAACACCCACCCGCTACCCACTGAACCCCTGCTCCCTGAGGCCGGTACAAGCGCGCGACACTAAGCCTGCCCGCGATCTCCCCGCCCCGCGTCCCGTCTCAACGAAGACAGTCCGGCCAGGTCAGCGAAGCCGGCATCGACTAACTTCATTGAGACAGGACAGCCGGGTTTTCGGCGACGGCGGGGGCGGCGCCCCTGACGGCCCCTTGGCGACACCTCCCCCGCGCCCCTGACGGCCCCTTGGCGACACCTCCCCCGCACCCCTGGCAAGGCCCCCTCCTCAGGGGCCGGCCACGAGGTCGGCGAGCCGCGTGGCGAGCCACGGGCGGCGCCCGCCGGCACGCATCCGACCGCTCGCGATCGCCTTCCAGCGGGGCGCCCGGCGGAAGGCGACGAGCAGGAAGGCCCTGGGCTCCACGGTCAGCCGGCAGTCGTAGGGACGCGGCGCCGCGTCCCGTGTGACCGTCATGGCGCCGCCGTCGACGACGACCGCGAGGCGGGGCCCGCCGCCCCTCACCACGAGGTCGACGGCGAGCGAGACGCCCCGAGCCTTCTCCTCGTCCAGGGCGAGCGCCATCATCGTCGGCATCGACTGCCCGATGACGAGGCCCGCCTCCTCCGGGCCGATCGACCACGGCAGGCGGGCGCCGCGTGCGATGTCGAGACCGTGGACGAGCGTCTCGCTGAGCATGAGGCCGGTCACCGTGGCGAGGGTGACGGCCACGCCGGGGCCGTACCAGGGGGTGGTGACGGGGGTGTCGGGGGCGAGCCCTTCGGTGGCCTCCAGGAACGACTCGGCCCGCTCCGCGAGGAACCCGGGCAGCCCGGCCCGCTCGTCGGGACCGAAGAGGGTGAGGGCGGTGGCGTTCACGGCGGTGACGCGCTCGGCGAAGGACAGGTCGTCACCGGGCGGCAGGAGCGCGGCCCAGTCGAGGTCGTCCTCGGCGCCGACGGCGGAGCCGTACGCGAGAGACGCGGCGGCGAGGTGCGCGGCGACGTCGCCGACGGTCCAGTCCGGCACGCCGGATGGCGCGCCGGCGTCGGGAACGGCCTTGAGGAGCCGTACGAGCCGGGGCACTGCGGCGGCGAGCGCGGCGCGGGTCCTCGCGTGCTCGGCGACGGGATCGAAGGACGACGTGACGGTGGTGCCGGTGGTATCCATGACCACTCCCCCGGTGTGCGGACGCGGGCCGCTGACGAGCCCGCAGATTACCGTCGAGTAGCAAGCGCCGAAAGAGGGTCGGCCGCACCCGTTCAGACCCGCTCGGCGTGCCGACGAATCGCCACCAATCCGACAATCAGATCATGTTCAGCGGCGCGCATGTGATTCTCTACACCCCAGACGCGGAGGCGGACCGCGCCTTCCTCAAGGACGTCGTCGGCTTCGACCACGTGGACGCGGGCGGGGGCTGGCTCATCTTCAAGCTGCCGCCCTCCGAGATCGCCGTGCACCCCACGGAGGACGAGCCGAAGCACGAGGTCTACCTCATGTGCGAGGTCGTCGCCGCGACCCTGACGGCCCTGGAGGACCGGGGTGCGGAGATCTCACGCCCCATCACCGACCAGGGCTGGGGCCTGCTGGCAGCGGTACGCCTTCCGAGCGGCACCGAACTCCCCCTGTACGAACCGCGCCACCCGACCGCCCACGCGTCGTCACCCTGACGTCGTCGCCCTGACGACACCACCCGTACGGCCCAGCCCAATGGCGATCTCCATCTCATATCTGAGATAACGTGACGCCATGGCAGACGACTACCTCGTACGCATCGGCAAGCTCATCCGTGACGCCCGTCAGCACCGCGGCTGGACACAGACGCAGCTCGCCGAGGCCCTGGCCACGAGCCAGAGCGCGGTCAACCGGATCGAACGCGGCAACCAGAACATCAGCCTTGAGATGATCGCCCGCATCGGCGAGGCCCTCGACAGCGAGATCGTGTCCCTCGGATACGCGGGCCCGATGCACCTGCGGGTGGTCGGCCGCCGCCGCCTCTCCGGCTCGATCGACGTCAAGACGAGCAAGAACGCGTGCGTCGCGCTGCTCTGCGCCTCCCTCCTCAACAAGGGCCGCACGGTCCTGCGCCGCGTCGCCCGCATCGAGGAGGTCTTCCGGCTCCTGGAGGTCCTGGGCTCCATCGGGGTCCGCACCCGCTGGATCAACGACGGCGTGGACCTGGAGATCGTGCCGCCGGCCGAGCTGGACATGGAGTCCATCGACGCCGAGGCCGCCATCCGCACCCGCTCGATCATCATGTTCCTCGGCCCGCTGCTGCACCGCATGGACCGCTTCAAGCTGCCGTACGCCGGCGGCTGCGACCTCGGTACGCGCACGATCGAGCCGCACATGATCGCGCTGCGCCGCTTCGGCCTGGAGGTCACCGCGACCGACAACCTCTACCACGCGCAGGTCGAGCGCTCGGTCTCCCCCGACCGCCCGATCGTCCTGACCGAGCGCGGCGACACGGTGACCGAGAACGCCCTGCTCGCGGCGGCCCGCCACGACGGCACGACGGTCATCCGCAACGCGTCCTCGAACTACATGGTCCAGGACCTGTGCTTCTTCCTGGAGGCCCTGGGCGTACGCGTCGACGGCATCGGCACCACCACCCTCACCGTCCACGGCATCCCCCACATCGACGTGGACGTCGACTACTCCCCGTCGGAGGACCCGGTCGAGGCGATGAGCCTCCTGGCCGCCGCCGTCGTCACGGAGTCCGAACTGACGATCCGCCGGGTCCCCGTCGAGTTCATGGAGATCGAGCTCGCGGTCCTGGAGGAGATGGGCCTCGACCACGACCGCTCCGCGGAGTACGCGGCGGACAACGGCCGCACCCGCCTGGTCGACCTCACGGTCCGCCCCTCCAAACTGGAGGCGCCGATCGACAAGATCCACCCGATGCCGTTCCCGGGCCTGAACATCGACAACGTCCCGTTCTTCGCCGCCATCGCGGCGACGGCCCAGGGCAAGACCCTCATCCACGACTGGGTCTACGACAACCGCGCCATCTACCTCACGGACCTCAACCGCCTCGGCGGCCGCCTCCAGCTCCTGGACCCCCACCGCGTCCTGGTGGAAGGCCCCACCCGCTGGCGAGCCGCCGAGATGATGTGCCCCCCGGCCCTCCGCCCGGCGGTGGTCGTCCTCCTCGCGATGATGGCCGCCGAGGGCACCTCCGTCCTCCGGAACGTGTACGTCATCAACCGCGGTTACGAGGACCTCGCGGAGCGCCTGAACTCGGTGGGCGCCCAGATCGAGATCTTCCGCGACATTTGAAAGACCGTCAGATAATGACTGACGAAACCTTCCTGACCTGCGTCAACACACACCCCAGGAGGTGTGGCGACGCTTCGTGGGATTTCTCTGGGACTTTGCGCCCATGCCGTACACGCCCGCGAACAGCGTAACCAGGCTATGTGCCGGCCCGGCCCGCGGCGAGACCGCGGACCGGGCGGCGTGGGCGTGGATGCCCGGGGCCGTCGAACAGCGTGGCTGGGTCAGTCGGTCATGTTGCCCATCTTCCAGACGGTCATGGACTTGACGGTGCTGCCGTCGCCGAAGAGGCGCAGGCCGAGGGAGTCCTGGCGGAAGGGGTAGGCGCGGGTGGTGATGGACTTGTGGTTGTTCGCGTACGCCTCGATCATCGAGCGGTCGAGGAAGACGTCGAGGGTCAGGGTGTTGTCGGTGAGGGTGAGCGGGCCCTTGTGGATGCCGAAGCCGGGTTCGGCGCTGGAGTTGTTCCCGGAGCGTGTCCGGTCGACGCCCAGCTGTCCTGCGGCACCGTCGTAGAACAGGCGGGTCCGTTCCTCGTCGCCGGGGCTGCGCAGTACGTCGAGGCCGAAGGTGCCGGCGCTGCCGCGTTCCATGGTCAGCTTGATGTGGAGCATGTCGCCCTTGATGCCGGCCAGGCGGTTGTTGGCGTCGGCGAGGGAGGTGGGGGTGGTGATGTCCAGGAGCGGTGCTCCGGTGTGGAGGCGGGAGACCTCCTCCACGGGGCGGAAGCCGAGGTCGCCGTCGGGGCGCATGGACAGTTCGATGGGCAGGCCGGCGTTGTGGGCCCAGCCGGCGTCGTAGTGGGCGCGTTCGGTGCGTCGGTCCTGGGCGATGCTGAAGACGAGGGAGCGTCCCTTGTCGTCCACCGTTCCGCTGGGGCCGGTGAAGTGGTCGCCGTAGTCCATGAGCTTGGGCTCGGTGGTGTCGGGGGTCCAGCGGCGGTTCGCGGCGTCCCAGGTGCCGACCCAGTAGTAGACGTACTTGCTGCTGTACTCGCCGGGGCCGGCGGGGAAGGCCGGGTTGATGAGCAGGGCCCGGCGCTCGCGGCCCTGGGCGTCCTTGCCGATGGGCAGGAAGGTGGGCAGCTCCCAGACCTGTCCGGTCTTGGGGTGGGCTGCCACGTCACCGACCATGAGGGGGCCGGAGTAGGTCCAGTCGGTGAGGTTCTTGGAGGTGTAGAGGAGGGCGGTTCCGCCGATGTCCTTGCCGTCGGTGCTCTGGACGCCCGAGCCCATCAGCTGGAACCAGGTGTCTCCCTCCTGCCAGACGAAGGGGTCGCGGAAGTCGCCGAAGCGGACCTTGCGGCCGGCGCCGACGTTCAGGTCGGCGGTCTGGCTGGTGACGAGGGTGGGGTGCACCTTCCACTCGACCAGGTCGGTGTCGGCCGGGTCGACGGGGCGGGCGAGACCGGTGGCCTGGTTGGGGCGCTGCGCGTCGTTGCCGGCCGTGAACAGCAGGACAGGTACACCGTTCTCGTCGTAGGCGGCATCGCCGGACCAGACCCCGTCGGGCGCCACGCTGTCCTCGGTGGGCGCGAGGGCGACGGGCAGGTCGCGCCAGTGGACCAGGTCCTCGCTCACGGTGTGTCCCCAGGCGATGTTGTGCCAGTAGGGGCCGTGGGAGTTGAACTGGTAGAAGAGGTGGTACTTGCCCTTGTACTGGATGGGGGCGTGGGGTTCGTTCATCCAGTGGTTCGGGGCGGTGAAGTGGTAGCCGGGACGGTAGCGGTCCCCGTCGTACCGGGAGCGGTCCATCTCCATCTGAGCCTTGGGAGTGGTACCGCCCGCGAAGGACTGCACGTCCTTCTGGTGACCGGCCGTGATCGAGGCCGGGGTGAGGGCGCTGTTGTGGACCTTCACCTCGTCGATGAGGCCGTTGAACATGTTCACGGCGAACGTGCCATTGATGATGGCCGGCTGGTTGTGACGGCCGATGATCAGGGGGACGTCGGCCTTGGCCAGCCGCGCGGTGGTGGGGACGGCGGTCTGGGCGACCTGCTCACCGTTGAGGAAGAGCCTGATCGCTCCCTCGTTCGGAGCGAAGACGGCGGACAGGTGCGCCCACTTGCCCGCGGCCAGGGCCGCCGGCTTGGGGACCGTCACCTCGTACCAGGCGTCGCCGGTTCCGATGCCGAACTGCCACCTGCCGTGTCGGCCGACACCGAGGGAGAAGCCCCGCTTGGCCGCCTTGTCCTGCTGGTTGACGACGACGGACGGCTTGCCGTCGTCTCCCCACTCGAACGCACGCGGCGCGACCCATGCCTCAAGGGTCAGGCCGTCCGTGGACAGCTGCGTCTGATCCGCGGCCCGGGTGACCCAGGTGGAGTAGCCGTCGAACAGCAGGGCGCCGGAGAGCACACCGTCAGCTTCGTTCTTCGGGCGCCAGAGCGGGTCGCTGTTCGGCTTGTACTGCGCGTTGGTGAAGACGTAGCTGATGGGGTCGGCGGCCTGGCTGACCTTCTCCCGGGTGGTGGTGCCCTGGCCTTCGGTGAAGTCCCAGTGGGCGGCGAGTCCCTTCACGGTCGGGTTGGGTGCTGGGTCGGTGCCGACGCGGACGTCGTCGAGGTTGATGTGGCCCCAGCCGCCGGTGGCCTTGTCGACGAGGGTGACGCGCAGTTGCTTGCCGAGGTGCTCGCGTGCGTCCCAGGTGACGCGGCGGTACGACTCGTTGTCGGTGCCGGTGGCCTTGTGCAGGACGGTTCCGTCGAGGGTGGTCAGGGCGGCATAGAGGTCGTTGTCGTTGCGTCCGCCGGAGACCAGGACGCTGACCATGCCGGTGCCGGTGAGCGTGAACGGCTCGGACGTCACCGTCCCGGTGGCGGCGTCGCTGCCGGCGGCGAAGCCCCACA
This sequence comes from Streptomyces sp. NPDC020807, assembly GCF_040641575.1. Taxonomy (NCBI): domain Bacteria; kingdom Bacillati; phylum Actinomycetota; class Actinomycetes; order Kitasatosporales; family Streptomycetaceae; genus Streptomyces; species Streptomyces sp. NPDC020807. Next base: position 37,485 of record NZ_JBFADU010000031.1, read on the forward strand.
GGTGGCGGGTGCCCGCGTGGTTGAAGCAGCAGCCCCAGCCCCAGCCGGTCTTGTCGGTGACGGCCGCGTTGAACGCGGTGCCGGTGGTGGTCCAGCCCTTGAGGTCGCCGGTCTCGAAGCCGGGGTTCGACAGGGTGGTCACGGCGGGTGCGGGGTCGGTGCCGACGCGGACGTCGTCGAGGTTGATGTGGCCCCAGCCGCCGGTGGCCTTGTCGACGAGGGTGACGCGCAGTTGCTTGCCGAGGTGCTCGCGTGCGTCCCAGGTGACGCGGCGGTACGACTCGTTGTCGGTGCCGGTGGCCTTGTGCAGGACGGTTCCGTCGAGGGTGGTCAGGGCGGCATAGAGGTCGTTGTCGTTGCGTCCGCCGGAGACCAGGACGCTGACCATGCCGGTGCCGGTGAGCGTGAACGGCTCGGACGTCACCGTCCCGGTGGCGGCGTCACCGCCCGCGCCGAAGCCCCACAGGTGGTAGGAACCCTGCTGGTTGAAGCAGCAGCCCCAGCCCCAGCCCGGGTCGTCGGTGACCGCCCCGGTGAAGGCGGTGCCGGTGGTGGTCCAGCCGCTGAGGTCGCCGGTCTCGAAGCCGGGGTTCGACAGGCTGGTTTCGGTCGCGCTGGCGGACTGCGTCATCACAGGCGATGTCAGACCCAGACATATCGCGAGCGCGAGCAGCAGGCGCTGCAAACTGCGGCTGGTCGCCGTTCTCGATGGAGCACGGGTTCGCATACGAATCTCCGTCGGTGTGGGGTTGGGTTGATCGGGCGGGGTGAACGCCGGCCCTGGGCGCGGCACTGCCCGGGGCTGACGCGTGCAGGGGGTGGGGGTCAGGGGCGCCGGACGGGGACGTTGACGTCGGCGACGTTGATGTGACCCCAGCCGCCGTCGGCCTGGTCGACGACCTCGATGTAGATCCGGTCGCCGATGTGGGCGGAGAGGTCGAAGACGACTCGGCGGTACTGCTCGGTGCTCCGGCCGGTGGTCTTGGCCAGCACCTTTCCGTCGCGGGCGCGGACGGCGGCCGCGTAGAGCCGGTCGGGGTCGTTGCCGCCGGACACGAGCAGGTCGATCACGCCGTCTCCGCCGAGGACCACGGTGGTGGAGCGCAGGACACCGGTGGCACCGTCGCCGCCTCCGGCAGGGTTGAAGCCCCACAGGTGGTGGCCGGTCGGGTCGGCTTCGGTCTCGGCCTGGTAGAAGGGGCCGCCCCAGCCCCAGTCGGTGCGCGTGGTGACGTTGGCGTCGCTGAAGGTCGTGCCGGAGACGACGGTCCATCCGGTGAGGTCGCCGGTGGCGAAGTCGTGGTTGGGCAATGCGTCGACGTCTGCCGGCCGCGGCGGGTCGTACGCGGCGGGTGCGGCCGGGGTGTCGTAGGCGCCGTTCATGCGCCAGACGTCCAGGGACACGACGCGCGCCGACCCGCCGTCGGCAGCCAGCCGCAGGCCGGTGGCGTCCTCGCGGGTGGGATAGATACGGCTGGTGATGCTGTTGGTGCCGTTGACGTACGCCTCCAGCATCGAGCGGTCGAGCAGGACCCTCAGGGTGAGGCGTCCGCCGTCGAGTTCCACGCTGCCGCCGTGGACGCCCTTGCGGACGTCCGGGTCGAGGCTGGAGCGGCCGCGGTCGATCAGGAAGCGGCGCTCGTCCGTGTCGTAGGTCAGCAGGGTCTCTTCGGTGCCGTCGGCGCAGGCCCGGACCGCCAGGGTGATCGTCCGCGCGCCGCGCGGCTCGATGACGGCGCTGATGTCCAGCAGGTCCCCGGAGACCCCGGCGAGCCGCCGGTTCGCCTCCGCCACCGATGCCTGCCGGACGCGGGCCAGTCGCGGCCCCCGCAGACCAGCGGCCTCGGCAATCGGCTCGACGCCGAGGGTTCCGTCCTGGCGCAGGGAGACGGACACGGGCATGCCGGCGTTGTGCGCCCAGCCTGACTGGGCGTGCTGCTGCTCGGTACGGCGGTCCTGGGTGATGCTGAAGACCACGGACCGGCCGTCGGGGGTGACGAAGCCGGAGGGGCCGGTGAAGTGCTCGCCGAAGTCGAACTCGCGGGGCGTTTCGTGGTCGGGGACGAAGCGGTGCTCGCGCTTGTCGAAAGTGCCGATCCAGTAGTACGTGTGCTTGACGGCGTTCGGGTTGAACCCCTCCCACCACGGACAGATCAGCAGGATGTGCTTGCCGGTGCGCCGGCCGCGGGGACCGGGGAGCGGAAGGAGCACCGGCAGCTCCCACACCTCACCGGGCTCGGGCAGTGTGGCGAGGTCGTTCCAGTGCAGCGGGCCCTGGTAGGTCCACGGGCCCTCGGGCCGGCGTGCGGTGTAGAGGAGAGCGGTTCCGCCGTGCTTGCGGGTGACCTGGGCGCCGTCGTAGTCGACGATGCCGCTGCCGACGAGCTGGTACCAGACGCCGTCCTCTTCCCAGACGAACGGGTCGCGGAAGTTCTCCGCCCACGCGGTTCCCGGACCGGCCGGCAGGTTCGCGGGGGCTTCGGTGACCGGCTCGGAGCGCATCGTCCAGGTGGGCAGGTCGGTGTCGCCGTCCGTCTGGTAGGTGGAGACGGCGATGCCGGTGCGCTGGCGGTAGGGCAGCCGGTCGTCGCCGCCGGTGAAGAAGAGGACCGGGCCGCGGTCGCCGTCGACGCAGGCGGATCCAGACCAGATGCCGTCAGGGCCGGCGGAGTCCGCGGCGGGGGCCAGGGCGATGGGGAGGTCGCGCCAGTGGACCATGTCGGTGCTGACGGCGTGGCCCCAGTGGATCTGTCCCCAGAACGGTCCGAGCGGGTCGTGCTGGTAGAAGATGTGGTACTTGCCCTTGAAGTAGACCGGGGCGTGCGGCTCGTTCATCCAGTGCCAGGGCGGCAGCATGTGGAACTGGGGGCGGTGCCGGTCGCCGTCGAAACGGGACCGGTGGTGGGTCAGGTCCGGGCGAGGCACGCGGTGACCGGGCAGCGCGGCGATCTTCTCGGCGTGCTCGCGCTGCGCCGTCGCGTCGTCCAGGGCGCCGGGGCGGATGGCGAGGCTGTCCATCAGGCCCATGTACATGTTGGCGTGGAACTCGCCGTTGAGCAGGGTCGGACGGTTGTGCTTCCCGATGAGCAAGGGCTCACCCGGCGCGGGCTCGGGGGCCTTGTCGGGGGTGGCGGTGGTACCGATCAGGCGGCCGTCGAGGTAGAGGCGCAGCTGGTGGGCGGCAGGATCGTAGGTGGCCGCGACGTGGCTCCACCGGCCCTTGGCGGCCGGCCGGCCCGGATCCCCCTTGACCTCGACCAGATCGGTGCCGAAGCCCAGCTGGAAGACGATCTGCCCGAAACGCCGCAGGCCGAGCAGGAAGCCCGTCCTCGCACCCGGGTCGTGCTGGTTGACCAACGCCTGGGGCTTGCCGTCGATGCCGTGCTCGTAGGCGTAGGGGGCGATCCACACGTCGACGGTCATGCCTCCGGCGAGGTCGAGCTTGCCGGGCCCTTCCGCCGTGACGCAGGTGGAGTAGCCATCGAAGTACAGGGCCCGGCCTTGCACGCCACGACGGCGTACGGGGTCACTGCCGGGCTTGTACCGGGCATCGTTGAAGACGTAGTCCACCGGGGCGGCCGATCCGGAGACCGCCTCGCGGGCGACCGCGCCGGACCGTTCGTCGAAGTCCCAGCGGGCGGTGGGCTTTTGGGGGCCTCCGGGCCGGCCGCCGGTGACGGCGAAAGCGGGTGCGAACGAGAGCGGCACGACGGCACCGCCGACGGCGGCGGATACGACCCTGAGGGCTGTTCTTCTCCTCATGCTGCCTCCTGGGCTGCGTGACAGACGGCGACCTGACGGCCTGCCAATTCGATTTAGGTGATGGGTCGGCATGGTTCGGGCGCCGTCGCCGCTAAAGCAAGAGCTAACGCATACGAATCTCATCTTCGCGCTACCCAGAGCTGTGCAAATCGGTACAGAAAGTCACCGTTACGTAGGCGAGATGTCCGGGGTGTTGACAGCGCATGACGAGTGAAGCAATCTCATCGCATCTTGCTAATCCGATTTAGCCGAGCGGAGCTGATCCACCGATGTCCGAACGCCGCGTGACCATGGCCGACGTCGCCCGCGAGGCGGGCGTATCGCCGACGACCGCGTCGTTCGCCCTGTCCGGTCGCACCGACATGCGCATCTCCGACGCCTCCCGGGAACGGGTCCTGGAAGCGGCCAGGCAGCTGGGCTACCGCCCGAACGTCACCGCGCGCAGCCTGCGGACGAAGTCCACACAGACCATCGGGTTCGTCTCGGACCGGATCACCACCACCCCGTTCGCCGGCGACGTCATCCGCGGCGCCATGGAGGCCGCCCGCGAGCGGGACAACCTGCTGTTCATCACCGAGGCCGGCGGCAACCGCGCGGCCGAGTCCTCGCTGGTCCACGCGCTGCTGGACCGCCAGGTCGACGCGGTGATCTACGCGACGATGTTCACCCGGTACGTCACTCCTCCCAAGGAACTGTTCGGCCGCCGCGTGGTGCTGCTGAACTGTCTGGCCCCCGGCTTCGATGCCCCCTCCGTCGTCCCGGACGAGCTGGAGGCCGGGCGGGACGCGGCGCGCGCCCTGCTCGCGGCCGGCCACACCCAGGGCATCTGGGCGATCGGCGGCCACCAGGCCGTCCCGGCCACGCCCGAGGGGATCATCGCCGGCAACGAACGCATGCGCGGCCTGGAGGAAGTGCTGCGCGAGGGCGGCGCCCGCCTGGACGGCGTCATCGAATGCGACTGGGACACGCTGGACGGCTACCGGGAGGTGTCCGCCCTGCTGGCGGCCGGGACCCGCCCCCGGGCGCTGGTGTGCCTGGCCGACAGGGTGTCCTTCGGCGCCTACCAGGCGCTCGCCGAGGCGGGGCTGTCGGTGCCCGGAGACGTGTCGGTGATCTCGTTCGACGACCAGGACATCGCCTCCGTGCTGCGGCCCGCGCTCACCACGCTGAAGCTGCCGCACTACCAGCTCGGGCGCCTGGCCGTGGAGCTCATCCTGCGCGGAGGGCCCCTCGACCCGATCGTCCACCGGGTCCCCATGCCGCTGCGGGAGCGTTCCTCCCTCGGCGCCCCAGCCGGGAACTAGGCCGGCGATACAAGACAGCCGTCCCGCCACCCGCTCCGAGAGTCCGGAGTGGGCGCGGGACGGCCACCAAGAACAGCGACCGACGCAACCGGTCGCCAAGGGCGGGTCCTGCAAGACCCGCCTCCGTGAGATGGAGGAACCTCGTGGTGTTCAGAACAAGGCGCCTCGCTGCTGCGAGTGTAGCCGCCGCGGCGGCTACCGCGCTCGTCGCCGGATGCGCGTCCGGCAGTGGCGGGAGCTCGTCAGGGGCCAGCGGTGACACGCTGACCCTGTGGACGCACAACGCCGGCAACTCGGCAGAGCTCGACGTCGTCAAGAAGATCATCAAGGACTTCAACGGCTCCCAGGGCAAGTACAAGGTCGAGCTGCAGTCGTTCCCGCAGACCGACTACAACAACTCCGTCGTCGCCGCCGCCTCGGCCCGCAAGCTGCCCTGCCTGCTCGACGTGGACGGCCCCAACGTGGCGAACTGGGCCTGGGGCGGCTACCTGGCCCCCATCGACGTCACCGGCAGCCAGGTGCCGGTCGAGGAGCAGCTCGACAGCACCGTCGGAACCTACAACGACAAGCTGTACTCCTTCGGGCACTACGACGTCTCCCTGGCCTTCTTCGCCCGCAAGTCCGTCCTCGACGAGCACGGCATCCGTATCCCCACCATGGACAAGCCCTGGACCAAGGACGAGTTCGACGCCGCCCTGGCCAAGCTGAAGAAGAGCGGCAAGTTCGCCTACCCGCTGGAGATGGGCACCGGCGGCAGCGGCGAGTGGTGGCCCTACGCCTACTCCCCGCAGCTGCAGAGCTTCGGCGGCGACCTGATCGACCGCAACGGCTACAAGACCGCCACCGGCACCCTCGACGGCAAGAAGTCCGTGGAGTGGGGCGACTGGTTCCAGTCGCTGGTGACCAAGGGCTACATGGCGAAGAAGTCCGGCGCCGACCCCAACAAGGACTTCCTCGCGGGCAAGAGCGCCATCCAGTGGGACGGCAGCTGGAACGCCACCAAGAACGCCGAGAAGCTCGGTGACGACCTGGCGATCATCCCGCCGGTCGACTTCGGCAAGGGCCCGAAGATCGGCGGCGCCTCCTGGCAGTGGGCCATGAGCTCCACCTGCTCCAACAAGGAGGGCGCGCAGGAGTGGCTGAAGTTCTCCCGCCAGACCAAGTACTTCGTCGATTACGCCAAGGCGACCAGCACCATCCCCGCCACCAACGAGGCCGCCACACAGGTCGAGGACTACCAGCCCGGCGGCAGGTTCGCGGTGCTCGTCCAGTTCGCGCAGAAGTACGCGACGCTGCGACCGGTCACCCCGGCCTACCCCTACATCTCCACCGAGTTCCAGAAGGCGGCGCAGGACATCCTGGCCGGCGCCGACCCCAAGAACGCCCTCGGCCAGGCCGCGAAGAACATCGACAACAACCTGAAGACGAACAACAACTACTCAGGCTGACCCGCCCCGGTCCGGTTCGGGCCCCCGACCACCCAGCCCGAACCGGACCGGCTCCCTGGAGATACCGTGACCACCAAGACCGCAGCCCCCCAGCGGCTGCGTCCGGTCCGGCGAACCCGCACGAACAACGCCCGTCGCCGAGAGAGCCTCACCGCCCTCGGCATGGCCACCCCGGCCGTCGTGCTGCTGATCGTCTTCCTCGTCGTACCGGTCGCCCTCGCCTTCGCCCTGGCCTTCACCGACGCGAGACTCATCTCGCCCACCCCGGCCCGCTTCGTGGGCCTGAGGAACTTCACCCAGCTCTTCACCGATCCGGTCTTCTACAAGTCCCTGCGCAACACGATCTACTTCGCCGTGGTCGTCGTCCCGCTCCAGGCCGGCCTCGCCCTCGTCCTGGCACTGCTGGTCAACGCCAAGGTGCGGGGCATCAACTTCTTCCGGACCGTCTACTTCCTGCCCGTCGTCACCTCGATGGTCGTGGTGTCCCTCCTGTGGACCTTCCTCTACCGGCAGGACGGCCTGGTCAACAACATCATCTCGACCCTGACCCTCGGCCACTTCCAGGGCCCGGACTGGCTGGGCGACCCGGCCACCGCGATGCCCGCCATCATCCTGATGTCGGTGTGGCAGGGCGTCGGCTTCCACATGATCATCTGGCTGGCCGGTCTGCAGACCATCCCCGCCGAACTGTACGAGGCCGCCGAACTCGACGGAGCCACCACCTGGCAGCGCTTCCGCCACGTCACCTGGCCCGGGCTGCGCTCCACCCGCACCTTCGTCCTCGTCACCATCACGATCGCCGCGTTCAGCCTCTTCACCCAGATCAGGGTGATGACACAGGGCGGCCCGCTCGACTCCACCACCACCGTCGTCTTCCAGGCGGTGCGCACCGGCTACGACCAGCAGCAGACCGCCTACGCGGCGGCCATCTCGCTGATCTTCTTCGTACTCGTCCTGACCGTGTCGCTCATCCAGCGGTTCCTGACCCGGGAGAAGGACTGACATGACCTCCCTCCTCAAGCGACTCGGCGGTCACGCCGGACGCATCGTCCTGGCCCTGGTCTTCGCCCTCCCGCTCGTCTTCATGCTGGTCTCGTCGTTCAAGACGGACGACCAGATCTTCGGCGACCTGGGCTCGCTGAGCGCCTTCCTCCCGGTCGGCGCCCTGTCGCTGGACAACTACACGGCCATGTTCGACCGGGTCCCCGCGGCGCGCTTCCTGCTGAACTCCGTGCTGATCTCGTCGATCACCGTGGTCCTCGGCATCATCGTCAACAGCCTGGCCGCCTTCGCGCTCGCCCGGATGCGGTGGTCCGGCCGCAAGCTCGTCCTCACCACGGTCATCGCCACCCTCATCGTGCCGTTCGAGACGTTCGCGCTGCCGCTGGTGTGGTGGGTCAACCAGCTGCCGCTCCTGCGCGTGAACGGCTTCCACCTGGAGTGGACCACCGGCTGGATGGACACCTATCAGGTGCAGATCCTGCCGTTCGTCGCCAACGCCTTCTCGATCTTCTTCTTCCACCAGTTCTTCCAGAGCATCCCCAAGGAACTCGACGAAGCGGCGATCGTGGACGGCGCCGGCTGGTTCACCATCTACCGCCGCATCGTGATGCCGCTGTCCGGCCCCGCCGTCGCCACCGTCGCCATCCTCACCTTCCTGCCCGCCTGGAACTCCTACCTGTGGCCGCTGATGGTCGTCCAGAGCGAGGAACTGCGCCCGGTGATGGTCGGCATCTCCTACTTCTTCCAGCTCAACGTGGGCTGGGGCCAGATCATGGCCTACTCCTCCATGATCACCGTGCCGATCCTCGCCCTGTTCGTGGCGTTCCAGCGCTCGTTCGTCAACAGCATCGCCTCCACCGGCGTCAAGGGCTGATCCCCGCCCCGCACCGACGGCTCCGCCACGCCCTCACGACTTCCGTGTGCTCCGCACGCCCTGAGAAAGGCCCCGTGTGTCCACGTCGCCTACCGACCCCCATCTGCCCGCCGTCCACCTGCGACCGCCCCGCAACTGGATCAACGACCCCAACGGCCTGGTCTTCCACGCCGGCCACTACCACGTCTTCTTCCAGTACAACCCGCACGGCCCCCAGCACGCGAACATGCACTGGGGCCACTACCGCAGCCCCGACCTGATCACCTGGGAACCCCTCCCCGTCGCCCTCGCCCCCACGCCCGGCGGATACGACGCCGACGGCTGTTTCTCCGGCAACGCCATCTCGACCGGCGACCGCATGGTGGCCTTCTACTCCGCCCACCGCAACGACCGCTGGTGGCAGCCGGTCACCACCGCCGAGTCCCACGACAACGGCCACACCTGGGCCAAACGACCGGACCTGCTCATCCCCGAACCGCCCGCCGGCACCACCATGTACCGCGACCCCTACGTCTGGCGGCAGAACGAACGCTGGCGGATGCTGGTCGGCTCCGCCCTCGACGACGGCCGCGCCGCGGCGCTGCTGTACGAGTCTGAGGACCTGGAGCACTGGACGTACCGCGGCCCCTTCCACACCAGCGACACCGCCGCTGCTGCGGGCCCTATCGGCTGGGAGTGCCCCCAGTACGCCACCTTCGGCGACCGAAACGCCCTGATCCTCAGCGACTGGACCCCCCAGGGCGGCCCCAGCCACACCACCGTCGTCACCGGCCGGGAGAAGGACGAGGGGGGCTTCGAAGCGGTCACGGCCCCCGTGCCGCTGGACCACGGTCCCGACTTCTACGCCCCCGCCCTGCTGAAGGCACCCGGAGAAGACCGCTGGCTGATGTGGGGCTGGGCCTGGGAGGCTCGGGACGACGCCTGGGCGCACGAAACGGGCTGGGCAGGCGTCCTCACGCTCCCCCGCGAGGTGACCCTCAACGCCGACGGCACGGTCGCCCAGCGCCCCGCCCGTGAACTGCTGGCCCTGCGCGGCCCACGAGTCCTGCACGGCACCGGGTACGCCACCCAGACCGAGCCGGCCGAACTCGGCCAGATCGGCCACACCTTCGACCTCACCGCCGCCGTCGTTCCGGACCCCACCGGCACGAGCGGGCTGCGCCTGATCACCTCCGCCGACGGCTCCGAGCACCTCGACATCAGCCTCGACCCCACGGCAGGCCACCTCGTCGTCGACCGCACCCACGCCTCGACGGATGCCCGCGCACGGGGAGGCGTGTACACCGCGCCGTGCCCGGCCGCCACACGCCCCAACACTCCTGTCGAGCTCCGTGTGATCGTGGACCGTTCGATAGCCGAGGTCTACCTGGCCGACGAGCAGGTCCTCACTCTGCGGTTCTACCCGTCCACCGACGGGCCGTGGCAGCTGCAGGCCCGCACGACAGGGGCAGGTCGCGGCGAGTTCGCCGTCGCGGCCTGGAACCTGACCGCAGAAAGCCTCCCCCCGAGAAGCCCAACTGGCGGGCCGGGGAACGCGGGGCGCTTGATTCCCGGGCCGCACAAGCCCTGAAGGCCAGCCCGCCACACGGAAAGACCACGCACATTCCCGCACCGTGCGCGGCAGACATGTCCACCGCAGCACCACGCCCTTGCCGCACCCTCGGCTGCGTTCCGCGGCGCGGGGCGACAGCCCCGCGCCCTACCTGAAAGGCAGAAAGTCACCATGGCCCGACCCGGGTCCCCCGGCAGTGTCGACGTCCTCGGCGAGTGCGTCGCCGACATCTTCGAGGACCACGACCAGTCCGATTCCGGCGGACTGGCCCTGCGGGCGCTGGCCGGAGGAGGCCCGGCCAACACCGCTGTCGCCCTCGCCCGGCTCGGCACCCCCACCCGATTCCTCGGACGCTTCTCCGGTGACGCCTTCGGCACGCTCTTCCGCGCCCGCCTCAGCGCCTCCGGCGTCGACCTGGGCGACAGCGTGACGACCTCCGAGCCCAGCACACTCGCCGTCGCCGACCTCGACTCGACCGGCCAGGCCGCATACACCTTCTACGCCGAGGGCGCCGCCGACTGGCAGTGGACCAGCAGCGAACTCGCCGCGACACGGAACGACGACGCGGTCTGCCTGCACACTGGCTCCCTCGCGCTGATCCGCCAGCCCGCCGGCAACCGCATCGAGGAACACCTCGCTCAGGTCCGCGAGCACACCACCGTGTCCGTCGACCCCAACGTCCGCCCTCTCCTCGTACCCCCCTCCGCCTATCGCGAACGGTTGCCCCATTGGTGCGCCCTCGCCGACATCCTCCGCCTCAGCGAGGACGACTGCGCCGTCCTCGCCCCTGACACCGGGCTGGACGAGGCGTGCGAGACCTGGCACGCGGCCGGCGTCCGCCTCGTCGTCATCACCCTCGGCGGCAACGGCGCCCTCGCGTCACTCGACGGCATGCGCGTCACCGTCACGGCCCCTCCTGTCACCGTGGTCGACACCGTCGGAGCCGGGGACTCCTTCACCGCGGGCCTCCTCCACCGCCTCGCCGCCCTCGGACACCTCGGCGGCCGGCTCGATGCGCTGACCCTCGACGACGTCACCGACGCCTGCTCGTTCGCCGCCCAGGTCGCCGCCCTGACCTGCTCCGTCGCCGGTGCGAACCCGCCCTGGGCGGATGAGACGGAGGCCGGGTCCGGCGCCGGTCGATTCCTGACCCGGCGAGCAGGCTGAAGGGCTCCGGCTGCCTCTGGGACTTTTCTGGGACTTTCAGCTGCATCAAGCGGCACGAAGGTGAAAGAAGGGAAAGGACATTTTCCCAGGTCAGCTGCCTCACGCAGTGAATCTGCGCAGCTCACAGGGCCGTCGAGTCTTTTCCGCGACATCTGATGCGTGCGGATGCCGCCGCACCTCGTCCTCCCCGCCGTTCGGCGGGTCAGGAAGGGGTGCGGCGGCTTCCGCATGAACGGAGGTCGATCATCCGGTTGTTCGCACGGTGTGCGCCTTTTGGTGACCCCGCGATCACCCGATGGACATAGTGAGATTACAGTGTGACATTGCACAGCCGGACAGTCCGGAACTGTGACGTGTTCTGGGGAGGACCCCTCTCGTGTCTCGCAAGTTAGTGCTCGCGGCCGGTGCCGCCTGCCTCACGCTGATCGCCCTCGCGCCCACCACGGCAACCGCCCGGACCGCCGCCACCACCACGGTGTGCGGTGCGTCGGGTCTGCAGGCCGGTCTCAGCACCCGTGTCTGCGCCGACATCACCGGCGACCAGGTCGAGGTGTACGGCCGGGTCTCGCTGGCCGGCCCGATCAGCCCCGGCAGCCCTTCGCCGTTCGGCAAGGAGCTGTTCACCACGCTGGCCGCCGAGGCGCCCGCGGGGACGCTGAACCGGTCGGTGATCTTCAACTCCTCGATCGTCGAGGTCCGGGGGATCTCCGGGACCGTCGCCTGCGGCTCGACCGTGAAGGCGAGCTTCGCCGTGTCCAGCTACCCGTGGACGCCGCAACCGGTCAGCCTGGAGACCACCGTCACCTGCTGACGACCGCACCTGTCGGCCTGGCCCGCCCTCGCTCCGGAGGACGGGCCAGGCCCCTGGCGCCGGCCGCACGGTCCGCCGCCCCGGCTCACCCGCCCGGCATCATCCCCGTGCCGCCCTTCAGGCGTTCGATGTCGGAGGCGCGGACCTGGATGGCGAAGACGGCGATCAGGGCGGCCACCACGGCGAAGACGGCGGCGGTGACGAAGCCGGCGGTGACGCCCGAGGTGAGGACCTGGTCGCCCCAGGGGGGCGGGAGTTGGCCGGTTTCGGCGAACTGTGCCTTCTGGGCCGGGGTGGCCTGGGAGAGGAAGGCCGGGACCTGCTTCTCGGCCTCGTTGCGGCTCGCCGTGCCGAAGACCGTGACCAGGATGGAGAGGCCCAGGGAACCGCCGACCTGCTGGGTGGCGTTGAGGAGGCCCGAGGCCGCGCCGGACTCCTGGGGTTCGACGTTCGAGAGGGCCATGATGGTCAGCGCGACGAACATGAACCCCATGCCGAGGCCGAAGACGAGGATCGGGCCCAGGATGCTGCCGACGTAGGTCGAGTGCACGTCCGTCAGGGTCAGCCAGGACAGGCCCGCCGCTGCGAGGATCGAGCCCGTCACCATGAAGGGCTTCGGGCCGTAGCGCGGCAGGAGGTTGGAGGTGAGGCCCGCGCCGACGCCGATGATCGCGCTGACCGGGAGGAAGGCCACGCCTGTCGCCAACGGGCTGAATCCCAGCACCTGTTGGACGAACAGGGTCAGGAAGAAGAACATTCCGAAGATCGCCGCCGCCAGGCAGAGCATGATGACGTACGTGCCCGAGCGGTTGCGGTCGGCGAACATGTGCAGTGGCGTGATGGGCTGTTGCGAGCGGCGTTCGATGAAGACGAACAGGACGAGGAGCACGACCGCCGCCACGAACGAGGCGATCGTGTAGGGGTCGCTCCACCCTTCCTGGGCCGCGCGGATGAACCCGTACACCAGCGCCACCATGCCGAGTGTCGACGTCAGCGCGCCCGCCAGGTCGAAGTGGCCGGGGTGGCGTTCGGATTCCTTGACGTGGCGGGGCGTCAGGACCGCGATGATGACGGCGATCGGGACGTTCACGAAGAAGATCCAGCGCCAGTCGAGCCACTGGACGAGCATGCCGCCCGCGACGAGGCCGATCGCTCCGCCGCCCGCCGACACGCCCGCGAAGACGCCGAACGCCCTGTTCCTCTCCGGGCCTTCGTCGAAGGTCGTGGTGATGAGGGACAGGGAAGTGGGTGAGGCTATCGCGCCGCCGACGCCCTGGAGGGCGCGGGCCGCGAGGAGTTGCCACTCGCTCTGCGCCAACCCGCAGAAGAGGGAGGCCAGTCCGAAGAGCAGGACGCCGAAGATGAAGACCCGCCGTCGCCCGAGGATGTCACCCGCGCGCCCGCCGAGGAGCAGCAGTCCGCCGAAGGTCAGCGTGTAGGCGTTGACCACCCACGACAGGCTGGTCGTCGAGAAGTCCAGCGCGGTCTGGATGTGCGGCAGGGCGATGTTCACGATGGTGATGTCGAGGACCACCATCAGCTGACAGGAGGCGATGACGAAGAGGGCGATGCCCTTGCCGTCTCCGTCGCTCTTGCGGGGGGTCGCCGCCGTCGTCGGCTTCGGGTTACTGGTCATGGCTTCTCATGGCGCATCGCGCCTCACCTGAGGGACCCGTGGGCCGGTCAGTCCACCTCTCGACCCTAAGCCCGGGTCGAGAGGGTCACCAGTTGATCAAGGTGGGCTCAAGGCGGGTCACGGTGCGTCACACCGGGCCGTGGTCGTCCAGGACCGCGAAGCCGTCCAGCTCCACCCGTGCCTGTTCGTCCCAGAGGCGCACGACCCCGACGACGGCCATCGCCGGGTAGTCGCGACCCGCCAACCTCCGCCAGATCGCGCCGAGTTCGCGGGCCTGGTCGCGGTAGTCCACCACGTCCGTCGTGTAGACCGTCACCCTGGCGAGGTCCGCCGGCGTTCCGCCCGCGTGCCGGAGTGCGGTGAGCAGGTTGCCCAGGGCCGTCGCGAACTGGTCCGTGAGCGTGTCGCCGACGACCTTGCCCTCCGCGTCCAGCGCCGTCTGTCCCGCCAGGAAGACCAGACGGGAGCCGGTCGCGGTCACCGCGTGGGAGAAGCCGGTGGGAGGGGAGAGTTCTGCCGGGTTGTGCCGGTGGAGGGTCATGCGGAGGCAACCTTTCCGGAGGAGGTGCGGGCCGCGTACAGCTCCTTCGCGATGATCGTGCGCTGGACCTCCGTCGCCCCCTCGTAGATCCGGGGCGCGCGCACCTCCCGGTAGAGGTGTTCGAGGAGGTGGCCGCGCTGGAGGGCGGCGGCGCCGTGCAGTTGTACGGCGCCGTCGACGACGTACTGCGCCGTCTCCGTGGCAAGGAGCTTCGCCATGGCCGAGCGGCGCGGGACGTCCGGGTCGCCCTCGTCGTACGCGACGGCCGCCGCGTACACGAGGAGGCGGGCCGCCTCCGTACGGGTCGCCATCTCGGCGATCCGGTGCGAGACGGCCTGGAGGTCGGCGAGGACGCCGCCGAACGCGGGGCGCGCGGCCGTGTGGGCGAGAGCCGCGTCGAGGGCGGCCTGCGCCATGCCGACCGCGAAGGCTCCCACGCTGGGGCGGAACAGGTTCAGGGTGTTCATGGCGACCCGGAAGCCCCGGTCGGGTTCGCCGAGCAGGTCGTCCGGGCCGACGGCGACGCCGTCGAAGGTGAGCGTGCCGAGCGCGTGCGGGGAGAGCATGTCGAGGGCCTCGCCGCCGAGGCCCGGGCGGTCGGCCGGCACGAGGAAGGCGGTGACCCCGCGGGCGCCCGCGTCCCGGGTGGTGCGGGCGAAGACGGTGGCGAAGTCGCACTCGGGGGCGTTCGAGATCCACCGCTTCTCGCCGTGCAGGCGCCAGCCGCCGCGGCCGTCGGGGACGGCGTCGAGGGCGAGCGCGGCGGCGTCCGAGCCGGCGTGCGGCTCCGAGAGCGCGAAGGCGGCCACGGCCCGGCCCGCCGCGGCCTCGGGCAGCCAGCGGGCGCGCTGGGCCGGGGTGCCGAAGGCGGCGACGGGGTGGGTGCCGAGGCCCTGGAGGGCGAGGGCGGTCTCCGCCTCCGTGCAGACCTGGGCGAGGGACTCGCGCAGAAGGCAGAGGTCGAGCGCGCCGGAGTCGAAGAGGCGGGCGAGCAGGCCGAGCTCGCCGAGCGCGGCGACGAGGGGACGGTTGACGCGGCCGGGGGCGCCCTTCTCGGCGAGGGGGACGAGCCTGTCGGCGGCGAGGGCGCGGAGCTCCGCGCACCAGGTGGTCTGTGCCGGATCGAGCGAGAATGCGGGCATGCGGGCCCTCTCCGGCGCCGACCGGCGCCCTTGTCGCGGCGCCGTCCGACGCCCTGGTCGTCCCCGCGCCCGTCGGCGCGCTCGTCCCGGTGGTTCTCGTGTCGGGAGCCGTTACCGGTACGGAGCCGGCCCCCGCCCCCGTATCCGTACCCGTACCCGTACCCACGACCCTTGTCGCGAACCGTTGACTGTCGTCACCAACACGATACGCTCGTGGAGCGTTGGGCGACCCCACCACGACAAGGGGACGGACTCATGGAGCTGACACCCTCGGCCCACCTCGACACCTTCGCCCGCGACCAGCTCCCCCCACCGGAGCGCTGGCCGCACCTCCTCTTCGAGCTTCCGGAGCTGGCCGCGTACCCCGACCGGCTCAACTGCGGCGCCGAGCTCCTCGACCGTACGGTGGAACGTTTCGGCGCCGACCGGCCCGCCTTCCTCGACGGTGAGGGCGGGGTCTGGTCGTACGGCGATCTCCTCGACCGGGTCGACCGCGTCGCCCACGTCCTCACCACCGACCTCGGCGTCCGGCCGGGCAACCGCGTCCTCCTGCGCGGCCCCACCACCCCCTGGCTCGCCGCCTGCTGGCTCGCCGTGATGAAGGCCGGGGCCGTCGCCGTCACCGTCCTGGCCCAGCAGCGCGCCCCGGAGCTCGCCGTCATGGCGGAAGCGGCCCGGTGCAGCCACGCCCTCTGCGACGCCCGCGTCCTCGACGACCTCCACGCCGCCGCGGTCCCCGGTCTCCGGATCACCCCGTTCGGCGGCGACGGCCCGGACGACCTCCTCGCCCTCGCCGCCCGCCACCCGAAGCCGTACGAGGCCGTCGCCACGGCCGCCGACGACGTCGCCCTGATCGCCTTCACCTCCGGCACCACCGGACGGCCCAAGGGGTGCGTCCACTTCCACCGGGACGTCCTCGCCGTCGCCGACACCTTCTCCGCGCACGTCCTGCGGCCGGTCCCCGACGACGTCTTCGCCGGTTCGCCGCCGCTCGCCTTCACCTTCGGCCTCGGCGGGCTCGTCGTCTTCCCGCTGCGCGCCGGGGCGAGCGCCGTCCTCCTCGAACAGGCCGGGCCCAAGCAGCTCCTCGCCGCGATCGGGCGCCACCGCGTCTCGGTCCTCTTCACCGCCCCGACCGCCTACCGCGTCATGCTCGACGAGCTCGGGCTCGGCGACGCCGCCGACGGCGCGGCCCCCGACATCTCCTCGCTCCGGCGCTGCGTCTCCGCCGGCGAGAACCTGCCGGAGGCGACCTGGTCCGCCTGGTACGCGCGGACCGGCGTGCGGCTGATCAACGGGATCGGCGCGACCGAACTCCTCCACATCTTCATCTCCGCGGCCGACGGCGACATCCGCCCCGGCACCACCGGCCGGCCCGTCCCCGGCTGGCAGGCCAGGGTCGTCGACCACGCGGGCCACGAGGTCCCGGACGGCGAGGAGGGGCTGCTCGCCGTACGCGGCCCGGTCGGCTGCCGCTACCTCGCCGACCCCCGCCAGGCGGAGTACGTCCGCGAAGGCTGGAACCTCACGGGCGACACCTACGTCCGCCGCCCCGACGGCTGGTTCCGCTACGTGTCCCGGGCCGACGACATGATCATCTCGGCCGGGTACAACATCGCCGGGCCGCAGGTCGAGGAGGCGCTCCTCGACCACCCGGACGTCGTCGAGGCGGCGGTCGTGGGCCAACCGGACGACCTGCGCGGGCAGGTGGTGGTCGCGTACGCGGTCGTACGGGACGGGGTGGCACGCGACTCGGTCACCGCCGCCGCGCTGCGGGCCTTCGTGCGGGGGCGCCTGGCGCCGTACAAGTCCCCGCGCCGGATCGTCTTCCTGGACGCGCTGCCGCGCACGCCCACGGGGAAGCTCCAGCGCTTCCGCCTCCGCGACCCGGCGTGACGGCCCGACACCCCCGACACCCCCGACACCCCCGACACCCCGACGCCCCGACGCCCCGACGCCCCGACAGCAGGTCGTCCCCACAGCAGGTCGTCCCCACAAAGGGTCGTCTCCACAGCGGGTCGCCCCGACGGCCTGGCATCGGGTCCCCTCCCCCGCACCCCCTAAAGTGATCACGTGGCCGAGCAGCACACCCCCCGTTCCCTGATCGTCTCCCTCTACGGCGCCTACGGCCGTGGGCCCGACGGCTCCCCCATGCCGGTGGCCGCGCTCATCCGGCTGCTCGGGGTGCTCGGCGTGGACGCGCCCTCCGTGCGCTCGTCGGTGTCGCGGCTCAAGCGGCGCGGGCTGCTGCTGCCGCGCCGGACGGCCGAGGGGGCGGCGGGGTACGCCCTCTCGGAGGACGCGCGGCGGCTCCTCGACGACGGCGACCGCCGGATCTACGCCCGTACGGAGCCGAAGCTCTCCGAGGGCTGGGTCCTCGCCGTCTTCTCGGTCCCCGAGGCCGAGCGCCACAAGCGCCACCTGCTGCGCTCCCGGCTCGCCCGCCTCGGCTTCGGGACTGCGGCGCCGGGCGTCTGGATCGCGCCCGCGCGGCTGTACGAGGAGACGCGGCACGCCCTGGAGCGACTGGAACTCTCGCCGTACGTCGACCTCTTCCGCGGCGAGCACCTGGGGTACGCGGCCACGGCCGAGGCGGCGGCCCGCTGGTGGGACCTGCCCGCGATCGCGGGGCTCCACGAGGAGTTCCTCGCGGCCCACGAACCGGTCCTGCGGTCCTGGCGGTCGGCCCCGGGCGGCGCGGAGGACGCCTACCGGGCGTACCTGCTCGTCCTCGACTCCTGGCGCCGCCTGCCGTACGCGGACCCGGTCCTCCCGGCCGAACTGCTGCCCGGCGACTGGCCGGGCCGCCGGTCGGCGGAGGTCTTCGCGGCCCTGCACGAGCTGCTGTGGGAACGGGGCGCGGAGTTCGTCCGGCCGTACGTCTCCGGACCCGACGACGCCCGTTAGGGCGTGTGCCGAAAGTGGCGCCTGCCCGGCGGCGCCCGGCCTAGGCGGTTCGGCCCGTCGGGGGCGGGCGGCGGCCCGCGCGGTACGGGGCCGGCCAGGGGGCGGCGTCGCCCTCGTAGCCCTGCTCGGCCGCCGCGTGGAGGGTCCAGTGGGGGTCGTAGAGGTGCGGCCGGGCGAGGGCGCACAGGTCGGCGCGGCCCGCGAGGAGCAGGGAGTTGACGTCGTCCCACGAGGAGATCGCGCCCACGGCGATGACGGGGACGCCGACGGCGTTCCGGATCCGGTCGGCGTACGGCGTCTGGTACGAACGGCCGTACTCGGGGCGCTCGTCGGGGACGACCTGGCCGGTCGAGACGTCGAGGGCGTCGGCGCCGTGCGCGGCGAAGGCGCGGGCGACCGCGAGGGCGTCCTCGGTGCTCGTCCCGCCCTCGGCCCAGTCGGTGGCCGAGATCCGGACCGTCATGGGGCGGTCGTCGGGCCACACCTCCCGTAGGGCGTCGAAGACTTCGAGGGGGAAGCGCAGCCGCCCCTCGACGTCTCCGCCGTAGGCGTCCGTACGGTGGTTGGTGAGCGGGGAGAGGAAGCCGGAGAGCAGGTAGCCGTGTCCGGCGTGGAGTTCGAGGAGGTCGAAGTCGCAGCGCAGCGCGCGCCGGGCGGCGGAGACGAACTCCTCGCGGACTGCGGTGAGTCCGGCGCGGTCGAGGGCGTGCGGGGTCTGGTTGGCACCGGGGCGGTACGGGAGCGGGGAGGCGGCGACGAGCGGCCAGTTCCCTTCGGGCAGGGGCTGGTCGATCCCCTCCCACATGCGGCGGGTGGAGCCCTTGCGGCCGGAGTGCCCGAGCTGGACGCCGATCGCGGTGCCGGGCGCCCGGGTGTGGACGAAGGCGGCGATACGCGCCCAGACGTCGGCCTGCTCGTCGGTCCAGAGCCCGGCGCAGGCGGGGGTGATGCGGCCCTCGGGGCTCACGCACACCATCTCGGTCATGACCAGGCCCGCGCCGCCCAGGGCCCTGGCGCCGAGGTGGACGAGGTGGAAGTCGCCGGGGACGCCGTCCTCGGAGACGTACATGTCCATGGGTGAGACGACGATCCGGTTGCGCAGGGTCAGTCCGCGCAGGCGGAAGGGGGTGAACATGGGCGGGGTGCCGGGCGGGCAGCCGAAGTCGTCCTCGACGGTGGCGGTGAAGGCGGGGTCGCGCAGGCGCAGGTTGGCGTGCGTGACGCGGCGGCTGCGGGTGAGGAGGTCGAAGGCGAAGCGGCGGGGCGGCCGGTCGACGTGGTCGGCGATCTCCTCGAACCAGCGGAGGCTGGCGGCGGCGGCCCGCTGGGTGGACTCGACCACGGGACGGCGGGCGGCCTCGTAGGCCGCCAGCGCCTCGGCGAGGGTGCCGTGTTCGGCGGCTCCGAGGGCCGTGGCGAGGGCGAGGGCGTCCTCGACGGCCAGCTTGGTTCCGGAGCCGATGGAGAAGTGGGCGGTGTGGGCGGCGTCGCCGATGAGGACGGTGTTCCCGTACGACCAGCGCTCGTTGACGACGGTGCGGAACGCGGTCCAGGAGGAGTTGTTGGAGCGGAGCTCCCGGCCGCCGAGCGCCTCGGCGAAGATCTTCGCGCAGCGGGCGGCGGACTCGGCCTCGTCGAGTTCGTCGAAGCCGGCCGCGCGCCACACCTCCTCGCGCATCTCGACGATGGCGGTGGAGCTGTCGGCCGAGAAGGGGTAGGCGTGGAGCTGCATCACGCCGTGTTCCGTCTCGGCGATCTCGAAGCGGAAGGCCTCGAAGGCGAGGTCGGCGGCGAGCCAGATGTAACGGCAGCGGTGGGTCGTGATCCGGGGGCGGAAGTGGTCGGCACGGTCCTCGCGGGTGCGGCTGTGGACGCCGTCGGCGGCGACGACCAGGTCGTGGGTCGCGGCCAGCTCGGCGGCGGGCGGGGCCTCCGTCCGGAAGCGGAGCCGTACGCCGAGGTCGGCGCAGCGGGCGTGCAGGAGCTCCAGGAGACGGCGGCGGCCGAGGGCGGCGAAGCCGTGGCCGGTGGAGGTGGTGCGGTGGCGCCGGTGGACGACGTCGATGTCGTCCCAGCGGACGAGCTCGGCGCGCAGCGCCTCGTACACGACGGGGTCGGCGTCGCGGATGCCGCCGAGGGTCTCGTCGGAGAGGACGACGCCGAAGCCGAAGGTGTCGGTGGGGGCGTTCCGCTCCCAGACGGTGACCTCGCGGGCGGGGTCGAGCCGCTTGAGGAGGGCGGCGGCGTAGAGCCCGCCGGGGCCGCCGCCGATGACGGCGATCCGGCGCGGTCCACCGCCCACGGCGGCGCCGGTCATGACTAGCGCCCCTGCCATTTCGGCGGGCGCTTCTCGGTGAAGGCGGCATGGAACTCGGCGTAGTCCTCGCCGTGCATGAGGAGTGCCTGGGTGGCGGCGTCCATCTCGATCGAGGCGGCGAGCGGCATGTCGAGCTCGGCCGTGAGCAGCGCCTTCGTCTGGGCGAGGGCGAGCGCGGGGCCGTCGGCGAGGCGGCGGGCGAGGGCGGCGGCGCGGGTGTCGGCGGCGCCCTCCTCGGTGAGCTCGCTGAGCAGGCCGATGCGCTCGGCCTCGGCGGCGTGGACGGGTTCGCCGAGCATGAGGAGACGGGTGGCGTGGCCGAGGCCGACGACCCGGGGCAGGAGGTAGGCCGCGCCCATGTCGCCGCCGGAGAGGCCCACCCGGGTGAAGAGGAAGGAGAAGCGGGTGGTGGGGTCGGCGACGCGGAAGTCGGCGGCGAGGGCGAGGACGGCCCCGGCACCGGCGGCGACGCCGTGGAGCGCGGCGACCACCGGGAAGGGGCATTCGCGCAGGGCCCTGACGACCTGGCCGGTCATCCGGTTGAAGTCGAGGACGCGGGCGGTGTCGAGGGAGAGGGTGGCGCCGATGATCTCGTCCACGTCGCCGCCGGAGCAGAAGCCGCGGCCTTCGCCGCCGAGGACGAGGGCGCGGACGGCGCGCTCCCGGGAGAGCTCGGCGAGCAGGTCACGGAGGTCGGCGTAGGCGCCGAAGGTGAGGGCGTTGAGCTTCGCGGGGCGGGCGAGGGTGACGGTGGCGACGCCCTCGTCGATGTCGAGGCGCAGGTGCCGCCAGCGCTCGGTGCGGGTCGCGGATCCGGTAAAGGGGCTCATGCGGAGAGGCCTCCTTCCTCCGCTCGGAGGGTATCACCGTACTGTGACTGTCGTCACGAGGACGCGATAAAGGCTTTGTCGGATCAGTCCCCAGAAGGTCCTTCCAAGATCGTGACCGAAGTCCCTGGCGGACGGGGAGGGGTGCCCTGGGAACCGGATTTTGCACCTCGTAAGGTTGAAACCAGGACGTCTCGGGATGCCCCCACCCCACTCGCCCCACCCGCCCCCACACGGTGAAGGGAGCCTGCCTTGCCCGAAACCACCGACAACCCCGACCCTGCCGACCCCGCTGACACCATTGACCCCACCAGCCCTGCCGGACCCGTCACCCCCACCGGCCCCACCACGTCCTGGCGCATCCGGCTGCCCCACACCACGGCCGCCGTGCCGATCGCCCGGGCCCTGATCCGTACCGCGCTCAACGACATCGAGTCCGGTGCCGGCTCCCTGCCCGACAGCGACACGGCCGAGCTGCTCACCGCCGAACTCGTCGCCAACGCCGTCGAGCACACCGCGGGCAAGGGCCCCATCGAGCTGGTCGTCGAGCTGCTCGCCGCACCCGGCGGCTGCCACGTCGAGGTGCACGACTCCGAGCCCGCCGGCCCCGGCGCGCTCGTCTGCCCCGACCCCGCCGAGGAGATCGACCCCTGGCAGGAGCACGGCCGTGGCCTCCTCCTCATCCGCGCGCTCAGCAGCGACTGCGGCCACCGCCCCACCGCCCACGGCAAGGCGGTCTGGTTCACGCTCCAGGGGATCCCGGCACAGCGGCGTCACCAGGAGCCGTGACGAGCCGGGAGTGGCGGCGCCCGTAGAACGCGTACACGAGGGCGCCGACCACGAGGAAGACGGCGAACTGCACCCAGGTCGACCAGCCCGTCCCCCAGATGAGGTACAGGCAGAAGCCGATGCCGAGGATCGGGCTCGCCGGGTAGAGCGGGACGCGGAAGGAGCGGCGCAGCCCCGGCTCGCGACGGCGCAGCACGAGGACCGCGAGGTTGACGACCGCCATGATGGCGAGGGTGCCGATGGTGGTCAGGTTGACGACCACGTCGAGCGAGGCGAAGGCCGCCGGGACGGCGAAGACCGCCGCGACGATCCAGGTGTTGGCCACCGGGGTCGCGGACTTCGGCGAGACCCTCTCGAAGACGCGCGGCACGAGCCCGTCGCGGGACATCGACAGCAGGATGCGGGTCTGCCCGTACATCACCGCGAGGACGACGGACGCGATGGCGACGACCGCGCCGAAGGCGATCACGCCGCCGCCGATCGAGGAGCCGGTGACCTGGTCGACGACGACCGAGAGCGCGGCGGGCTGGTCGGCGACCGCCTCGGCGCCGAGCGCGCCGATCGCCGCGAGCGCGACCGAGCAGTAGAGCAGCGTGACGAGGCCGATGCAGATGAGGATCGCGATCGGGATGTTCCGGCGCGGGTCCTTCACCTCTTCGCCGGCCGTGGTGATGGCGTCGAAGCCGATGTACGAGAAGAAGGCCACCGAGGCACCCGCGGTGATGCCGCCCATGCCGTGCGTGGCGAACGGCGAGAGGTTTCCGGCCTCGAAGGCGGAGAAGCCGATCGCGCAGAAGACGATCAGGATGCCGATCTTGAGCACGGCCATCGCGGCCGTCGCCCGCGCGCTCTCGCGCACGCCCCTGACGAGGAGGGTGGCGGCCATCAGGATGACGACCACGGCGGGGACGTTGATCACGCCGCCGTCGGCCGGGCCCGCGGAGAGCGAGGCGGGGAGCTGCCAGCCCGTGAGGCTGTCGAGGAGCTCGTTGAGGTACTGGCTCCAGCCGACCGCGACCGCCGAGACGGAGACGCCGTACTCCAGGAGAAGGCACCAGCCGACGAGGAACGCGGTCCGCTCGCCGAGGCTCGCGTAGGCGAAGGAGTACGAGGAGCCCGAGACCGGGATCGCACCGCCGAGCTCCGCGAAGGAGAAGGCGGTGAAGACGCAGGTGATCGCGGCGAGGACGAAGGAGATCACGACGGCCGGGCCGGCCTCCGAGACGCTGTCCGACAGGCCGACGAAGATGCCGGTGCCGACGATCGCGCCGATGCCGAAGCACACGAGCTGGAAGAGGCCCATGGTGCGCTTGAGCCCATGACCTTCCAGGTCGGCGCCCGACTCGGCGATGAGCTGCTGCGGGGACTTGATCCGCGAGGGCATGCGGGGGTTCTCATCTCTGGTGGTGCACGTGCTGCATGGGTGAGGGGGTCCGGGCATGTATGCCCGAACCCCCCAGAAGGATGCGATCGTAAGCCTCTTATCGCATGTTCACCCAATCGGGCGCAAAGCTATGCCGCTCGGCCCGCCGAGACGCGCTCAGGCACCCGCCAGCGTGGCGACGAGGACCGCCTTGATCGTGTGCATCCGGTTCTCGGCCTCGTCGAAGACGACCGAGTACGCCGACTCGAAGACCTCGTCGGAGACCTCCAGCTCGGTCAGGCCGTGCCGGGCGTGGAGGTCGCGGCCGACGGCCGTGCCCAGGTCGTGGAAGGCCGGCAGGCAGTGCAGGAACTTGACGTCCGGGTTCCCGGTGGCGCGGAGGACGTCCATGGTCACGGAGTACGGGGCGAGGGCGGCGATCCGCTCGTCCCAGATCTCCTTGGGCTCGCCCATGGAGACCCACACGTCGGTGGCGACGAAGTCGGCGCCACGGACGCCGTCCGCGACGGACTCGGTGAGGGTGATCGTCGCGCCGCTCGTCTCGGCGAGCTTGCGGGCCTCGGCGACGACGGCCTCGGCGGGCCAGTACGCCTCGGGGGCGACGATGCGGACGTCCATGCCGAGCAGGGCGCCGGTGATCAGGTACGAGTTGCCCATGTTGAAGCGGGCGTCACCCAGATAGGCGAAGACGACGCCGTCGAGCGGCTTGTCGCAGTGCTCGGTCATGGTGAGCACGTCCGCGAGCATCTGGGTGGGGTGCCAGTCGTCGGTGAGCCCGTTGAAGACGGGGACGCCGGAGAAGGCGGCGAGCTCCTCGACGGCGGCCTGGCTGTCGCCCCGGTACTCGATGCCGTCGAACATCCGGCCGAGGACGCGGGCGGTGTCCTTGATCGACTCCTTGTGGCCCATCTGGGAGGCGGAGGGGTCGAGATAGGTGGTGGAGGCGCCCTGATCGGCGGCGGCGACCTCGAAGGCACAGCGGGTGCGGGTCGAGGTCTTCTCGAAGATCAGCGCGATGTTCTTGCCGCGCAGCCGCTGGACCTCGACGCCCGCCTTCTTGGCGGCCTTGAGCTCGGCGGAGAGCTCGATCAGGCCGCGGAACTCCTCGGCGGTGAAGTCCAGCTCCTTGAGGAAGTGGCGGCCGATGAGGTCTGTGGCCATGGGGCGCTCTCCTGGGGTGCGAGTCGATGCGAACGAGATGCTGGAAGTCTATACGACCATCAGCATTTCTATACAGGCAGTGGCGGTCCGCCCGTCAGCTCGCGTCCCGCTCCACCGGGCAGCTCATGCACCGCGGCCCGCCGCGCCCCCGCCCGAGCTCGCTCCCCGGGATCTCGATCACCTCGATGCCCTGCTTCCGCAGATGCGTGTTGGTGGTGACGTTCCTCTCGTACGCCACGACCACCCCCGGCTCCACCGCGAGCACGTTGCACCCGTCGTCCCACTGCTCCCGCTCCGCCGCGTGCACGTCCTGCGTCGCCGTCAGGACCCGGATGTCCTGGAGCCCGAGCGCCGCCGCGATGGCACTGTGCATCTGCTCCGGCGGGTGGTCCGTCACCCGCAGCGACTGGCCCTCGTCGCCCGGCTCGATCGTGTAGGACCGGAGCATGCCGAGGCCGGCGTACTGGGTGAACGTGTCCTGGTCCACCATCGTCATCACCGTGTCCAGGTGCATGAACGCCCGTCGCTTCGGCATGTCGAGCGCCACGATCGTGCGCGCCGACCCGGCCGCGAAGAGCCCGCGGGCCAGCATCTCGACCGCCTGCGGGGTCGTCCGCTCGCTCATCCCGATGAGCACGGCGCCGTTGCCGATGACGAGGACGTCCCCGCCCTCGATCGTCGACGGGTAGTCGCGCTGCCCCTCCGACCAGCGGTGGAAGGAGCCCGCGTCCGGGCCGGTGAAGAGGGGGTGGTGCCCGTAGATCGCCTCGAAGTGCACGGTCTCGCGCTGCCGGGCGGGCCAGCGCATCGCGTTGATCGAGACGCCGTCGTAGATCCAGGCCGAGGTGTCCCGGGTGAAGAGGTGGTTCGGCAGCGGACCGAGGACGAAGTCGTCCAGGTCGAGCGCGTGGAAGCGGACGGAGGTCGGCTCCCGGTGCGCCGCGAGGAACTCCCTCTTCGTCATGCCGCCGACGAGCGCCTCGCCGAGCGAGGCCGCGTCCAGCGAGTCGAACGCGGCCCGCAGGTGGTCGGCGGCGAGCGGCCCGTACTCCTTCTCGTCGAAGACCCGGTCCAGGATCAGCACGCGGGCGGCCGGCACCTCCAGCGTCTCCCGCAACAGGTCTCCGAAGAGGTGCACCTCGACGCCCCGGTCGCGCAGGACGTCGGCGAAACCGTCGTGCTCCTGGCGCGCTCTGCGCACCCAGAGGACGTCGTCGAAGAGCAGGGCGTCCTTGTTGGACGGCGTGAGCCGCTTCAGCTCCAGATCGGGGCGGTGAAGGATGACGCGGCGCAACCGGCCGGTCTCGGAGGCGACGTGGAATCCCATGCCCCCATCCTGACGGAGCCAACCGCCCGGGGCCCGCCTTTCGGGCATCAGTACGGGAGGTGGCGGGCGGAGGTGGGCAGGCGCGCGGCCCACGGCACCCAACTCGTCCGGCGTTCGAGGACCGGGACCCGGGGCGCAGCCCCGGCCGCCCAGCCCGTCCGGCGTTTGAGGACCGGGGTCCGGGGCGGAGCCCCGGTTTCGGGAAGGGGCGGGGTGGGGGAGACTCAGCCCCCGGCCGGCCCGACCCCACCCGCGGCCCCGCCCCGCCCCACCCCGCCGCACGGCACCCCGCCCCGCCGCGGGAATCCGCTCACAACCTCGGGTCGACCGGCTCCGACTCCAGCGCGAGCACCGCGAACACCGCCTCGTGGACCCGCCACAGCGGCTCCCCGTCCGCGAGCCGGTCCAGCGCTTCGAGCCCGAGCGCGTACTCGCGCAGCGCGAGCGACCGCTTGTGGCCGAGGAAGCGCTGCCGCAGCCGCTCCAGGTTCTCCGGCCGCGTGTACTCGGGGCCGTAGATGATCCGGAGGTACTCGCGTCCGCGGACCTTCACGCCCGGCTGCGCGAGCCGGCCCTTGGTGTCGTGGACGATCGCGGCCAGCGGCTTGACCACCATGCCCTCGCCGCCCGCGCCGGTGAGTTCGAGCCACCAGTCGGTGCCCGCGCGGACCGATGCCTCGTCGCCGGTGTCGACGACGAGCCTGCGGGTGACCTGGAGCAGCCCGGTCGGGTCGTGCTCCACGAGCCGGTCGAGCCAGGCGAGCTGGCCGTCGTGCGGCACGCCCGCGAGCGAGCGGCCGCGCGCCGCGAGCAGCTGGAAGGGCGCGAAACGCACACCCTGCAGGCCGTCGGTCGGCCAGCAGTACCTGCGGTACGCCTCCGTGAACGCCGCCGCGTCCTCCTGCCGCTCGCGCTGCTTGGCGAGGAGCCCGTCGAGCCCCTCGACCCCGCGCGCCGCCGCCCGCTCCAGGGCGTCGACCGCGCCGGGCAGGGCGGCCCCCGAGGCGGCGCCGACCGCCGCGTACTGCGAGCGGAGCAGCCCGGTCGACTTGAGCGACCACGGCATCAGCTCGCCGTCGAGCAGCAGCCAGTCCGTGTCGAGCTCGTCCCACAGCCCGGCGGCGCCGATCGCGGTCCGCAGCCGGCCGATGACCTCCTCGGTGACGGCGGGGTCGTCGAAGAACGGCCGCCCGGTACGGGTGTGCAGGGCGCCGGTCGGCACCGCCCCGCCGCTCAGGCCGAAGCGCTCGCGGGCGGTCTCCTCGTCGCGACAGACGAGGGCGACTGCCCGGGAGCCCATGTGCTTCTCCTCGCACACGACCCGCGCGACACCGTCCGCCCGGTACTGGGCGAAGGCCTCGGCCGGGTGCTCCAGGTACCCGTCCTGCTTCGAGGTCGCGGTCGGGGCCATGGTCGGCGGCAGGTAGGCGAGCAGCCGCGGGTCGATCGCGAAGCGGCTCATCACCTCCAGGGCCGCCGCCGCGTTCTCCTCCCGCACGGCCACGTTGCCGAGCCGCCGGGTCTCCACGATCCGCCGGCCGTGCACGTCCGCCAGGTCGAGGGGACGCCCCTCGTGCCCGCCGGGCGCGGCGGCGGCGAGCGGCTTGACCGGCTCGTACCAGACCTTTTCGGCGGGTACGTCGACGAGTTCGCGTTCCGGCCAGCGCAGCGCGGTCATCCGACCGCCGAAGACGGCGCCGGTGTCGAGGCACAGGGTGTTGTTCACCCATGAGGTCGTCGGCACGGGTGTGTGGCCGTACACCACAGCGGCCCGGCCGCGGTACTCCTCCGCCCACGGGTAGCGCACCGGGAGCCCGAACTCGTCGGTCTCGCCCGTGGTGTCCCCGTACAGGGCGTGCGAGCGCACCCGGCCGGAGGTGCGACCGTGGTACTTCTCCGGCAGTCCCGCGTGGCAGACGACGAGGTCGCCGCCGTCGAGGACGTAGTGGCTGACGAGTCCGTCGATGAACTCCCGCACCCGGTCCCGGAACTCCTGCGTCTCGCCCTCCAGTTGGGCGATGGTCTCGGCGAGTCCGTGGGTCTCCTGGACCTTCTTCCCCTTCAGCCAACGGCCGAGCTTGTTCTCGTGGTTGCCGGGGACGCACAGGGCGTCGCCCGAGGCGACCATCGCCATGACGCGCCGCAGGACGCCCGGTGAGTCGGGCCCGCGGTCCACGAGGTCACCGACGAACACGGCGGTCCGCCCCTCGGGGTGGTGTCCGTCCACATATCCGAGCCGTGCCAGCAGGGTGTCGAGCTCGGAACGGCAGCCGTGGATGTCACCGATGATGTCGAAGGGCCCGCTGAGGTGACGCAGGTCGTTGAAGCGGCGCTCCAGGACGACCTCGGCCTCGTCGACCTCCTCCACCGACCGCAGGACGTGCACCTTGCGGAAGCCCTCGCGCTCCAGGCCCCTCAGCGAACGGCGCAGCTCGCGGCGGTGGCGCTGGATGACGTGCGCGGGCATGTCGGCCCGGTCGGGACGGTCGGCGTTGCGCGTGCGGCAGACCTCCTCGGGCAGGTCGAGGACGATCGCGATCGGCAGCACGTCGTGCTCGCGGGCGAGCCGGACGAGCTGGCGCCGGGCCTCCTGCTGCACGTTGGTGGCGTCGACGACGGTGAGCCGCCCGGCCGCCAGGCGCTTCCCGGCGATGTAGTGGAGGACGTCGAAGGCGTCCCTGCTCGCCGACTGGTCGTTCTCGTCGTCGGCGACGAGTCCCCGGCAGAAGTCGGAGGAGACGATCTCGGTCGGCTTGAAGTGGCGCCGGGCGAAGGTGGACTTGCCGGAGCCGGTGGCACCGACGAGCACCACGAGGGACAGGTCGGTGACGGGCAGGGTGCGGGTCATGCGGCAACCTCCTTCGAGGCTTCGGCGGCGGGGATCTCGGTGGCGGGATCGGTCGCGGTCTCGGTCGCCGTCTCGGCCGCGGTCTCGATGGCGGGCTCGATGGCGGGATCGGTGGCGGGATCGGTGTCCGTCCGGGTGAACACGGCCATCTGGGTGGGCGGCCCGACGTCGGGGTCGTCGGGTCCGACGGCGACGAAGGCGACGCCGTACCCGTACTGCCCGGCGACCGACTCCGCCCACGCCCGGAACTCCTCCCGGGTCCACTCGAAGCGGTGGTCGCCGTGCCGGACGTGCCCGGCGGGCAGCGTGTCCCAGCGGACGTTGTACTCGACGTTCGGCGTGGTCACGAGGACCGTGCGGGGCCGGGCGGCGCCGAACACCGCGTACTCCAGGGCCGGAAGCCTCGGCAGGTCCAGGTGCTCGATCACCTCGCTGAGCACGGCCGCGTCGTATCCGGCGAGCCGCTTGTCGGTGTACGCGAGCGAGCCCTGCGTCAGCGAGACCCGGGAGGCCTGCCGCTCCCCCATCCGGTCGAGTCGGAGGCGGCGCGCGGCGACGTGCAGCGCCCGAACCGACACGTCGACGCCGACGATCTCGGTGAACCGGACGTCCTTGAGCAGCGCCTGCACCAACTGGCCCTGCCCGCAGCCGAGATCGAGCACACGGGTGGCGCCGGCGGCGTGCAGCGCGGCGAGGATCGCCGCGCGGCGCTGCTCGGCGAGCGGCACGGGACGCTCCTCGGTGTCCGTGGTCTCGTCGACGGCGTTGTCGACGTCCTCGACGTCGAGCCCCTCCGTCTCCGCGAGCCGGACGAGTTCGAGCCGGTCCGTCGCCTCGCGGGTCAGACCCCGGCGCCGGGAGAGGTAGCGGGCGGTGATCAGCTGCCGCTCGGGGTGCCCGGCGAGCCAGCCGTCACCGGCGCGCAGCAGCTTGTCGACCTCGTCGGGCGCGACCCAGTAGTGCTTGGCGTCGTCGAGGACGGGCAGCAGCACGTACAGCTGGTTGAGCGCGTCCGCGAGCCGCAGCTCGCCCTCCAGGACCAGGCGCACGTAACGGGATTCGCCCCACTCGGGGAACCCCGCGTCGAGCGCGACCGGCGTCGCCTCCACGGTCTCCCAGCCCAGCGGCCCGAAGAGCGCGCGCACCAGGGCCGCACCGCCCCTGGCGGGAACCGCGGGCACCTCGATCCGCAGCGGCAGCGGCGCGGCGGCCCGCTCGGGCATGGCCTGGCACACGCCGTGCAGCGCGGTCTTGAAGACCTTCGCGAGCGCGACCGCGAGCAGCGAGGACGCGGCGTAGGGCCGGTCGTTCACGTACTGCGCGAGCGCGGCGTCCGGGGCGCCGCCCCGGCCCTTGCCCTTGCCGCGGCGCACCAGCGCCACGGGGTCCACCTCCAGGAGGAGCGCGGCGGTGCACCGCTCGGCGCTCGCCTCGGGGTAGAGGACGTGCGCGGTGCCGTGCGAGGTCGAGAACGACTGCGCCCGCTCGGGATGCTTGTGCAGCAGGAATCCGAGATCGGTCGCGGGTCGCTCCGGGTTGCCGTAGGTGCTGATAGTCAGGAACACACGGCCGAGTATGAACACCCCGGCACCCGGTCAACCAGGCATTTTCCGAGCGCCGCCCGGGTGGTCCCAGCCCGCCGGCCCCCCGCCGAGCGCGGCTACCGTCCGCGGGCCGACCCGACAGCAACCCCCGATCAGGCGGGCCCCGGCGCCCGCCCAGTCGGCGGCCAGCGCCGCCGCCGAAGCCCCCTTCCCCTCGTCCTCCGCCGGGCCGAACGTGGCGGTGCCGTACCAGCCGCGCGCCTCCGCGTCCCACAGCTCTCCGCTGTTCGGGTAGACCACGACGGGCTTGCCCGTCACGGCGGCGGCAAGCTCGACGGCCGCGCCGACCTCCTCCGGATCGCAGCAGTTCACGCCGACCGCCACGACCTGGTCGTTCCCCGAGGCGAGGGCGAAGGCCTCCGCCAGCTCCTGGCCCGCCCTCGTCCGGCCGCCCGCGACCGTGTACGAGAGCCACACGGGCACCCCGCACCCCGCGACCGCCCGGAGCAGCGCCTCGGCCTCGTCGGCGTCCGGCACCGTCTCCAGGGCGAGGACGTCGGGCCCCGCGGCGGCGAGCGCCTCTACGCGCGGCCGGTGGAAGCGCTCCAACTCCCTTACGGAGAGCCCGTACCGCCCGCGGTACTCGCTGCCGTCCGCGAGCATCGCCCCGTACGGCCCGACCGACGCGGCGACCCAGACCTCCTCCGTCACCTGTCCGGACGCCAGCCGGGCGAGCTCCACACTCCGGGCGAGGAGCCGCTCCGTCTCCGCCCGGTCCGCTCCCCGCCGGGCGAAACCCTCGAAGGTCGCCTGGTAGCTCGCGGTGGTCACCACCCGCGCGCCGGCCCGCACGTACGCCGCGTGGGCGGCCTCGATCTGCTCGGGGCCGTCCGCGAGGAGCCGTGCGGACCAGAGCTCGTCCGAGAGGTCGCATCCCTGCGCCTCCAGCTGGTTGGACAGCCCTCCGTCGAGGACGACCGGACCTTCTCCGAGGGCCTCGGCGAGCGCGCGGACCGGCTTCATCGTCGCCCCCCTCAGCCCAGCTGCGACTGGACCTGGGCGGAGACCAGCTCCAGGTGATCCAGATCGTGCAGGTCGAGAACCTGGAGGTACACCCGGGACGACCCCAGGGCCGCGTACCGCCCGAGCTTGTCGACGACCTCGGCCGGCGAACCCGCGAGACCGTTCGCCTTGAGCTCGTCCACCTCCCGTCCGATCGCGGCGGCCCGCCGCGCGACCTCGGCGTCGTCCTTGCCGACGCACACGACCAGCGCGTTCGAGTACACGAGGTCGTCGGCCGCCCGGCCCGCCGCCTCCGCCGCCGCCCGCACCCGGCCGAACTGCAGCTCGGTCTCCTCCAGCGAGCCGAACGGCATGTTGAACTCGTCCGCGTACCGCGCGGCCAGCCGGGGCGTGCGGCTCGCGCCGTGCCCGCCGATCAGGACAGGGATCCTGTCCTGGACCGGCTTCGGCAGCGCGGGTGAGTCCGTGAGCCGGTAGTGCTCGCCCTCGTACGAGAACGTCTTGCCGCGCTCGGTCTCCCACAGTCCGGTGACGATCGCCAGCTGCTCTTCGAGCCGGCCGAACTTCTCCTTCGGGAACGGGATGCCGTACGCCTTGTGCTCCTCCTCGAACCAGCCCGCGCCGAGGCCGAGTTCGATCCGGCCGCCCGACATCTGGTCGACCTGGGCGACCTGGATGGCCAGGACGCCGGGTAGCCGGAAGGTGCCCGCGGTCATCAGCGTGCCGAGACGGATCCGGCGGGTCTCCCTGGCGAGACCGGCCAGGGTGATCCACGCGTCCGTCGGCCCCGGAAGCCCGTCGGACGAACCCATGCTGAGGTAGTGGTCCGAGCGGAAGAACGCGTCGAAACCGAGGTCCTCGGTCGCCCGGGCGACCCTGAGGAGGGTGTCGTAGTCGGCGCCCTGCTGGGGCTCCGTGAAAATGCGAAGATCCATACCTCCATCCTGCACCGTCGGGTGCGTGTCCACCGTGCCGCCCGTCGCGGCGCCGCCCGCGCCGACGCCTGCACCGGCCGTGTCAACCTCGTCGTCAGCCCACAGGCCGCTCCGGCCCGGTCGGGTGAAATATCCGACCCCCTGGCGGGACGCGTCCGCCCTGGCCAGTGACCGTGGACGGGACCCGTCGTTGGCTCGGGCGGAGCCGGACCGCCCGGCCCACGTGCCGGCGGCCGCTGCCGGTGCGTCGCTCTCGCCCGCGCCCCGTCCACGGTGGCGGCGTCCGGGCCGAGGAGGCCGCCATGTCCCAGGAAGCCGCGCCGGAGCGGGCCGTGTCCGAGCCGTCTGGGCCCCAGCCCGGCACCCCCGCCCCCAAGGGCCTGCTCCAGCAGATGGAGGAGC
Source organism: Streptomyces sp. NPDC020807 (assembly GCF_040641575.1). Taxonomy (NCBI): domain Bacteria; kingdom Bacillati; phylum Actinomycetota; class Actinomycetes; order Kitasatosporales; family Streptomycetaceae; genus Streptomyces; species Streptomyces sp. NPDC020807. The sequence continues at coordinate 70,188 of NZ_JBFADU010000031.1, forward strand.
TGATGGCGGCGCTCTCCGCCGACCTCTCCCAGCTGGACGCCGACATCCAGTCCTCGGCCGACCGCACGGACCAGGAGCAGCCGCAGCACGGCGAGGACGGCACGTACGAGACGTCCGCGTACAAGACGTCCGCGTACAAGACGTCCTCGAACGAGACGTCCGCGTACAAGACGTCCACGCCTGAGACGTCCACGCGCGAGACGTACACGCACGACGCCGGGACCCGGCGCCCGCACGACGGCGCTCCGTCCTCCTTCTAGCTCTCCCGCCGTCACCAGACGGCCCCCGGCCGAGCGCCGTCCGCCGTTCACGTCGGACCCTGGCCGGGGCCCGCCCGCCCCCGGGCCGGGTCGGGCGGGCGGGCCCGCTCACGGTCCCGGTCCCGGACCGCCAGTCGCCGCAGCATCCCGCCCACCCGGTCGTTCGACTCGTCGACCGCGTCGATGGCCTCGATGCACTGCCAGTACAGCCCCTCCTCGTCGGTGGCGCAGGCCACCCCGACGAGCGCGATCCCGACCTCCCCGAGGAGCGCGCCCAGCGCCGTCAGCGCCGCGAACGGATCACCGACCTCCGTCAGCTGGGCCGCGCGCGGCCCTGCCGCCCCCCACGCCGGATACTCCCCGATCTCGCTCAGTCCCCGCGCCTCGCCACGCACCTCCAGCGGTCCGCAGAGCGCCAGATGGCTCCCCATCGCCTGGGCGAGGGCCTGGGCCTGCCAGGCCTCCGCCACGATGTCCTGTGCCGTCCCGCTCCCCGCCAGCGCCTGCCGCCCGGCCGCGATCAGCCTTTCCGCCTCCATCAACGCCGCCCCCGTTCACACGACTTGCCGCCCACTCATTCCACTACCCAGAGTGAGGCCGCCTGAGCCCCGCCACCAGAGGAATTCGGAAATCTGTGGACAGTAGGCTCGATGGGGAAAAGCCGATCACTCCGAAGAGTGACCAGCTCCTTCACGATCGGCGTCGAACCGGGAAACGCACCTCGTTCCTGTCGATCTTCGCCGCGAGCGCGGCCAGCGGATCGACCCCGAGCACCTCGCAGAACTGGAGCAGATAGGCGAGCACGTCGGCCACCTCGTCCTCGACCCGGTGCGCCGTGCCGGGGTCCTCCATCACCCGTCCCGCCTCCTCGGGCGTCAACCACTGGAAGATCTCCAGGAGTTCGGCGGCCTCCACGCTGAGGGCCGCCGCCAGGTTCTTGGGCGTGTGGTAAGGCTGCCAGTCGCGCGCCGCGGCGAAGGCGGCCAGCCTGCGCCGGAGCGCCGCCAGGTCGCCGCGGTCGGACGTACTGCCACTGTCTGTCTCTTTCCCTGTCACCCTCCCAGGTCTACCACCGTCACCCCGGGCGTCCGCCGCGCCTCCTCCGTCGACCGCTCCCCCACCGTCCCCGCCAGCCGGACGTGCCCGTCGGCCGCGATCTCCGCCGCGAGACGCAGCAGTTCGCGGACCTGACGCCCGTCGAGTCCCCGGTCCAGACCGTCGGTGAGCAGGGTCAGGCTCTGCATGGCCTCGGGCACCTCGGCGATCCGGTCCATCGCGAGCACACCGGGGCCGGTGAGCAGGGTGAGCGCGAGCGCGAGGTAGCGCAGTTCGCCGTCCCCGAGGCGGCCGAGCGGAGTCGGCGGCCGCTCGCCCCTTTCGAGGACGGCGCGCACGGTGCCGTCCGGCAGTTCGCCGGCCCCGATCCCCGTGACGGGCCCGACGCAGCCGGCCCGGGCCACGGTCGCGAGGCGGAGGTGGCGGCGCGGGCAGTCCGACTGGGTGCGGTGCAGGACCTCGGCGAGGTTGGCACAGCCGCGCCGGAGGCGCCCCTCGCCCGGGAGTACCGGGGCGCGCATGGTCTCGGGCGCGGGGTCGCAGGGGAAGACGGACCGCAGAGCGATGACGACCTGTTCGGCGGCGGCCAGGACCTCCAGTTGTCCGGGCGTCTTTCCCGCCACGCGCAGCGGGAGCAGGGCCGTACCGAGCAGGTCGTCGGGCAGGGGTGCCCGTGTGACGGGTGTGGCGCCCGCGGTGTGCCACTCGGCCTGGACGGTGGCGCGTCCGGGGTCGCGCAGAGCGGTGGCGAGCAGGACGCGGCCCCGGCCGGTGAGTCGCTCGCCGACGATACGGAGCCGGGGCTCGGCCTGGACGGCGAGGTCGAGGTGGACCGGGCCGGCCGGGCCGTCGACCGTGCATCCGATCCGGAATCCGCGCCGCCCCTGGGCGTCGGGCCGGGCGCGTTCGGGGACGAGGTCGACGGCGTCGGGGAAGGCCTCGTGGAGCGAGTCGCCCGCGCCGAGCCCGGCGAGCGCCTCGTACGCCCGCAGGGCGGTCGACTTGCCGCTGCCGCTGGGGCCGGCGAAGAGGGTGACCGGTCCGATGGGGTGGACGGCGCCGCGGTGGCCGGCGAACGCGGAGAGGCGGAGTTCGGTCACGACGGGCCGGGCGATCCCCCGCGCGGGCTGCGACGGAACGGCTCCCCCGGAGGGCGTACGGCCGTGAGGGACAAGGGAGGTCGATGGGGTCGATGCGGTCGATGCGGTCGATGGAACAGGAGGGGCGGGTGGGACGGATGAGGTCGAGAGGTGGGCCTGGGGCGTGCGGGCGAGCGTGCTGCCGCCGTTGAGATCCATGCCCGGACCGTACGCAGCCCATTCCCTGACGAACCGTTACCTCAGGAAGACCTTCCTACGATCGAGGGACTCCGGTCCGACGATCACGTTCGGCGTCACTCCCGTACCTGCCCTCGTACCGCTCCTCGTACTCCTCCTCGTACGCCTCCTCCTCCCCGTCGTCGCCCATCACGCCCTCGACCTCCGTGCCGGCCGGGGCGAGGAGGAAGACGTTCCGGTCGACGCGGTGCATGCCGCTGCCGAGACCGAAGACGACGCCGCTGCTGAAGTCGAGGATGCGCTTGGCGACGTCGGTGTCGGCGCTCGTCAGGTCCAGGAGGACCGGGATCTGGGCGATGAGGTATTCGGCGACCTCGCGGGCGTCGGCGAACACCTGGACCCGCAGCACGACCATGCGGCGCTGCTCTTCGGACTCGTACTGCTCGGGGATCGTGCGGTGGTCGACCCTGGACGGCCACTCGTCACGGCCGCGCAGGGGGACGACCTGGGCGAGGCCCTCCCACTGCTCGTCGGTGACGTCGTACCTCTCGTACCTACTCATGCACCCATCCTCCCGCCCCTCACCCGTTCGGCCCAACAACGACACGAGCGGATGAGAGGCGCGACGGCCTCCCGGCGGGGCCGGGGGCCTCGCGCGGGCTCAGGCGAAGGCCTTCGCCAACCTGCGGAGCCCCTCCCGGATCTCGTCCGGCGAGTGCGTGGTGAACGCGAGCCGGATCGCCGCCGGGTCCGGCTCGCCGCTGGAGAACGGCGCCCCGGGCACGTACGCCACCCCGTGACCGACCGCCGCCTTCAGGAGCGTCGTCGCGTCGTGGCCCGCGGGCAGGGTCGCCCAGACGAACATGCCCCCTTCCGGCCGGTTCCAGCCACTGCCCTCGGGCAGTGCGCCGGACAGGCCCGCGAGCATCGCGTCCCTGCGTTCGCGGTACGCGGCCCTGATCCTGGCGACGTGGACGTCGAGGTCGTTGTCGCGCAGGTAGCGGGCGGCCGCGAGCTGGTCGACGGTCGATGTGTGCAGGTCGGACGCCTGCTTGGCGATCACGCAGGCACGGCGCAGGCCGACGGGGGCCCGGAGCCAGCCGAGACGGAGGCCGGGCGCGAGGATCTTGGAGAAGGAGCCCAGGAGGACGGTGCGGTCGGCCCCCGCGGGCTCGGCGGCGATCCAGGGGACGCGCTCACCCTCGTAACGGAGTTCGCCGTACGGGTCGTCCTCGACGATCCAGAAGCCGTGCCGCGCGGCGGCCTCGGCGACGGCGGCGCGGCGGTCGGCGGGGAGGGTGCGGCCGGTGGGGTTCTGGAAGGTCGGGACGACATAGAGGAGGGTGGCCTTCTCGCGCGCGGCGATCTCCTCCAGCGCGGCCGGGAGGATGCCCTGGTCGTCGGTGGGTACGGGGACGACGCGGGCGCCCGCGAAGGCGAAGGCCTGCAGGGCGGCGAGGTAGCAGGGGTCCTCGACGAGGACGACGTCTCCCGGGGAGACGAGCGCGGCGGTGAGCAGCGTGAGGGCCTGCTGTGAGCCGGTGGTGACGAGCAAGTCGGCAGGGTCCGTGGGCAGTTCACGGAGAGCCAGGCGCTCGGCGATCGCGGTGCGCAACTCGGGGTCGCCCTCGGTGGTCGAGTACTGGAGCGCCTTGCGTCCGCTGTCGGCGAGGACGCCGTCGTACGCGGCCCGGATCCCGTCGACGTCGAAGAGCTCGGGGGCGGGCAGGCCGCCGGCGAAGGAGATCATGTCGGGGCGGGCGGTGAGGGCGAGGATCTCGCGTACCGGCGACGCCTCGACCCGGGCCAGGCGGGCGGCGACCGGAGGCACGGGCGCGCGTCCGGAGGCGTGCGTCGACGCCGGGGCGTCGTCAAGTCCTGTGCCATTTGCGGGAGTCGAGGCGTCCTCGGCGAGATACATGGCGATAGCATATAAATGCGCCCGACCCTGTCAAGGGTCGGGCGCATTCCGCGCCGTCACCGCCGGCCGGAACGACCGGGGTGTCGCGAATCAGCCAATTCCTTCTCGCTAGAGCGCGGTTGACACCGCCGGGCTCCCGGAAGTCCCGGAAGTCCCGGAAGCGCCGATGGCGACCGGCTCGTCACGGGAGTCGGCCCAGAGGGACCGGACGTGCCCGAGGTGGCGGCGCATGCACTCCTCGGCGCCGTCGGCGTTCCCGGCGAGCATCAGGTCGAGGAGTTCGAGGTGTTCCTCGGCGGAGGAGACCAGCTTGCCGGCCTCGTCGAGGCCCGTCAGGCCGTACAGGCGGGAGCGCTTGCGGAGTTCACCGACGGTCTCGACCAGGCGTTCGTTGCCGGAGAGGGCGAGCAGGGCGAGGTGGAAGCGGCGGTCGGCCTCCAGGTAGCCGATGAGGTCGTGCTCCCGCGCGCGGGAGACGATCTCCTCGGCCACCGGCCGGAGTTCCTCCAGCTGCTCGCGCGCGGCCAGGCGCGTCACGCGGGCGATGGTGGGGACCTCGATGAGGGTGCGCAGTTCGGTGAACTGGTCGAGGTCGCGCTCGCTGACCTCGGTGATGCGGAAGCCCTTGTTGCGGACGGGCTCGACCAGGCCCTCGCGGGCCAGGTCGAGCATCGCCTCACGGACGGGGGTCGCGGAGACGCCGAGGTCGGCGGCGAGACCCGGCGCCGAGTAGACCTGACCGGGGCGCAGCTCGCCCGCTATCAAGGCGGCTCGAAGGGCATGCCCGACCTGGTCGCGGAGCCGCTCCTGGGCTCTCACGAGGCCGTACTGTTTCAGGTCACCCATCGCGCGTCCTCCGAGATGTCACGGAGGAGCATCGTACAATGTCACGTTTCCCCGGCCCCCCGGTCTGCGCGAGGTCAGAGCAGGAAACCCGCCGGGAAGGGGTCGTCCGGGTCGAGGAAGTACTGGGCGGTGCCGGTGATCCAGGCGCGGCCGGTGACGGTGGGGATGACGGCGGGCAGGCCGCCGAT
>NZ_JBFADU010000032.1:0-72127 GCF_040641575.1 Streptomyces sp. NPDC020807
GATCACCCCGACACCACCGGTGATCACGCGCGTGGGCATGCCCTCGGTGTGCGAATCGACGGCGTGGAAGACATGACGCGTACGCACGGACGTCCTTTCGGTGAATCGGGGGGGTGACGGGCCCGCGGGGCGGGCCGTCCCTGGGTCCGTCCGTCAGCGGTGGCCCTCGGCCACGGCCTTCTCGGTGGCGACGCGGACGCCGGACTCGATCGCGCCGGTGAGCGGGAAGCGCGGGGCGCGGGTCGGGCCGCCCTGGCGTCCGGCGATGTCCATGGAGAGCTTGATGGACTGGACGAACTCGGTCTTGGAGTCCCAGCGGAGCAGGGAGTGCAGGGACTTGTAGAGCGGCAGGGCCGTCTCCAGGTCGCCCGCGACGGCCGCGTGGTAGAGCTCGGCGCAGGTGGTCGGGAAGGCGTTCGGGTAGCCGGCGATCCAGCCGACCGCGCCGGCGACGGCCAGCTCCAAGAGGACGTCGTCGGCGCCGATGAGGAGGTCGAGCTCGGGGGCGAGCTCGGCGATCTCGTAGGCGCGGCGGACGTCGCCGCTGAACTCCTTGACGGCGACGATGGAGCCGTCGGCGTGGAGGTTCGCCAGGATCTGGGGGGTGAGGTCGACCTTGGTGTCGATCGGGTTGTTGTACGCGACGATCGGGATGCCCACGCCGGCGACCTCGGCGTAGTGGGCACGGACGGCGTCGGCGTCGGCGCGGTAGGCGTTCGGGGGCAGGAGCAGGACGGAGCCGGCACCGGCCTCGGCGGCCTGCTCGGCCCAGCGGCGCGACTCGGCGGAGCCGTAGGCGGCGACGCCGGGCATGACACGGGCACCGTCACCGGCGGCGGCGACGGCGGTACGGACGACCTGGGCGCGCTCGGCGTCGGTGAGGGTCTGGTACTCACCGAGGGAGCCGTTGGGGACGACGCCGTCGCAACCGTTGGCGATCAGCCAGGCGACGTGCTCGGCATAGGCGTCGTAGTCGACCGTCAGGTCCTCCTTGAAGGGGAGGGTGGTGGCGACCATGATGCCGCGCCAGGGGCGGTCGGTGTTCCAGGTGGTGGCGGTCATGTCGAGGACCAGCCTTTCTGTGGTGTGTGACATTTTATCGAGGAGGAGAAGGAAGAGGCCTTGTGGGCCTCTTCCCCGGTAAGTCCTTGGAGCGGGTCCTGAGCGGTCCTGAGCGGGCTACTCGCCCGCCCGGTCCGCTTCCCGCGCCTCGTCCGGCTCGTCGAGACCGGCGAGCGTCGCGAGCGAGACGGGCACGGCGAACGGGCGCCGCTCGGCGGGGGGTTCGACGGGGTCGCCGCCGCGTGCGGCGAGGCAGGACACGGCGGCCCCGCACATCCGCCCCTGGCACCAGCCCATGCCGGCCCGGGTGAGGAGCTTGACGGTCCGGGCGTCGCGCGCCCCGAGGTCGGTGACCGCCTCGCGCACACGCCCCGCGGTCACCTCCTCGCAGCGGCAGACGTCGGTGTCGTCCTCCAGCCACGCGTCCCAGCCGGGGCCGGGGGCGTGGGCGGCCGCCATGACGTCGGCGAAGGCGCGCATCCGGTCGCGGCGGCGCCGGAGTTCGGCGAGCCTGCCGCCGGGGGTGCGCCGTCCGCCGAGCCGCGCGGCGATGGCGCGGCCCGCGAGTTCGCCCTCGGTGCGGGCGAGACCGGCACCTCCCACGCCGCCGGTCTCGCCCGCGGCCCAGAGCCCGGCCACGGAGCTCTCCTGGAGCTCGTCCAGGACGAGGCCGAGGGTCCCGTCGGCCAGCGGCCGGGTGGCGCAGCCGAGGGCGGTGGCCAGTTCGATCTGCGGCACGAGGCCGTGCCCGACGGCGAGCGCGTCGCAGGGGATGCGCCGGCCCGTGCCGGGCACCGGCCGCCAGTCGCGGTCGAGGCGGCTGACGGTGACGGCCTCGACCCGGTCGGTGCCGTGCACCTGGGTGACGGCGCTGCGGGCCAGGACCCGGACGCCGTGCCGGAGGAGTCCGGCCCCGTGGACCAGGGCCTCGACGGCCTTGGCCGGGTTGGTGACGAGGGCGCGGGGGCTGCGGGCGTACCGCAGGTATCCGGCTGCCTCGACGACGGCCGGGACGCGGGCTCCGGCGGCGGAGAGCGAGGAGGCGACGGCGAGCAGGAGGGGTCCGCTGCCGGCCACGACGACGCGCCGGCCGGGGAGCACGAGGCCGGACTTGAGCATGGCCTGGGCGCCGCCGGCGCCGACGACCCCGGGGAGGGTCCAGCCGGGGAACGGGAGCTGGCGCTCGTACGCGCCGGTGGCGAGGAGCAGCGCCTTGGCCCGGAGGCGTACCGGCCGCTCGGCGGTGCCGTCGGGGCCGGTGACGGCGTGCACGGTCCAGGTGCCGTCGGCCTCGCGCTCCGTGGACCACACGTGGTGGCCGCCCAGGTGCGTGACGTCGCTCGCGGCGAGGCGCGTGCGGAGGTCGGAGAAGGCGGACCAGTCGTGGTGCAGGGCTTCGGGGCGTACGGCTCCGATGGCGGGTGCCGGGTGGCGGTAGAACTGACCGCCGGACTGGGTGGAGGCGTCGAGGAGGGCGACGGAGAGGCCGAGTTCGGCGGCGGTGACGGCGCCGGAGAGGCCGGCGGAGCCCGCGCCGATGACGGCGAGGTCGTACGGCTCGCGCGGTCCGCGCCGCCGCTGCGGGTCAGACGGCGAGGCGGTCATGGCCGTTGCCTTCCTGGGTGGTGATCGCGTCGCCGGGACGGGCGGGGACCAGGCAGGCGCGCCGGTTGGGTTCGCCGTTGACGGTGGCGAGGCAGTCGTAGCACTGGCCGATGCCGCAGAACGCGCCGCGGGGGCGGCCCCCCTCGCGGGTGGTGCGCCAGGCGAGGATGCCGGCGCCCCAGAGGGCGGCGGCGACGGACTGACCGGGCAGGGCGGTGACGCTCCGGCCGTCGAAGGTGATCTCGAACGGCGGGTCGGGCTGGGCCCCGACCAGGTCGGCGGGGGTGCGGCGGGCCACGGGCCCTCCTCTCATGACGGCGTGACGGTGACGGTACGGCGTGAGCCCTGGCTCCACGGCCCCCGGCTCAGTGGGTCCGGGCCCGACGGCCCCGGGTTCAGTGGGCCCGGGCCGCGAGCGCGTCGGCCTCGCTGAACCGGTCGGCGCGGAACGGGGTGATGTCCAGGGGCGGTTCGGCGCCGGTGACGCAGGCGGCGATGATCTGTCCCGTGACGGGCGCGAGTCCGATTCCGGCGCCCTCGTGCCCGCAGGCGTGCAGCAGCCCGGGGACGCGGGGGTCGGGCCCGATCGCCGGCAGGTGGTCCGGCAGGTACGGGCGGAAGCCCAGGTAGGTCCGGATGGCCCGGACCGTGCCGAGGACCGGGAAGAGGGCGGTGGCGCCGAGCGCGAGGCGGCGCAGGACCTCGGTGGACAGGGTCCGGTCGAAGCCGACGCGCTCGCGGCTGGCGCCGATGAGGACGGGGCCGGCCGGGGTGCCCTCGACGACCGCCGAGGTCTGGAGCGCGGCCGAGCCACTGGCCACGTCGGCCACGTAGTCGGCGGCGTAGACCTTGTGCAGGACGACGCGGGGCAGGGGCTCGGTGACGAGGACGAAGCCGCGCCGGGGCAGCACGGGAAGGGGGACGCCCGCCAGTTCGGCGAGCGCTCCTCCCCAGGTCCCCGCGGCGTTGACGACGTACGGGGCGTGGAGGTCACCGGCCGCGGTCCGCACACCGCGGATCTCGCCGGCGTCGCCGGTGAGCACGCCGGTGACCTCCTCCCCCAGCCGCAGCCGGACGCGGGCGCCGGCGGCCCGCAACAGCTGGGCGGCGGCCTGGGCGGGCATCACCTGGGCGTCCTGCGGATAGAGGAAGCCTCCCGCGAGGCCAGGAGCGAGGTGGGGCTCCAGATCATGGAGCCGGTCCCCGGGGACCTCCTGGGTGGTGACGCCCGCCTTCTCCTGACGGGCCGCGAACTCCCGCAGGGCCTGCATCCCGAGCTCGCCCGAGGCGACGACGAGGCCGCCCTTGGCCTCGTACTCGACCTGCGACGGGAGCAGGTCCGCCAGTCCGCGCCACTCGGTGGCGGCGAGCCGGGCGAGCTCGAGTTCGGGTCCCGGTTCCTTGTCGGAGACCAGGAGGTTTCCTTCGCCGGCTCCCGTCGTGCCGCCCGCGACGGGGCCGCGGTCGACGACGGTGACGGAGAGGCCGGCTTGGGCGGCGTAGTAGGCGCAGGCCGCGCCGACGACGCCGGCGCCGACGACGATGACATCCGAGGGTTTTCTCGTGGGCACATCAGTAATATTTCACATTGCACTGGAGATGCCAAGACCTTGAAGTGGAGCTTTCCACTCCGCGATCACCCGCCCGCGCACCCTCCGGACACGGATGGGTAACGGAGTCCGCTGCGTCTTGTCAGTACAATTTCACATTACTATGTTACCGGTCACATTCCAGCTCTCCGCTGTCCGACCTGCACTATCGGAGTGACCCACATGAACAAGCGCACGTGCACCCTGGCCACGGCCCTCGTCACGGCCCTGGCCCTCGGCGCCACCGGCTGTTCCGACGGCAAGAAGTCCGGCTCCCCCACGGAACGCAAGAACCCCGCGGTCGCCAACAACGGCACGGCCATCGGCGGCACCCCGCAGAAGGGCGGCACGCTGCACGTCCTCTCCAACCAGGACTTCACCCATCTCGACCCCGCCCGCAACTGGGTCATGCCCGACATGGACTTCGGCACCCGCCTGATCTACCGCACCCTGCTCACGTACAAGGCGGAGCCGGGCGCGAAGGGCGGAGAGCTCACCACCGACCTCGCCGAGGACCTCGGCGTCTCCTCCAACGGCGCCAAGACCTGGACCTTCAAGCTCAAGCCGGGCCTGAAGTACGAGGACGGCACTCCGATCACCGCGCAGGACGTCAAGTACAACGTCGAGCGCTCCTTCTCCCCCGACCTCCCCGGCGGCCCCGACTACGCGGCCCGCTACCTCGTCGGCGCCGAGGGCTACCAGGGCCCGGCCAAGGGCAAGCACCTCGACTCCGTGAAGACCCCGGACGACCGCACCATCGTCTTCGAGCTGCGCGTCCCCTTCGCCGAGTTCCCGTACGCGGTCACGCTGCCGACCTTCAGCCCCGTGCCCAAGGCGCGGGACAAGGGACCCCAGTACGACAACCGGCCCTTCTCCTCGGGTCCGTACAAGGTCGAGACGTACGCCCGCGACAAGCAGCTCGTCCTCGTCCGCAACTCCCACTGGAGCCCCGCGACCGACACCGTCCGCAAGGCCTACCCGGACCGCATCGTCGTGACCATGGGCCTCAAGGGCGGCCAGATCGACGACCGGATCATCGCCTCCGGCGGCACCGACGCCTCCGCCGTCTCCTGGGCCGCGATGCGACCCGAGTCCGCCTCGAAGGTGCTCACCAAGCCCGACGTGAAGGCGCGCCTGCTCGCCGAGTCGCAGAACTGCACCGAGATGGTCCAGATGCACACCGGCCGCGCACCCTTCGACAACCCGAAGGTCCGCCAGGCCGTCAACCACGCCCTGGACCGGGAGGCCGTCATGACCGCCGCCGGCGGCCCGGCGGTCACCGACCCGGCCACCGCGTACATGCCCGCCCTGCTCTCCGGCGGCAAGCAGGCCGACACCCTCAAGATCCCGCTCTCCGGCGACGTCGAGAAGGCCAAGCAGCTCCTCAAGGAGGCCGGCAAGCCCGGGGGCTTCTCCACCAGCGTCACCGTCTCCGCCAACGACAAGGCCGTCGGCGAGGCGATCCAGCAGTCCCTCGGCCGCGCCGGGATCAAGGTCACCATCGAGACCGTCGACCCCGGTGCCTTCTACGACACCATCGGCGACACCAAGAACCGCACCGACATCGTCTACAGCGGCTGGTGTCCCGACTTCCCCTCGGGCTCGACCTTCCTCCCCTTCCTCTTCGACGGCCGCTACATCAAGGAGAAGGGCAACTCGGGCAACCACTCCCTCTTCCGTGACGACGCCACGATGAAGCGGATGGACGAGATCGCCGCCATGACCGACGCCGCGCAGGCCAACAAGGCGTGGCAGGAGCTCGACGCGAAGATCCTCACCGAGGCCCCTGCCGCGCCCGCCCTGGTCCGCCGCAAGCCGCTCCTCGTCGGCACCAACATCGCCGGCGCCTACGGCCACACCGGCTTCTCCGGCCAGATCGACTACGCGACGATCGGTCTCAAGGACCCGTCGAAGAGCACGCGCTGACGACCGGGACACCCACGACCATGACCACCACCACGACCGCTCCCCCGCCCGTCCGGGCGGGGAGCGGCCCCTGGCAGCTCGCCCGCGCCGAGCTGCGTCGCCGCCCCTCCGTGAAGTTCTCCCTCCTCGTCGTCGCCGTCTTCCTCCTGATGACGGTCGCCGCGCCGCTCATCGGCGGGCTCGGCGGCTGGGGGCCCGAGGAGTTCGACAAGAGCGCCGTCGACCCGTACCTCGGCGGCCAGCCGATCGGTCCGCTCGGCGGCGTCTCGGCCGAGCACTGGCTCGGCGTCGAGCCCGTCACCGGCCGCGACCTGTTCGCCCGTGTCGTCCACGGCGCGCAGGTCTCCCTGGTCATCGCCTTCTCGGCGACGGCGATCGTCGTCCTCGCCGGGACGGCGGCCGGCATCGCCGCCGGCTACTTCGGCGGGCGCGTGGACACCGTGCTCTCCCGCCTGATGGACCTCACGATGTCCTTCCCCTCCCTCATCTTCATGATGGCCATGATGTCGGTGGCCCGGGACGTCAACCGGATCCTCCTCATGACCCTCGTCATCGGCCTCTTCGGCTGGCCGGGCATCGCCCGGATCGTCCGCGGCCAGACGCTGTCGCTCAAGCACCGCGAGTACGTCGACGCCGCCCGCGTCGGCGGCTCGGGGCCCTGGCGGATCCTCGCCCGCGACATCCTCCCCGGCGTCGCGGGACCCGTCATCGCGTACACCACGCTGATCATCCCCGGGATGATCGCCACCGAGGCGGCCCTCAGCTACCTGGGCGTCGGCGTCCGTCCGCCCACCCCGTCCTGGGGGCAGATGATCGCCGAGAGCGTCGCCTACTACGACACGGACCCGATGTACTTCGTCGTGCCGAGCCTGTGCCTCTTCCTCACCGTGCTCGCGTTCACCCTCCTCGGCGACGCGCTGCGCGACATCCTCGACCCGAGAGGAAGCGGCTCGTGACCCTCTACCTCGGGCGCCGGCTCCTGGGCGTCCTCGGCGTCCTCCTCGCCATCGCCGCCGTCACCTTCACCATCTTCTACGTCCTGCCCTCCGACCCGGCGGCCGCCGCCTGCGGCAAGTCGTGCAGCACTGACCGCCTGGAGGCTATCCGGGCCAACATGGGCCTCGACGCGCCGCTGTGGAAGCAGTTCGCCGACTTCGTCACCGGCATCTTCACCGGCCGCACGATGGGCACCGGCGAGTACGCCCTGACCTGCGACTTCCCGTGCCTCGGCTACTCGTACGAGAACAGCGAGAGCGTCTGGGACCTGCTCGTCGACCGACTGCCCGTCTCGGCGTCCCTCGCGCTCGGCGCCGCCGTGCTCTGGCTGCTCCTCGGCCTCACCGCGGGCGTCACCGCCGCCCTGCACAAGGACAGCCTCACCGACAGGACGCTGATGGTCGGCGCGGTCGCCGCCGCCTCCCTGCCCGTCTACTTCACCTCGGTGCTGCTGATCTACGGACTCATCCGGGTCACCGGACTCCTCCCGTACCCGCAGTACGTCTCCTTCGGCGAGGACCCGGTCGCCTGGGCGACCAACCTGATCCTGCCGTGGCTCGCGCTCGCGATCCTGTACGCCGCCATGTACGCGCGGCAGAGCCGCAGTTCGATGATCGAGTCGATGGCGGAGCCGTACATCCGCACCGCCCGCGCCAAGGGACTCCCGCGTCGCAAGGTCGTCGTCAAGCACGGACTGCGCGCCGGCATGACACCGATCCTGACCATCTTCGGCATGGACCTCGGCGGCCTGCTCGCGGGCGCCGTCATCACCGAGTCGCTCTTCGGACTCCCCGGCGTGGGACGGCTCTTCTACGGCGCCCTGTCCTCCGGCGACCAGCCGGTGATCCTCGGCGTCACGCTGCTCGCCGCCACCTTCATCGTCGTCGCCAACCTGGTCGTCGACCTGCTGTACGCCGTCGTCGACCCGCGAGTGAGGTACTGATGGCCGAGCCGCTGTCGACCGAACGGGAGCTCCCCGAGCCCCTGCTGTCCGTACGGGACCTCACGGTCACCTTCCCGACGAAGCGCGGGCCCGTCCGCGCCGTCGACTCCCTCGCGTTCGACGTGCTGCCCGGCCGCACCCTCGGCATCGTCGGCGAGTCCGGCTCCGGCAAGTCCGTGACCTCGATGGCCGTCATGGGCCTGCACACGTCCGCCGAGGTCACGGGCTCCGTGACCCTCGGCGGGCGGGAGCTGGTCGGCCTGCCCGAACGCGAGCTCAACACCCTGCGCGGCCGGAAGATGGCGATGATCTTCCAGGATCCGCTGTCCAGCCTGCACCCGTACTACACCGTCGGCGAGCAGATCGCCGAGCACCACCGGGTCCACTTCGGCTCCAGCCGCGCGGTGGCCCGCGAGCGGGCCGTCGAGGCCCTCGGCGAGGTCGGCATCCCCGAACCCCGCCGCAGGGCCGGGGAGTACCCGCACCAGTTCTCCGGCGGCATGCGCCAGCGCGTCATGATCGCCATGGCCCTGTCCTGCGAGCCCGACCTCCTGATCGCGGACGAGCCGACGACCGCGCTCGACGTCACCGTCCAGGCGCAGATCCTCGACCTGATCGCGAGGATCCAGCAGGAGCGCGGACTCGCCGTCGTCATGATCACGCACGATCTCGGCGTGGTCGCCCGGGTCGCCCACGACGTCCTCGTCATGTACGGGGGAAGGGCCGCCGAACAGGCGCCGGTGGACGGCCTCTTCGCCGCTCCCGCCCACCCCTACACCCGGGGTCTGCTCGACTCGCTGCCCCGGCTCGACGATGACGACGACGCGCCGCTCCGGGCGATCCCCGGCAGCCCGCCGTCCCTGCTCGACCCGGCGCCCGGCTGCGCGTTCGCCCCCCGCTGCGCGCGGGCCGCCGCCGGCACCGAGGAGGAACGCGCCCGATGCGCCACCGAACGGCCGCGGCTCGACGGTCCGGCCGGGCACCCGGCCGCCTGCCACTTCCCGTCGTTCCCCGCCTCCCTCCCCGCCCCCGCTTCGCCCGCTTCCCCCGCCCACGAAGGCGCCGCCTCATGACCACGACCACCACCGAGACCACGGGCCCGGCGACGGAAGCCCCGCCCGCGCCGCTGCTCCGGGTCCGCGACCTGACGATGACCTTCCCCGGTCGGTCCCGCTCCGCGCCGGTCAAGGCCGTCGACGGCGTCGGCTTCGACGTCGCGGCCGGGGAGACCCTCGGCCTCGTCGGCGAGTCCGGCTGCGGCAAGTCGACGACCGGTCGCATGATCGTGCGGCTCCTGGAGCCGACCGCCGGCTCCGTCACCTTCGGCGGCCGGGACATCAGCCATCTGTCCCAGCGCGAGCTCAAGCCGCTCCGCCGCGACCTCCAGATGGTCTTCCAGGACCCGCACTCCTCCCTCAACCCGCGCCAGACCGTGGCCAGGATCATCTCCGACCCGCTGATGGTGCAGGGCAGTTCGGCGGCCGACGCCCGCAAGCGGGCCGTCGAACTGATGGACCTCGTCGGTCTCATCCCCGAGCACATCGACCGCTATCCGCACGAGTTCTCCGGCGGCCAGGCCCAGCGCATCGGCATCGCGCGGTCCCTCGCCACGAACCCGAAGCTCGTCGTCGCGGACGAGCCGGTCTCCGCGCTCGACGTCTCCGTCCAGGCCCAGATCGTCAACCTGATGGAACGGCTCCAGCGCGAGCTGGGGCTCGCGTACCTCTTCATCGCCCACGACCTGTCGGTGGTCAAGCGGGTCTGCGACCGGGTCGCCGTCATGTACCTCGGCCGGATCGTGGAGATCGGCGTGAAGGAGCGGGTGTACGCGGCTCCCGCCCATCCCTACACGCGCGCGCTGCTCTCCGCCGTACCGCTGCCCGACCCGGCGGCGGAGCGGGCACGGGAGCGGATCACGCTCCTCGGGGACCCCCCGAGCCCGGCCGCTCCGCCGCCGGGCTGCACCTTCCACCCGCGCTGTCCGAAGGCGCAGGACATCTGCCGGACGGAGGCGCCGCTGCTGCGGATCGCCTCGCCGGGTGAGGCGCGGCAGGTCGCCTGCCACTTCCCCGAGGCCGGCTGAGCACACGTGGAACGCCCCGGTCCCGCCGAAGCGGGGCCGGGGCGTTCTGCGTGGTCCTCGGACCGGTGATGCTCGGACCGCTGGGGCCCGGACCGGTGGGGCCCGGACCGGTCGTGCTCAGGCCTTGCGAACGGCCTGGTAGAGGGCTCCGGCGACGGCCAGGTCCTCCCAGGCCATGCCGACGCTCTTGAAGAACATCGGACGGTCCGCCGAGGGCGCGCGACGGCCGCGGACCAGGTCCGCGAGCGTGCCCGCGACGTGGTCGGCGCCGATCGCCCCCTCCGCGATCGGGACGAGCAGGTCGCCGGCCTCGCGGAGGGCGGCGGCGCGCGACTCCACGTACACGTCGGCGCGGGAGACGAGCGCGGTGTCGGTCTCCCGGGCGTCCGGCTCGTGCGAGCCGACGGCGACGACGGTGGCGCCGGGGGCTACGAGGCGGCCGTCGAAGAGCGGCTCCCGGGCCGTCGTGCAGCAGACGACGAGGTCCGCCTTGGCGACGTCCTCGGGCAGGCCCGCGCGGGCCTCGACGCCGAGCGTGCGCGCGTACCCGGCGAGGGCCCGCGCACCGACCTCGTTGCGTCCGACGACGACCACCTCGGAGACCTGGCGGACCGCGAGGACGGCCTCCAGGTGCCCGTAGGCCTGCGGGCCGGTGCCGAAGAGCACCATGCGCAGGGGTTGGCCTTCCGGCGTGAGGTGGTGGACGGCCAGGGCGGAGACGGCGGGGGTCCGCAGCTCGGTGAGGGCGGCGCCGTCCAGCAGGGCGAGGGGCTGGAGGTTCGCCCCGTCGAGGAGCAGGTAGGAGCCGGTGATGCGGGGCAGGCCGAGGGCCGCGTTGCCGGGGGCGACGCCCGCGATCTTCACTCCGGCGAGGGGGCCGAAGGCCGCGGGCATGAGGAGGAGTTCACCGGCCGGGACGTGGACGGAGGTCCGGTGCGGAGCGGCCTCGGGGTCGAAGCCGGAGAGCAGGACCTCGGCGAGGACCGTGGCGGTCGCGCCCGGGGTGAGGACGCGGGTCATGGCCGACGCGTTGATGTGGAGCACCTCGGTCACAGGAGGAATCCCGTGCCCAGGTCGTCGTGGGCGTCGAGGACGAAGGTGTGGCTGCCGGTGTGGTGGGTGGAGCCGGTGACCTCGGTGACGCCGCCTTCCAGCAGCCGTCCGTGGAAGACGGTGTCGGCGACGGACTCGTGGGTGAGGACGGCTCCGCCGTCGAGGCGGCCGTCCTCGCCGAGCAGGGCGAGCCGGGCGGAGGTGCCGGAGCCGCAGGGCGAGCGGTCGATCTGGCCGTCGGCGAAGACGGTGACGTTGCGCTGGTGCGGGCCCGCGGGGGTGTCGGGGAGCTCGTCGTAGAGGATGACGCCGTAGACGTCGTGCTCGGGGAACGCGGCGCGGATCTCGCGTCCGGCGCGGACGAGTTCGGGCAGGGAGGCCTTGGAGGTGTCGAGGCCGAGGTCCCGCGCGGGGACGGTGACGTAGACGGCGCCGGAGTCGGCGATGTCGACCTCGACCGTGCCGAAGGAGGTCGTGACGGCGATCTTGCGCGCGACGACGCTGGTGGGCACGTTGCGGAAGGTGACGCCGGTGGTACGGCCTCCGGCGCGGTGGACGGTGGCGGTGACGCGGCCGGAGGGGACGTCGATGCGGACGGCGACGTCGCCGTCGTCGGGCGCGACGACGCGTCCGGTGTCGACGGCCCAGGCGCCGAGGGCCATGGTGCCGTGACCGCAGGCGGTGGAGTAGCCGTCCTTGTGCCAGAACAGCACGCCGAAGTGGGCGCCGTCGTCGTCGGCCGGGACGATGAAGCCGCCGTACATGCCGGAATGTCCGCGCGGCTCCTGGACCAGGAGACGGCGGACGTCGTCGAGGGGGCCGCGCCGGAGCGCGAGGGCACGCCGTTCCGCGACGGTGTCGCCGGGGATCGGGGGCAGGCCCTCGTCGACGATCCGGAAGGGTTCACCCGCGGCGTGGTAGTCGGTGGTGCGGACGGTACGCGGCAGGGCGCGGGCGGTGGATGGCGTGGTGCTCACGAAGGACTTCCTTCAGTAGGGAACGGTGAAGCCGGGTCGGCCCCTCCCCCGTGTCGAGGGGCCGACCCGGACAGGGGGCGGGTCAGCTGCGGAGCGGGCCCTCGCAGGTGTAGTTGGAGGTGCCGGCGACCCGGCTGGGCCAGATGTCGACGGCACCGAAGGAACAGTTCATGTCGGCGAGGTTGTTGGACACGGCACCGGCGCGGTCGAGGATGAAGTAGTCGACCGTCTCGGACATGTCCTTGAAGACCTTGTCGGCGCTGTTCGCGTCGGCGAGGTTGGCGGTGATCCGGCCCGTACAGACGAAGCGGCGCTTGCCGTACTCGCCGGCCTCGAAGCAGTCGGGGGTGTTCTGGGTGGCGTTGGCGAAGGCGGTGCGGACGGCGCCGACCTCCGAGTCGCGCAGGTAACCGTTCTGCGTGTAGGTGGTGTTGGGCACGTAGAGGGTGTCGACCTTGGCGATCTGCGCGTCGAGGAAGCGGTCGTAGGACTGCTGCAGTCCGGCGTCGGAGCCGAGGCGGGTGCGCCAGGCGTCGTAGCCGGCGACGTCGTTGTTCCGCAGGTGGGTGTACATCTCGCGGAGCAGCGAGGGGCGCTCGGTCCAGAGGAACTCGAAGAAGGTGCCCGCGTAGTTGTAGAAGCGGAAGCCGTCACCGCTGTAGGTGGCGCGCAGGAGCTGGTTGACGCTCATGCGGGGGCCGCCGCGCGAGGTGTCGTCGATGATGCCGCGGACGAGGGACTTGCGGACGGCGATGCCGTTGTCACGCGTGGAGCCGTCGAAGAACTCGGCGGTGCCCTCGTCCATGGCGGTGGTGCGGTCGCCGGTGTACCAGGGACCCTGGCCGAAGGTGCCGGGGACGGCGAACCGGCCGTTGAGGTAGTGGACGTACTCGTGGCGGAAGAGCTCTTCGAGGGTGAGGCTGGAGTCCTGCGGGACGCGGCGCTGGTACGTGTAGAACGTGGCGCCGTTCTCGATGTAGATGCCGCCGTTGTTGGTGTCGTAGCCCGTGAGGATCGGGTGGTAGATCTCGTAGCCGGCGCGGGTCGCGTACAGGACGATGTTCAGGGTGGAGTTGGTGTCCCCGGCGAGGGGCTGCTCGGTGCCGATGACGCGGTGGAACTGGGCCTTGACCTGCTTGCTCGCGTAGTAGAGCTGGTCGACGGTGGCCCGGTCGAGGGCCGTGCGGACCTTGATGGCCCCGTTGTCGTACGAGTAGGTGTACGGCAGGATCCGCGCCGCGATGTCCGACTTGCAGACGCCGTACGGCTTGCACACCTCGAAGAAGTTGAGCCACCCGACGACCTTGCCCCACTGCGGGGTGTCGCTGCCGAAGGTGCTGATGGCCAGGTTGAGGACGGGGCCGAGGTCGGCGACGATCCCCGACTTGAGGACGTCGACCTGGCCGAAGCGGCCGTACTCGTTGAGGGCGTCGCGGGCGACCCAGTCGTTGACGGTGCCCTTCAGGTGGCCGTAGCCCGCGAAGGCGCGGAAGGCGGCGCGGTAGGAGGGGTCGGCGGCGACGGCCGCGTGGAAGGCGGAGTCGTTGTTGCCGGTGTAGACGCCGAGGTAGTTGGTGGAGAGCGCGGCGAGCGCGGCCCCGGCCCAGGAGGCGTCGAGGTTGGTCGCGGGGTGCGACGGGTCCATGGTCGCGAGGACGCGCTTGATCAGGCCGAGCTGGCTGTGGCGCAGTCCGGGGCCGCTGGCGGCGTAGAGGGCCTCGCGGAGGGTGGTCGCGTTGGCCTTGGTGACGTCGAAGGTGCGGGCGGCGTTGCCGAAGGCGGTGACGGCCTGGGTGATCGCGGCGGTGGTCGTCGCGTCGGTGGTGTCGATCTCGGTGCGCGAGAAGTCGTGGTAGATGACGGCGTGCAGGTACGTGAACATCTCCTCCAGGTGCGAGGAGTTGGTGCCGTTGTGGGAGGGGGCGAGGCTCGTGATGCGGCGGGCGACGGCCTGGACGTGGGCGTCGGACATGACGGGCGCGAGGCGGGCGTCCCAGGTCCAGAGGATGTTCCGGAGACAGCCGTCGGCGGTGACCG
Source organism: Streptomyces sp. NPDC020807 (assembly GCF_040641575.1). NCBI lineage: Bacteria > Bacillati > Actinomycetota > Actinomycetes > Kitasatosporales > Streptomycetaceae > Streptomyces > Streptomyces sp. NPDC020807. The sequence continues at coordinate 14,272 of NZ_JBFADU010000032.1, forward strand.
CGGGGTCGGCGAGGAAGTCGGCGAACTGCTCGGGGCCCAGGCCGGTGACGCCGGTCAGCGTGCAGGGCACGCCCGCGGCGGTGACCGCGGTGTCGGCGTCGGCGCCGTCGGTGGCCTCGGTGCCGGTGTCTCCGGCGGCGCCGGAGCCGGTCGTGACCAGGCCGGGTATGCGGCCGGCCTCGAGACCGCCGGGGGCGGGCAGGGAGCCGGACTGCTCGGCGGCGGCCGCGCTCGCGCTGGCGAAGCGCTCGACCTCGTCGAAGGGGTTCTCGCCGTGGGCGTGGTCGCCCTCGACCTCCGGGCCTGCGGCGGCCTTGTTGCCGGCGGCCCGGTCGTCAGCGGTCTGGTTCTCGGCGGCCTGGCTGTCGGTGGCGGCGGAGACGGCGGTCTGGCCGGCGGAGGCGAGGAGGGTGACCGCGATGGCTGAGGCAAGCAGGGAAGAACGCACACGTCGGTGGAGGAACAACGGAACTCCTGCGGTTGGGGGGAGCTGCGGGGATCGGAGCTGGCCAGGCCCCGGTGTGGACGGCGTGTGACCGTGGATCGTCACACCGTGTGCGCTGTAACATAGTAATGTGAAATTGCACTGACAAGGCCTTGAACAGGACCAGTTCCGAGCAGTTCCGATCCAGGCAGGTCAGCGGCCCATGCGCCCCACGAGAAACAGGGGTGGACCGACGGCATAGGCTCCCCCACAGGAGACAGCCGAGCGGGGTACGCGGGGTACGGAAGAGATGACTGAGCCGACGGGTACGCCGGGAGCGACGGGGACGACTGGCGCGACTGGGACGGCGGGCGCGACTGGGACGGCGGGCGCGACTGGCGCCGACACCGTGCGCGTGTTCATCGCGCTCGCCCCGCCCGACGAGGCGAAGGACGAACTGGCCCAGGAGCTGGGCCCGGCGTACGCCGCGTACCCCCGTATGCGGTGGAACCGCATCGAGGACTGGCACATCACCCTGGCGTTCCTCGGCGAGCTCCCGGTGACGGCCCCGCCTCTGCTACGGGCTCCGCTCGCGCGCCTGGCCGCCACCCGGAAGCCGCTCGAACTGGCTCTGCGCGGCGGCGGGCAGTTCGACGACCGGGTGCTGTGGAGCGGGATCGACGGAGACGTCGACGGCCTGCGGGAGCTCGCCACCGAGGTTCGGGCGCTGGTCAGGGAGTGCGGCATCGCCTTCCAGGAGCGCACCCTCCGCCCCCACCTGACCCTGGCCCGGGCCCGGCGCGACGACCCGACGAGCGTGCTGACGGTCGCCGAGCGGCTCTCGACGTTCTCGGGCCGGCCCTGGCCGACCGAACGCCTCCACCTGGTGGGCAGCAACTACGGCCGCGGCCCGGCGCCGATCCGCTACCGCGACATCGCCTCCTGGCCGTTCGAGGGCTCCTGACGGGCGAGGGTGCCGACCGTCGAGGTTTCCGACCGTCGAGGTTTCCGACCGTCGAGGTTTCCGACCGTCGAGGTTACTCACGCGCGATCGGCCTTCGGCCGGAAGGCGATGCGGTCACGCGTGCGGGATGGACCCCGTCACGTGCCGGGTGACGGCGCAGATCCAGACGGCGGCGCCGGAGGGGTCGCGGGCGGGGTGCGGAACGACGCGGTGGTCCGGGCAGACGGGCCAGAGCACCCGGTCGCGGTCGGCGAGCAGGCACTGCACCCCCTCGGCCGCGCCGACCGCGAGATCCACCGGGTGGACGCCCCACACCGCCTCGTGCCCGACCGTCAGCCGCCCCAGCGGTTCGCCCCACTCCCCCGGAGGGTCGTACGTCACCGCCACGCGGAGGGCGCGGCCGGTGTCGCGGCGGACCTGGGCGAGGAGCGCGTCCACGACGCCGAGGGCGACCTCCTTGCGGTGCTCGGCGAGGAGGGGGACGAGGTGGTCCTCCGGCACGGCGCCGTTGCGGATGAAGACCCCGGTGAGGAAGTCGGCGGTCCCGTCGGGCAGGGAGGGCCGGTGGCCCGGGTCGGGGTTCCAGTCCTCCCCCAGGAGGACGGCGACGCGGCGGAGCCACGAGCGAAAGGCGGGATCGTCCTCCAGCGGGGGCGCGGTGGGGGCCATGAATCTCCTGTCAGCGTGGGGACGGACGGTATCAGGAGGCCGCGGCGGAGCCGGTCCGGCGAGGAGCGGTCTCCCGTCTCTCAGCCCACTCCTCGCGGCCGGAACTGCACGCTGATCCGGGGACCGACCGCGCGGCTCGTCTTCGGGATCGCGTGCTCCCAGGTCCGCTGGCACGAGCCGCCCATCACGACGAGGTCGCCGTGACCGAGGGGCAGCCGGAGCGCGACGGGGCCGCCGCCGCGCGGACGGAGCGCGAGGTCGCGCGGGTCGCCGAGGGAGAGGATCGCGACCATCGTGTCGTGCGTGGCGGAGCGCCCGATCCGGTCGCCGTGCCAGGCGACGCTGTCGCGCCCGTCGCGGTAGAGGCAGAGCCCGGCGGAGACGAACGGCTCGCCGAGTTCGGGGGCGTAGTGCCGGTCGAGGGCCTCGCGCGCCGCGACGAGGGCGGGGTGCGGGAGCGGGGCGCCCTCACGGTAGTACGCGAGGAGACGGGGGACGGCGACGACGTGGTCGTACATCTTCCGCTCCTCGGCGTGCCAGGGCACCTCCGCCACCAGCTCCTCGAACAGCGCGTCGGCGCCGAGGAACCAGCCGGGGAGGTGGTCGACCCAGGCGCCGCGCCCGAGCTCCGTACGCCGGAGGCCGCGCAGGGGACCGGGCCGCATGTCGGCGCCCTGGTCGAACAGGGAGCCCTGGAAGCCGGGCAGGTCCGGCGGTGCGGCGGTCATGGTTCCAGCATAGACACAGGATCGAACATGTGACCGATTAACGCCCTCCTGATGTTCCTAGAATGGCGCCATGGACGCCATGGACGACATCGACGCGATCGCGGCACTGCAGGATCCGGTACGCCGCCGGCTGTACGAGTACGTGGTGGCCCAGGGCCGCGAGGTCGGCCGCAACGAAGCCGCCGAGGCGACCGAGGTGGCGCGCACGCTGGCCGCGCACCACCTGGACAAGCTGACCGAGGCGGGACTCCTGGAGAGCGGAAGCCGTCGCCTGACGGGGCGCTCGGGCCCCGGGGCGGGCCGCCCGGCCAAGGTGTACACGCGCGCCCGCACCGAGCGCGCCGTCTCCCTGCCGGGCCGGGACTACCGCACCGCCGCGGAGCTGCTCGCCGAGACGGCCGAGGAGGCGGGGCTCGACACCGAGCTCCGTGCGGCGGCGCGCCGGCGCGGCGAGAGCCTGCGCGGCGCGGCGGCTCCGTGCGGCGGACTCGACGAGGTCATGGCGCTGCTGAGGGGGCGGGGTTACGAGCCGTACCGGGAGGCCCCCGCCGGTACGGACGCCCCGCCAGACGGGGTCGCGGGCGGGGCCACCCCGGCCGTCCGGATGCGCAACTGCCCGTTCCACGCGGTCGCCGAGCGATTTCCGCCGCTCGTCTGCGGCATGAACCTCGCCCTCGTCGAGGGACTGATCGGCACGGACGGTCCGGTGCGGGCCCGGATGGAGACGCGGCCGGGAGAGTGCTGCGTGGTGATCGAACCGGTCGAACCTTCTAAAAACAATCTTCATTGACATAGAAATCCCGCACATGCTGGGATGAACCCATGACCACCTTCCACCTGGCGCAGCTCAACATCGCCACGCTCCTCCACCCCCTCGACGACCCCCGCACCGCACCCTTCGTCGAGCTGCTCGACCCGGTCAACGCCGCCGCCGACGCCGCACCCGGCTTCGTCTGGCGGCTCGTCGGCGACGGCGCGAGCGACGCGACCGGCCTGCGCCCGGCGGGCGAGAACGTGATCGTCAACCTCTCGGTGTGGGAGAGCAGGGAGTCGCTGTGGGAGTTCACCTACCGCAGCGGCCACCTGGAGGCGATGCGCCGGCGCCGGGAGTGGTTCGCGCGGCACGTGCGGGCGGACATGGTGCTGTGGTGGGTACCGGCGGGCCACCTCCCGACCGTCGAGGAGTCCCTCGCCCGGCTCGACGAGCTCCGTGCCAACGGGTCGTCACCGCGGGCGTTCACGTTCACGTCCCCGTACGAGCCGGCCGAGGCGCTCTGACGACCGGGACGGCCGAAAACGCTGTTGCCCGGGGCGCTCATGGTCATTAGATTCGCTCACGTGACTACCGGGTCGGCCTTGAGCCATTCACGAGTGAGTGTCCCGGCCTCGGCATGACTCCGAGGCGGGCCAGGAGCCCGCCTTTCCCTCTCCGCTTCCGCGCTTTTCCCGCTTCACGCGAAACCCGGACCGGAGACAGGAGATCTCATCCGCATGACCGAGAACCAGACACCACACATCGAGCTGAACCACACCGTCGTCTACGCGCGCGACCGGCGGGTGTCCGCCGAGTTCCTCGCCGGCATCCTGGAACTGGAGGTCGGCGCCCTGTTCGGCCCGTTCGTGCCGCTCGACCTCGGGAACGGCGTCACGCTCGACTACTACGAGAAGCGCAACGAGCCGATCCAGTCGCAGCACTACGCGTTCCTCGTGCCGGAGGAGCGGTTCGACGGAATGATCGACCGCCTGGAGGCGGCCGGCGTCACGTACTACGCGGACCCCTACCACTCCTCGCCCGGCAAGGTGAACAACCTCTTCGGCGGCCGCGGCGCGTACTTCCTGGACCCGGACGGCCACAACATGGAGATCCTGACCCGCCCGTACGTCCGCTAGGGACGCGAATCGCCGGGGGCGGTGCCCGGCCGGTCGACGCGGTAGAGGTAGTGGGAGCGGTCGTCGATCGGGTTGTCCGGCTTGAGCGGGATCTCGGCCACGCGGCGGAGTCCCGCCTTCTCCAGGGCGCGCCAGGAGGGCCGGTTGCCCGTGTGGACGGGCACGACGACCGCGCTCGCCTCCGGACAGTCGTTCCAGGTCGCCGCGACGACGTCCGCGATCATGCGGACGCCGTGACCTCGGCCCGTGAGGTGCGCGTCACCGATCAGGTAGTCGATGGTGACCGCACCCTCCGGCACGTCGGCCACGGCCGTCAACTCGTCGAGGGATTCCGGGTAGTCGGCCAGGCGGCAGCGCTGCACCAGGCCGAGGGGTACGCCGTCGAGCATGACGAGCAGGTCCTCCGAGGGCTCCTCCCCGCGGGCCGCCGCGCCGAAGTCGCGGGCGACGGCCTCCGGGGAGGTCTCGTGGTTCCACCAGCGGGCGACGTGCGGCGCGGCCAGCCATCGCCCGAGCAACGGGAAGTCGGGTTCGCCGAGCCGGCGCCAGGTGATCATCGGGGCTCCTCGACGGAGACGGATGAGGACACGACGAGCGTAGGGGCCGCCGGACGACACGGCGACCGAATTGCCCGGGCCCCCGCGCTCCGGACCGTCTAGCCTGGCTCGATGTCCACCAAGATGATCATCCTCAACGGCGGTTCGAGCTCCGGGAAGTCCGGCATCGTGCGGTGCCTCCAGTCCGTACTGCCGGACCCCTGGCTCGCCTTCGGCTGCGACGCGTTCGTCGACGCGCTGCCCGCCCGAATGCGGGCGTCGGACGCCGGGATCGCCATCGCCGACGACGGCGGCATCAGCATCGGTACGGACTTCCTGGAGCTGGAGGCCGCGTGGCGCGAGGGTGTCGCCACGATGGCCCGCGCGGGTGCCCGGATCGTCATCGACGACGTCTTCCTCGGCGGCGACGCCTCCCAGGAGCGCTGGCGGAAGGCCCTCGGCGACCTGCCGGCCCTGTGGGTCGGCGTCCGGTGCGACGGCGCCGTCGCCGCGGGCCGTGAGCTCGCACGGGGCGACCGTGCCGTGGGAATGGCGGCGACGCAGGCGGAGCTGGTCCACGAGGGAGTGACGTACGACCTGGAGGTGGACACGACACGGGCCGAGTCGCTGGACATCGCCAAGGTCATCGCCGCGCGCGTCCTCACCCAGGCCGGGTAGCCGGGCCCTGTGACCAGGCGGACCCCCGGGGGATCCACTAGGGACGTTCCCTGAAGACGCGCGGACCCGACCCGGCGTAGGCTCCGATCAAGTGAAGCGTGGGGGGTGGGGTGCATGACGGCCGAGGTGGTACGGCGGTGGGGGTCTTCCCTCGATTCCGTCGTCGTGTACGCGCAGGGCGCCTTGTGTCGGCGGATCGCGCGGGGCACGGTGCCGGGCGATCGGCGGGTACGGGTGACGGGGCTGCCTCGTTCACTCGATCCCGGGTCGCTGCGGGCGCGGGTCCTGGGACTGCCCGGGCTGCGGGTGACCGAGGCGCGGGTGGAGGTCGAGGCCGAGCCGGTGCGCGCGGGGCTCGCGGGCGACGGTGACCTGTTGCGGCGCGAGGTCGACCGGCTGAGCGACGAGCAGGCCGCCGCGCGGGCGCGGGTCGAGCGGCAGACGCGTCTGATCAAGGAGGTCACGGCGCTCCACCCGGTACCGCCCGCGCGCAAGCGTGAGGACCCTCATCGCCGGACGCCGGTCGACGCCTGGCTCGATCTCGCGGACTTCGTCGACGAGCGCCTCGCCGGGCTCCACGCCCGGCTCGTCGAGCTGGAGAAGGCGGTCACGGTCGTCGACCACGAGCTCGACCTCGCCTTCGACCGGCTCGCGCGTGCCTCCACGGACGCGCCGTCGGCGCACGTCGACACGACCGTCAGCGCCGTGCTGACCCTGGCCGCGGACCACGGCGGGCCCGTCGACCGGGACGCCGAGGTCACGGTGGAGGTGGAGTACGGCGTCCCGGGCGCCGTGTGGGTGCCGTCCTACCGGCTCGACCACCGGCAGGGGGACGAGACCGGTCGGCTCGTGCTGCGCGCCTCCGTGGCACAGCGGACCGGCGAGGACTGGACGGGCGTCCGGGTCGCCCTCAGCAGCGCCGACCTCCAGCGCCGCACCGACCTGCCGCGCCTCAGGTCGCTGCGGATCGGGCGCCGCCAGGAGGCCCCCGCGCCCTCCGGCTGGCGCGAGCCCCCGGCGGGGCTCGCCGAGCTGTTCGCCGGTTACGACTCCGCGGGGCCCCGGCCCGCGTTCCGCGGTTCCCCGATGGCGGGTTCGGCCCCTGGCTCCGCGCCCGTCGCCGTGGCGGCGCCGCCACCGCCACCGCCGGCGCCCGCGCCCGCGGTGGCCCCGTCGGGGCCGCCGGCCTTCACCGGGGTGCCCGACTTCGCCGCCTCCGCGCCGTACGGCGGCGGGGCGCCGCAGTCCCCGGTCGCACCGCCACCCGCGCCCATGGCCCGTCTCGCCCCGTCGGCACCGGCGCCGCCGGGCGGGCTCCCGGCACCGCCGCCTCCGGCTCCGCCGCCTCCGGCTCCGGTGGCCGGGCCGCCGGAGCCGAGCCTCGCCGAACTCGACTACGGCGCGCTCGTCCTGTCCGGTCCCGACGACCGGGCCGGCCGTCGCGGGCGGCTGTTCCCCGACGTGACCCTCGACCCGGTGGCGACCGAGTACCGTCGCCGTGCCGAGGCGGTGGCCTCGTTGCCGCTGCCCGGACGGACCGTGCGTCCCCGGGCGTCGGCCGGATCCTTCGACCACCGTTTCGACGCCGCCGCCCGCGCCGACATCCCCTCGGACGGCACCTGGCACAGCGTCACCGTCGGCGAGATCGCGGTCGGTCTGCGCACCGAGTACGTGTGCGTGCCGTCCGTGGAGCAGACCGTCTACGCGTCGCTCCTGCTGTCCAACGCCACCGAACAGGCCCTGCTCGCAGGGCCTGTGGAGGTGTCCGTCGACGACGACTTCCTCCTGACCGCCTCGCTGCCCACGCTCGCGCCGGGCGCCGTGCGCAGGGTGGGGCTCGGGCCCGCCGAGGGAATTCGGGTGAGCCGTCGCACGCAGCTGCGGGAGTCGGTCGCGGGCCTGCGGAACAACATCACCGTGCTCGACCACCGCGTCCACGTGGAGCTGGCCAACCGGCTGGCGAAGCCGGTCACCGTCGAGGTCCTGGAGCGCGTCCCGGTCACCTCCGACGCCGACGTCCGCATCGAGGAGCGGGCCGACTGGACGGAGCCGGACAGCGGCGCCGCGGCCGGTCGTCAGGCCCCGGGCACCCGCGTCTGGCGGGTGCGGCTCGACGCGGGCGCCACCTCCGCCCTCGACGGCGGCTACGAGATCCGCATCCCGACCGGCAAGGCCCTGGTCGGCGGAAACCGCAGGAGTTGAGACCCGCCATGTCCACGGAACCGAAGCCGCTCACCGCGGCCGCCGCCGGCGATCCCGTCGCCGGCAAGCCCGTCGTCGGCGATGCCGTCGTCCCCCTGCCCGTCACCGCCGTCACCGTCCTGGAGGACCGCGCGCAGGTCGAGCGCGTCACCGGGCTCGACCTGGCGGCCGGAGTCCAGCGGCTGCGTCTCGGCCCGGTCAGCGCGCTGGCCGTCGACCACACGCTCCACGCCGAGCTGACCGGCACGGGTTCGGTGACCGTCCTCGACGCACGGATCGTGCGGGCCTGGACACCGCGCGGGCCTGAGCCGTCGGAGGACGAGGACTCCGGGCTTCGGCTCCGGATCCGAGCGCTCGACGACCGGCAGGCTGAGCTGGAACGGCGGCGCCACCGGCTCCGTGCCCGCCTCGACCTGCTCGGTCGCCTCGCGGCCGACCTGCTGCGGGAGATCGGCGAAGGCGCCGGCTTCGGGGAGACGGAGCGGGACCGCTGGTCCCGCGAGCTGGACCGCGTCGACGCGGAGCGCGACACCCACGCCGAGCGGCTCCGGGCCACCGAGGCCGAAGTGGAGGCCGTGGAGGCCGAGCTGCGGGCCGCCCGTCACGCCGTCAGCCTCACCGACGAGGAGCCGGCCGAGCTCGTCGGGCACGTCGAGCTGACCGTGGAGAGCGCGGTCGCGGGACCGGCCCGGCTGCGTCTGACGCACCTCACTCCGTGCGCCCTGTGGCGACCCGCCTACCGGGCCGTCCTCGAAGGCGGCTCCCTCACGCTGGAGTCGGAGGCGATCGTCTGGCAGCGGACCGGTGAGGACTGGTCCGGCGCGCGGCTGACGCTGTCGACGGCCCGTTCGGCGCGGGCGACCGAACCGCCACGCCTGACCGAGGACCGGCTGACGGTCACGGAGCGGTCCGCGGCGGAGCGCCGCACGGTCGACGTCGAGCTGCGCGAGGAGGAGATCGCCGGCCTCGGGCCCGCGCCGGTCCTCGGCCTGCCGGCCGTGGACGACGGCGGCGAGGTGCGCGTGCTGCGGTCCCCCGAACCGGTGTCGGTCCGCGGTGACGGTCGCGCCCACCGGGTGCCGGTGTCCGCGTTCACCGCCCCGGCCCGCAGCGAGTACGCCTCATCGCCCGAGGTGTCCCCGCTGGTCACCCAGGTGGTGCGCGGTGACAACCGATCGGGCCACGTCCTCCTCGCCGGCCCCGTGGACCTGGTGCGCGGGGGCGGGTTCATCGGCCGGGGGTCGATGGAGTTCACCGCCGTCGGCGCCCCCTTCGAGCTGGCCTTCGGGAGTCGCGACGACTACCGGGTGGTGCGGGAGTCGAAGGAGTCGCGCGAGACGACGGGGCTCGCGCAGCGGACGGTGGTCACCCGCACGGTCCGGCTGCACCTGTCCCGGTTCTCGGCGCCGGGCGAGCACGGCGACCAGGTGGTCGCCGTGCGGGAGCGGATACCGGTCTCCGAGGTGTCGGCGGTGGAGGTCCGTCTGCGCAAGGAGGGCTGCTCGCCGGAGCCCGACGCGCTCGACGCCGACGGGATCGCCCGGTGGAACGTGACCCTGCCCCCGGGCGGCCGCCGGACGGTGACCCTGGTCTACGAGATGACGGCGACGTCGAAGGTCACCGGCCTCTGAGCCTTCGCCGGAGCCTTCCCCTGAGTGGGGCCCCGAGGCTGTCCCGAGGGGCTCCTCAGGGGGTCCTGGCCGCTGTTCCCCGTCGGAGGAGGTAGGCGGCGGCCGAGGCGACCATCGTCAGCATGCAGGCGATGAAGACCAGGCCTGCGCCTTCGAGGCCGAGGGGGTCGGCGAGGAGGCCGACGCCGATCACCGGGATCGAGATGCCGGTGTAGGCGACGACGAAGAGGGTCGAGATGACGGCCGCGCGCCGGTCCTCGGGTGCGGCGGCGGCCACGGAGGTCAGGGCCGCACGGAAGGCGAGGCCCTGGCCGGTGCCCCCGACGACTGCGGAGAGGACGACGAGGACGAGGAGGTCCGTGTAGAGGGCGGCCGCGAGGAGCGCGAGGCCGGCGAAGAGGACCGCGCAGCCCAGGACGAGCGAGCGGGCCACGCCGAGGCGGCCGACGGCCAGCTGTCCGGCGGTGGAGGCGAAGAAGGCGAGCGCCACGATCAGGCCGGTGACGGCGTGGTTGTCCACGTGGAGGTAGCGGGCGAGGAACGCGGGGCTGACGGAGGTGAAGACGCCGAAGAGGGCGAAGCCGACGAAGGAGGCGACGGCAGCCGGGACGAAGACGGCGCGGACCCGGGCGGGGAGGGCGGGGCGCTGGGGTCGGACGGCGGTGAGGCCGCGTCGGTTCGGGACGGTCTCGGGGAGGCGCAGCAGGACGAGGGCGCTGAGGACGACCAGGGCCAGGTGCACCGCGAAGGGGAGGACCAGGGGGTCGGGGGCGTATTCGGCGAGCAGGCCCGCGAGCAGGGGGCCGCAGCCCAGGCCGCCCATGTTGGCGGCGGTCGCCACGAACGTCGCCCGGGCGCGCCCGCCCTCCGGGGCGAGTTCCATGACGTACGCGGTGGCGGCTCCGGTGAAGAGGCCCACCGACAGTCCGGAGAGCAGACGGCCCGCGTACAGCCAGCCCAGCGCGTCGGCGGACAGGAAGCACAGGGCGCTCGCGGCGGAGAAGCCGAGGCCGCAGAGGAGGGTGGGGCGTCGGCCGATGGTGTCCGAGGCGTTGCCGGCGAGGAGGAGGACGCCGATGACTCCGAAGGCGTAGACCGCGTAGACGATGGTGACGGTCAGTTCGGAGAAGCCGAACTCCTCCTGGTAGAGGGGGTAGAGCGGGGTCGGCAGCGTGGTGCCGGCCATGCACACGACGAACACGGCCCCGGCGAGCAGACACGGCAGCCAGCCTCGGCGATCACCTTGCATGGCGCCGACCGTATCCCCGCGCGGAGGCGTCGGCCAGGCAGGGGGCGGCCTCGGCGCGGCGGGTCCGGGGCGGGGGGTCCGGGGCAGGGGCGAGCAATCTCTTTAATGAAAACGATTGTCATGATGCTATGGTCGGGGCTTCCCGCACGTCACCGCACGTCACTTTCTCCGAGGACCTTCCTGTGTTTCGCCTGCCCGAAAGCCCCCGCCGCCACCTCCCCAGCCGCCGCGGCGTGCTCTCCGTCGTGACCACTGCCGTCGTCGGCTCCCTGCTCAGCGGCTGCTTCGCCGCGGGCGGGAGCGGGAGCGCCTCGGACGGTGCGAACGGCGCGGACGGGCGGATACGGGTCGCGATGATGCAGCCCCCTCGTTCCGGCCTCTCCCCGCTCTCCGACGACGCCTTCAAGCTGTCGCGGTGGTCGACCGCCGAGACGCTCGTGCGGCTCGACCGCGACGGCAACGCCGTCCCCGCACTCGCCACCGGCTGGCGGCAGAACGGGCGGACCTGGACCTTCGCGGTGCGCGAGGGCGTCACCTTCCACGACGGCAGCCCGCTCACCGCCGGCGACGTCGTCCGCTCCCTGACCGCCGCCGCGCAGGCCTCGCCGAAGCCCCGCATCCTGGACGGCGTCGACCTCTCGGTCCGTGCCACGGACCCGCGCACCGTCACCGTCACCACGGCCGCCGACGACCCCCTCGTCCCCCAGCGGCTCAGCTCCCCGCAGCTGTCGGTCCTCGCGGCGAAGGCCTACACGGGCGCGACCGTGAACCCGGTCGGCGCCGGGACCGGGCCCTTCGTCCTCGTCCGCGCGGACGGCACCGCCTCCGCCACCCTCGACCGGTACGACAACTACTGGGGCGGCAGGGCCAAGGCGGCGGGAATCGACGTCCGGTACGTCCCCGACGGCACGGCCCGGGCCGCCGCCCTGCGCAGCGGCGAGGCCGACATCGTCGAGGCGGTCCCCGTCTCCCAGGCAGGACTCCTCGCCCCCGGGCTCGTCACCGAGGTCCCGATGCCGCGCACCAACACCCTCTACCTCAACACCCGGAAGGGCCCCTTCGCCGACCCCGCCCTCCGCGCCGCGGCCCGTGCCGCCGTCGACGCGCGCGCCCTGGTGACCGGCGTGTACGAGAACCGGGCCGACGTCGCCGAGGGACTCCTCGGTCCCGCACTCCCCTGGGCCGCCGAGCTCCGCCAGCCGGTGCGCCGCTCCCCCGCCGCCGCCCCGAAGGGCGCCCGGATCACCATCGGCACCTTCACCGACCGGGCCGAGCTGCCCGAGGTCGCGCAACTCCTCCAGCAGCAGCTGCGCGCGGCCGGGTTCACCGTCACCCTCGACGTCCGGTCCTACTCCGCCATCGAGGCGGACGCCCTAGCCGGGAAGTTCGACGCCTTCGTCCTGTCCCGGGCCACGGTCCTCGACTCCGGCGACCCGGCCGCGTACCTCTACAGCGACTTCGCCGGCGACGGATCCTTCAACCTCTCCCAGCTCGCCGATCCCGCTGTCGACAAGGCGCTCGCCGCCGCCTCGGCCGCCCCGGCGGGCGAGTCCCGCCGCCGGGCGGTCGTCGCGGCCGAGGCCGCCGTGCTCGCCACGGACGCCGCCGTGCCGATGCTCCACGAGCGGGTGGTCCAGGGCGGTTCGACCCGCGTCGTGGACGCCGCGCACGATCCGCGCGAGCGCGAGCTCGTCACCGTCGACACCTTCGTACGGTGAGGGCTCCCGCACCGGGCTCCCGTACGGCCGCGGCGGTCGCGCGCGGCGGCGCTCTCCTCGCCGTCCTGGTGGCCGTCGGCCTGCTGCCCTGGCTCTCCGGCAAGGACCCGGCGCTCGCCGTGCTGCGGGCCCGGTCGGCCGAACAGGAGCCGACGGCCGAGGCCTTGGGCGCCATCCGCGCCGACCTCGGGCTCGACGCCGGCCCCGGGGAACGGCTCGGCGACTGGGCCGCCGAGGTGCTCCGCGGCGACCTGGGCGTCTCCTGGGTGTCGGGCACGGACGTCCTCCCCTCGGTGCTCGCCGGTCTCGGGGTGTCGCTGACGCTCATGGGCGCGGCGCTGCTCGTCGCCCTCCTCGTCGGCACGGTCCTCGCGCTGCCCGTCCTGCTCGGGGGCCGGGCCACGACCGGCACGGTGGCGGCGGTCCTGGCGTCCGTCCCCGAGTTCCTGCTCTCGCTGGGGCTGTTGATCGCCGTCGGCGTGTGGCTCGGGTGGCTTCCCACCTCCGGCTGGGCGGGTCCTGAACACCTCGTCCTGCCCGCGCTCGCCCTGGGCGTCCCGGCGGGCGCGCTGCTCGGGCGGCTCGTCGCCGACGCCCTGCCCGCCGTCCTCCAGGAGCGGTGGGCGGAGCTGTGGCGCGGCGCCGGGACCGGACGGGCCCGGATCACCCTGGCCGCGCTGCGGCGGGTACTGCCCGCGCTCGCCGGGCAGTTCGGCCTCGTGGTCGTCGGCCTCACGGGCGGGGCCGTCGCCGTCGAGACGGTCTTCGCCGTCCCCGGCATCGGCCGGGCGGCTCTCGGCGCGGCGACCTCGCAGGACCTGCCGCTGCTCCAGGCCTGCGTCCTCGCGCTGCTCGGCCTGGGACTCCTGGCGGGCGCTGCGGCCGGGGCCGTCCGCCGTCTGATGCTCGGGCCCGCGCTGCGCGAGTCCGGGCTCGCGCTGCCGCCGCCGAGACCGTCGAGGGTGCCGCCGTTCGTGCCGTGGGCGCTGGTCGGCGTGCTGGCCGGGGTCATCGGCTGGGGGCTGGCGGGTGATCCGTACGCCGTCGACGTGTCGGCGCGCCTCGCCGGTCCTTCGGCGGCCCATCCCCTCGGGGCGGACGCGCTCGGCCGCGACGTCCTGGCCCGGCTGGGGCACGGAGCGGCGGCGACGGTCGGCACGGCCGCCGCCGTGACGTTCCTGAGCTGGGTGACCGCGCTCGCGCTCGGCGTGCTGCCGGGTGTGGCGGCCGGGTTCGCCGACGTGGCGAACGCCCTGCCGCCCGTCCTCATCGGCCTCCTGGTCGCCGCCGTCACGGGGCCGGGGACGGCGGTGGCGGCGCTGGCCGTGACCCTGGGCGCCTGGCCCCCGCTCGCCGCGCACGCGGCGGCGCTCACGCAGGAGGTGCGCGCCTCCGGGTTCCTCGTGGCGCAACGGGCGATCGGCGCGCCGGCGTGGTGGGTGTGGACCCGGCACGTCCTGCCCTCGGTCGCGGGCCCGGTCGCCCGGCACGCCGTGCTGCGTCTGCCCGGCGTGGCCCTCGCCCTGGCCTCGCTCGGTTTCCTCGGGCTCGGCGCCCCGCCGCCGTCGCCGGAGTGGGGGCTCCTGCTCGACGAGTCGGCCGACTACGTCGAGCGGGCTCCCGTCGCCGCGCTCGCGCCCGCCGCGGCCCTGGCGCTGCTCGGCGCGCTCGCCGTCTGTCTCTCCCAGGCCTCACCCCGCCGGGGCGCGCGCCGAGGTGCCCGCGCCGCTCGCCCCGTGCCGTCCGTCCCCCTCCTCAGGAAGGTCCGTCTCCGTGTCTCCCGTTCCCTCGCCGCCGGTACCCGGGCCGCGTGAGCCGCTCCTCCGCGTCGAGGACGTGTCGGTCGCATTCTCCGGCGGCCCTCCCGCCGTGCGCGGGGTGAGTTTCGAGGTGGGCTCCGGCGAGGTGTTCGCCCTGGTCGGCGAGTCCGGCGCGGGGAAGACGCTGACCGCGCGGGCGGTCCTCGGCCTGGCGCCGCGCGGGGCCGTCGTGACCGGCCGGGTGCTGCTGCACGGCGCGCCCGTCGCCCCCGGCGACCTCGGGCGCCGCCTCGCCTGGGTCCCGCAGGACGCCATGTCGGCGCTCTCCCCCGTCCACCGGGTGGACACCCAACTCGCCCTCGCCGTGCGCTCCGTGGCGCCCCGGCCCCACCGGCCGGGACGGCACGAGGCGCGGGACGTCGCCCGGCGCGCGCTCGCCGAGGTCGGCCTTCCCGAGGAGGCCGTGTCGGCGTACCCCCACGCGCTCTCGGGCGGGATGCGCCAGCGCGCGGTCATCGCGATGGCCCTGGTCAACGGGGCCCGTCTGGTCGTCGCCGACGAGCCGACCACCGCGCTCGACCCGGCGCGGCGCGAGCAGGTCCTCGGCCTGTTGCGGGAGCGGTGCGCGGCGGCCGGGGCCGGGCTGCTCCTCGTCAGCCACGACCTCGAAGCGGTACGGCGGCACGCCGACCGCGTGGCCGTCCTGTACGCCGGGGGGCTCGTCGAGTCCGGCCGCGCCGCGCCCGTGCTCGACCGCCCGCTCGCTCCGTACACCCAGGGCCTGGTACGCGCGCTGCCGACGGCCGCGCTGCCGCACCGCTCCCGGCTGCCCGTCCTCGTCGGACACGCTCCGGACCCGGGCGCTCCGGGTCCGGCCGCCGCGGAACCCGGCTGCGCGTTCGCCCCGCGCTGCCCCCGGGTCGCCTCCGGCTGCCGGGACGAGGCGCCCTCCCCGCGACCGGTCGACGGGCGTCTCGTCGCCTGCCACCACCCGGTGGAGGCGGCCGCGTGAACGCCCTGCTCGACGTCCGCGACCTCGTCGTCCGCCGGGGCGGCCGTACCGTCCTGGACGGGGCGACGTTCACGGTCGCCGCCGGGGAGACCGTCGGACTCGTCGGCCCGTCCGGCTGCGGCAAGTCGACGACGGCCGCCGCCGTCCTGCGGCTGCTGCGACCCGACTCCGGCTCCGTCCGGTTCGACGGCGTCGAGCTGACGTCGCTGCCCGAGCGCCGGCTGCGGGCCCTGCGGCCGCGCTTCCAGCCCGTCTTCCAGGACCCCTACGGCGCCCTCTCCCCGCGGCGCCGCGTCCGCGACCAGATCGCCGAACCCCTGAGGGTCCACGGCCTGTGGTCCGCCGCCGACGGGCCGGCGCGCGTCGAGGAGCTCCTCGGTCTCGTGGGCCTCGACGGCGCGCTCGGGGCGCGGCTGCCGCACGAGCTGTCCGGCGGCCAGTGCCAGCGCGTGGGGATCGCGCGCGCCCTGGCCACCCGGCCCGAGCTGCTCGTCCTCGACGAGCCCACCTCGGCGCTCGACCCGTCGGTCAGAGCGGGCGTCCTCAATCTGCTGATGGACCTTCAGGACTCCCTGGGCATCGGTTCCCTGTTCGTCTCCCACGACCTGCCGACCGTGCGGCACGTCTGCGACCGGGTCCTGACCCTGCGCGACGGGCGACTCGTCGCCTCAGACCAGTGAGGCCGCGAGGGCCTCGGCGAAGCCGTCCGGGTTGTCGAGCATCATGTTGTGCCCGGCGCCCGGGATCTCGGTCACGGATATGCCGAGCGCGGCCATCCGCGCCGCTTCGGCGTCCGGCAGGGTCCACTCCCCCACGAGGAAGGACCGGACCGTCGTGAGCGCGACGAGGAGGTCACCGGGGGCGGGTTCGCACCCCTCCACGAGCGCGACCGCGCTGCGGTGCACCGCGCGGGGATCGGCGAGGCGCAGCCGGGCCGCGTAGTCGGGGCGGTCGCACTCGGCGACCATGCGGGCGAACCCGGCCGTCACGAAGGCCTCTTCGTCCTGGGCGGCCACCGGCGAGCTGAACGCGCCTCCCCCCGCGTACAGATTGGGCTCGGCGACGACCAGCCGCCGGAACAGCTCCGGCCGGTCCGCGGCGAGCCGGATGGCGACGGCGCCGCCCATCGAATGGCCGATCAGGTCGACGGAGGTGAGCCCGAGATGGTCGATGATCCGGGCGACCACGGCGGCCTGGGACTCCACGCGGTAGTCGAAGTCCGCCGGCCGGTCGCTCAGACCGAAGCCGAGCAGGTCGACGAGGAGGGCGCGGCCTCCGCCGAGCGCCGGGTGGGTGGCGACGTGCGCGAAGTCCGAGGCGGCCGTGCACCCGAGTCCGTGGACGAAGACCCGCACCGGGCCGTCGCCGGGCAGGTCGATCCAGCGCACGTACGCCCGCTCGTCCTCCAAGAACAGTTCCCGCATGACGTGCTCCCCCGTGCCGGTTCGTTCGGTGATTCAGTCGTTCGGTGACTCAGTCGTTCGGTGATGTGGTGACGCAGTCGTTCAGCCACTCTAGGAGTCACCACTGACAACGGCCCGTGCGACTACGCACCCGCGGTTGAGTACGCGTGCTCATGTGGCCCGCTCCCCGCCCCGAGACGATGGTCATGTCACCGCGTCGTCCTCGGATCAGGGGGCTTTACCGTGCTCAGCCGCATCTCCGCGAACCTCGTCCCGTTCTTCGGGCGGCTCACCGTCACGACCGACCCCGAGGCGCGGGTCGAGCCCGGCAGCATCATCGTCGTGAACCACACCTCGTCGGCCGACTCGGCGCTCGTCCTGGCCGCACTGCGCAGGCGGTGGGCCGTCGAACCGGTGCTCCTGGCGACCGCGGGACTCTGGCGAGTGCCGGTCCTCAACCGGGTGCTGGTGCGCGACGGGTACGTGCCCGTGTTCCGGAACACGCCCCGGGCCTCCGCCGCCCTCGACCAGGCGGCGGTCGCGCTGGCCTCGGGCCGGAACGTGATGCTGTACGCGGAGGGACGCCTCCCGGTCCGCCGGGACGCCGCCGAGACCCCGCCGGAGGACTTCCGCACCGGACTCGCGCGGCTCGCTCGGGCGACCGGGGCGCCGGTGGTCCCGATCGGGCAGGCCGGTGCCCGCCGGATCATCTCCGGCGGGCGGACGAAGCAGCTCGCCGGGGTCCTGACGGCCCCGGTCCGGCGGCCCGGCCTGCACGTCCACATCGGTGCGCCGATCCGGCTGCCCGAGGACGTCGCCGAGGCGACCGCGATGGCCCACGGCGCCGTCACCGCCGCCTGGCGGACGGCGGCCGGGGCGCTGGGCGAACCCGCCGCCCTCCCGGACGGGCGGGCGCCCTTCGCCACCACGCGCCGGGGCCGCCGCTGGTCCCTCCGGCGCCGTCGCGCCTGACGCCCGCGGCGAGCCGCCTCTCAGGGGGCGGTCCGCCGGACAGGTCCTAGCGGCCGCCGAGCCCCAGGTCGCCGCCGGCGGGCACGGCGAAGTACCGGGCCACGTCCTCGTCCGTGACCTCGGCGAGCGTGCGCGGGGTCCAGTGCGGGTCGCGGTCCTTGTCGACGACCTGCGCGCGGATCCCCTCGACCAGGTCGGCGGTGGACAGGGCCGCGCAGGAGACCCGGTACTCGAGGTCCAGGACCTCTTCGAGGGTCGCGAGGGCCCGGGAGCGCCGCAGGGTCGCCAGGGTGGCCTTGAGCGCCGTCGGGGACTTCGCGAGGAGCGTGGTGGCCGCCTCCTTGGCGGCGGGGGCGCCGGTGTCGAAGAGGCGCTCGACGATCTCCTCGACCGTCGCGGCGGCGTAGCAGGCGTCGATCCACTCCCGCTGCTCGGCGAGGACGCCGTGCGTCGGCGTCACGGCGTGGCGGGCGACGGCCTCGGCGGCCGGAAGCTCGGCCAGGTCGCGGACGAGGGCGGGGAGTTCGGCCGAGGCCACGGTGTGGTCGGCGAGCCCGACGAGCAGGGCGTCGGCGGCTCCGACGTGCCCGCCGGTGAGGGCGAGGTGGGTGCCGAGTTCGCCGGGAGCCCGGCCGAGGAGGTACGTACCGCCGACGTCGGGGACGAAGCCGATCCCGGTCTCCGGCATGGCGACCCGGGACCGTTCGGTGACGACGCGGACGGAGCCGTGCGCGGAGACGCCGACGCCACCGCCCATGACGATGCCGTCCATGAGGGCCACGTACGGCTTGGGGTAGCGGGCGATGCGCGCGTTGAGGCGGTACTCGTCCCGCCAGAAGGCGGCGGAGGCGGTGCCGGCGGCGCGGGCGTCGTCGTGGATGGCGCGGATGTCCCCGCCGGCGCACAACCCGCGCTCCCCCGCGCCCTCGATGACGACGGTGGTGACGGCCGGGTCGTCCTCCCACGCGGTGAGGGCGCGGTCGACGGCGAGGACCATGGGGTGGGTGAGCGCGTTGATGGCGCGCGGGCGGTTCAGGGTGACGAACCCGGCCCGGCCCTCCGTGCGGAGGAGTACGTCGGGCGTTCCGGTCTCCACGATCACTCGTTCCCTTCCCCTTGGCTGCGGCGCTGTCCGGGCCACCGTACCCGGCCCGCCGCGCGGCCGACCTGCGGAGAGGAAGAGGGAAGGAAAGAGGGAGGGAGAGGGAGAGGGAGGGGGCGGGGCGGGAAGGACTCATCCGCTTCTCGCGGATCCTGATTGCGCGGTGCGCGGTCCCGAGAGACCGCTACTCCGCGTCCTCACGCCGAGTCCTTCCCGTCACTTCCATGGAACCACCGCCGGGGACGGCACGCACCCGGCGCGCGGCGTCCCCGGCGGGCGGTTTCAGGCGGGAAGCAGGTCCTGCGGGATCCGGACCTGGCGAGGGGTCGCCAGGCGGAGCTCGATGATGTCCCTGACCGCGGGCCATTCCTCGTCGAGGATCGAGTAGAACGCCGTGTCACGGACCGCGCCGTCGAGACCGCGGGAATGGGCGCGGCGGACACCTTCGCAGGTGGCGCCGAGCCGTTCGATCGCGATCCGGGACCGGGTGTTGCGGGCGTCGGCGCGCAGGGTGATCCGGCGGACGCCCCAGTGTTCGAAGGCGTGCCGCAGCATCAGGAGCTTGGCCTCGGTGTTGATGCCGGTGCCTCTGGCCTCGCCGCCGATCCAGGTGTTGCCGATCTCGGCGGCGTCCGGGACGGCGGTCAGCGGATCGCCGTGGGGCATGCCGGGCACCGGCGGCCAGACCAGCGGCCCGCGCCAGTAGTCGAGTTCGAGGAAGCGGGTCGAGCCGATGACGCGTTCGTCGGCCGTACTGACCAGGGCGAAGGGCAGGCATCTGCCTGCCGCCTGGTCGGCGAGGGCGCGGGCGATGTAGTCGAGGGCCGATTCCAGGCCGTCGGGCACGGGGGTGAAGGCGTAGGCCGATCGGTCCGCCCCGCCGGCCCGCGCGAGGGCTTCGGCGTGCCGCATCGCCAGCGGCTCCAGGCGCACGGAGCGCCCGGTCAGGAGAACAGGTACTGGCACGGAACCTCGGGTCTTTCACGGGCAGGGGAAGCTTCCACTGCGGAAGGAACCGCAGCGGCAGCAGGGAGGGGGTTCTCGCCGGTGCCTGTGGCGTCAAGAGCGACAAACAAGCAGGTAAAACGGTTCGGCACCGGTGCGAGGAGGACAGTATGCAGCCACAACCGCTCCGAGAACAGAACCCCGAACGAACCCGGGCGCACGCGCGGGTGAAGCCTGTCTCGCGCCCGGGTTCGGCGGTCTCAGGGGACGGACGGAGCCGCCCGCCAGTCGGACGCCGTGGGTGCTCAGGCGCAGGTGGGATGGCCCCAGCCGTCGGAGTTCTTCGCGATGGTCTCGCCCTTGTCGTAGGACTTCCCACAGCGGCAGCGGCCCGGGAATCTCGCCTTGAGGGTGCCGCCGTTCGGGCGAGCGCGACCGCTCGACGAGCCGGAGGAGCGGGCCGACGACGCCCCGGGGGCGGTGGCGCGCCCCGAGGGCGCGGAGGCGCGCTTGCGGGGCGCGGAGGCGCGCGAGGCGGGCTCCGGCGGCGGGAGGGGCGATCCCGTGGCGGAACCGAGGGGTTCCTGCGTACGGGCGGAGTGGCTGGCCGCGCGGTCGGCGGCGTCGTTGAGGGGGTCGCCGTCGACCTGGTGGGCCGGGGTGTAGACGAAGTCGATGTCCCGGCCGGTAAGGAGGGCGTCGATGCGGACGACGAGGTCCTTGTTGGCCACGGGGGTGCCCGCGGCCGTCTTCCAGCCCTTGCGCCGCCATCCGGGCAGCCAGGTCGTGACGGCCTTCATCGCGTACTGCGAGTCCATGCGGACCTCGGCGGGTACGGCGGGGTCGAGGGTTTCGAGCAGTCGTTCCAGGGCCGTGAGTTCGGCGACGTTGTTGGTCGCGCGGCCCAGCGGGCCGGCCTCCCAGCGGTCGACCGCTCCGTCGGCGCCGCCGATGACCCAGGCCCAGGCAGCGGGGCCGGGGTTTCCCTTGGACGCGCCGTCGCACGCGGCGATGATCTTTTCCACCATCCCACGATCCTGACACGGCGGCGGGGGTGGGCGAAGCCACCTCCCGCCGCCGGTCGCACCGAGCCGACCTGCGGTTTCCGGCCACGGAGGCCTACCCGCCACACGCGCCGCGCGAGCTGTGCGAACCGCGCGAGCTGTGCGAGCCGCGCGGGGCCGGAGCAGCGCGCCGTCAGAAGTTGCCGTAGTTGACCTGCCAGGTCGGCAGGCCCATGCGGCGCCACAGGGCCACGACGCGGTCCCGGTCGTCCAGGGAGACGCGGACCGCGTACCGGTGGCGGACGTGCGCGTCGAAGAGCTCCGCCTTCACGAGGTCGTCGCCGCGGCCGTCGCCGGAGGCACGCATCCACAGCTCGTCGTAGGGCACCTCGTACCGCGCGAGCCAGGCCTCCGTGAGCTCGCGGTGGTCCTCGCTGCGCCCGGACAGCAGCACGATCCGGTCGCTCTCGGCGTGCCGGAAGGCCCGCAGGGCGTCGCGGACGGGGATGTTCAGGAGGTCGAGGCCGCAGCGCGTGAAGTCGTACGGTCCCCGGTCGCCGCGCAGCGCGAGGGTGCCGTCGATGTCGCAGAGGACGGCCGACGGGAGCGCGGGGTCGGGAACGTACGGCGTCCCGGCCTCCTGGCCGCCGAGCCACTCGGCGGTGAGGCGCCAGCCGCCGCGGGTGGCCTTCGCGTGCTTGTCGGCGAGGATCCGGATGATCTCCTCTCCGACGGGCCGCTCGCGGGCCGCGTCGCGGCGGACGCACTCGTCGGCGGACACGTCGGTGAAGTCGTGGACGACGAAGGTGACCTCGCGGCCCACGAGGGCGGCCTTGAGCCGCTTGGGGATGTGCGGGGTCAGGTGGGTGTTGTCGATCACGACGTCGAACCCGTCGTCGACAGCGCCGCGCACGGCGGCGTCCTGGATGGCCAGGACGGTCCGCTCGTGCTCGTACGAACGGCCGCGCTCGGGCGCGGGCACGTCCAGCATGGCCCGCAGGTCGTCGAGGTTGACGCGGCGTACGCGTCCCTCGGCGGCGGCCTGGAGGGCCCGGGCGGCCGTCGTCTTCCCGGAGGCCGGGAGGCCGGTCATGACATGGACGACAGGCACGTTCAGTTCTCCTCGTCGTGTGTGAAGGGGTCGGTGGCCTCGGGGCGCAGCCGGCGCCACACGAGGAGCTGGGTGTCGCGCCCGTCGAGGCGCAGGAAGAGCAGGGCGCGCAGGGCCGGGTCGGGCACCCGCGCCGCCTCGCGGGCGAACGCGGCGCGGTCGCCCGCGAGGTGGGCCAGGCGGTCGTACGCCTCGTCGAGCTCGCGCTCGCGGCGGGCTGCGGCCGCTTCGAGGCCGGCGATCACCTCGCGCACCCAGGCGTCGAACTCGTCCGGCACCTGGTCGAGGAGGGCGTCGAGCGGCTTGCCGCCGTGCGCCTCGACCTCGGCGACGGAGCAGCCGATGCCGCCCGCCACCTGCTTGGCGGGCAGGGCGGCGAAGCGCTGGATGCCGTGGCCGCGCCAGATGTCCCGCTCGGTGACGCCGGTGAGGACCTTGTGGAGGCGCACGTACTCGGCGATCTTCGCCTTGGCGCGGACGCCGGAGGCGAAGCGCAGGACGAAGCCCTCGGCGTCCATGCCGGTCGCGCGGGCGCCGCCGGGGAGCGTGTTCGACTCCGTGAGGGCGACGAGCTCGTCGACGGTCATGGCCGGCCAGACCCGCACGACGGAGCCGAGCGGGCCCCAGCCCTCGGCGGCCTCGGCGAGCGGTGTCTCGGTCCCGTCCGCGCCGAAGGCGGCGAGCAGGACGAGGTCACGGCGGGCGCCGTAGTCCACGACGATCCGGTTCTCGGGGTAGATCACCTCGGCGAGGTACGTCACACCGGGGACCAGGCCCGAGGTGTCGGCGGCGTCGAGGCGGCGCTGCGCCCAGGTCGCCTGGGTGCTGGTGAAGGAGCCCTTGGAGGCCGCGCGCCACCGGTCCGCGAAATGGAAGACGACGGCGAGGCTGCCGTCCACCTTGTCGTACACCTCGAAGGGCTCGTCGGGCAGCGGCGGCGCGTAGGGGCGGCCGGAGGCGTGCTCGGAGAGGTTGAAGAACTTCGGGAGGGGCAGCGCGACGATCCGTCCGGTCTCGTCGTCCGCGACGAGACCGCGGCAGCTGAGGGTGGCGCGGTTCCAGCGCTGTTCGTACTGGCACGCGCGCGTGTAGGTGTAGATCGACAGCGGCAGCCGCGGGTGGCTCCTGCGGCTGATGTGGCCGGCGGCGAGCGCCTCGTCGAGCTCCTCGGGCGCCATCAGGTCGTGCAGAGTCAGGGTCTCCTGGCTCATGGGTCCCTCCCTGGGGTCAGGTGATCCATTCTCCGGGCGGGGCGGGGCGAAGGACACCGGTTTTCCCGGTCCGCGGCCTCCCCGATCCCGGGCGTGTCGGTGGAGCCCCGTAGACTCGCCGTCTGCCCGTCGATGACGGAACCGACGCAGTCGAAGGAAGCGAGCCCCATGAACCACGCGGACGGCACGGCACCGATCTACGCCGAGCTCATACGGGAACGGGGGGATGTTCCGGGTGACGTCCGGCAGGCCGCCGAGGAGGTCCTGCGCGACCTCAGCCGGGTGATCCAGCTTCCGCCGCAGGGTGTGCCCGTGCCGCAGGGCGCCGTCGCGCACGCCGGTGTCGGCGCGCCCATGGGCCAGCCGGGCCTGCCGGTCCCGCAGCAGGGCCTCGTCCCCCAACCGGGCCTTCCCGGCCCGCAGGCCGGCGTCGTGCCGATGCCGCAGCAGGGCGGGATGGGACACCAGGGCGGCATGCCTCAGCAGGGCGGCATGGGGCAGCAGCAGGGCGGCATGACGCAGGCCGCCGCGATGGGGCAGACGGCCGCCATGGCCGTCGTGCCGCAGCGCCCGGTGCGCTGACGCTCGTCCCTCACCGGGTCGGACGGCCGTTGTCGGTGCCGTCGCCCATGATGGTTCCTCGAAGGGCCTGTGCCGCAGGGGGGCGGGCCGCGCACGGGACCGGGGGACCGACGACATGGCCGAGGTACTGCTCTTCCACCACGCTCTCGGACTGACGGACGGGGTCGTCGCGCTCGCCGACGAGCTCCGCCGCGCGGGACACACGGTGCACACGCCCGACCTGTTCGACGGGGAGACGTTCGACGACCTGGAGGTCGGCGTCGCGTACGCGCAGGAGGTCGGGTTCGACGTCCTGGCCGAGCGGGGCGTGGCGGCGGCCGACGGGCTGCCGAAGGAGCTGGTGTACGCCGGGATCTCGCTCGGCGTCGTGCCCGCGCAGAGGCTGGCGCAGACCCGGCCCGGGGCGCTCGGTGTGCTGCTCCTGAGCGGCTGCGTGCCGGAGGACGCGTTCGGTCCCGCGTGGCCCGAGGGCGTCCCCGTGCAGGTGCACGCCATGGACGCCGACCCCTTCTTCGTGGACGACGGCGACCTGGACGCGGCCCGCGCGCTCGTCGCGGGCGCCGAGGACCGTGCGCTCTTCCTGTACCCCGGCGCCGAGCACCTCTTCGTGGAGCGGGGCTCCGCCTCCTTCGTGCCGGACGCCTCGGAGGCGTCGTTCGCCCGGATTCGCGACTTCCTGGGCGGCCTCGCCGGCTGAGCCCGCGGGGCCGTGGGGTCAGCCGATCGGTCGACCCCGGGGTCGTCCGATCCGGCGTCGGCCGGGGGCCGGGCGACGGACCGCGCGGGGCGCGCCGCGGGCGGAGGATCGGGACTGTCGCGGAGACCGCTTCCCGGTGGTGCCGTCCGCGTCCGTCCCGTACCGAGACCGAGGTGTCCGCCATGACGACGTTCCGCCGTGCTTCCCGCCCCGCCCGGGTCCTCGTGCCGGGTGCCATCGCCGTGGCCCTGCTGGCCGGCTGTGCTCAGGGGGGAGGCGGGTCGGCGTCGGCCGGGACGTCGCCGTCCTCGGTCGCCGCCTCCTCGGTCGTTCCGTCCTCCTCGGCTGCCGCTCCCGCTCCCTCCGTCACGGTCACGCCGGCGCCGGAGGGCACTCCGTCGGCCTCCGCCTCCTCGCGCGCCTCCTCCCCCGCCCCGGCCGCCGCCGCCGGCACGCTGCTCGTCACCGACTTCGGCTCCGACACGGTCACCTTCGTGGACCCGACGCGCGGGGCCACCGGATCCGTGAAGGTGGGGACCGCTCCGTACGGTCTCGTCGTCGGCAAGGACGGCAGGGCCTGGGTGGCGACCGCCGAGGGCGTGGCCGTCGTGGACACGGCGAGCCGTGAGCGCCTCGCCCTCGTCCCGTACCGGACGGACGCGGGGCCGGTGGGCACGGGCGAGTACCGGGGCGGCGGCATGGGCATCGCGATGGCGCCGGACGGCCGTCGCGTCTACGTCGGGGTGAACGTGCCCGGCGGGAACGGCACGCTGGAGGTCCTCGACACGACGAGCCTGGAGGTCACGGAGACCGTGCCGGTGGGGCGTCGGCCCTTCGACGTGGACGTGTCGCGGGACGGTGCCGAGGTGTACGTGACGAACCACGACTCCTTCGACGTCACGGTCGTCTCCTCCGGGTCCCTCGCGCCCCGGCGGATCGAGGTGGCTCCGTACGGTACGGAGGGCGGGCTCGGTTCGTGGCTGAAACCGCACTACACGGCCGTGCGGCCCTCGGACGGCAGGCTGCTGCTGCCCTTCGAGGGCGAGCGGCTCGCCGTCGTCGATCCCCGGACGGGCCGGACGACGATCGAGCCGATGACGGCCAACACCCATCAGCACGGCGCCGCCGTGACGGCCGACGGGACGCTCCTGACGGTCGGGACGGGCCCGATCGACCCGTCGGAGGACGCGGGCCCCTCGCTCACCGTCCGGACCCCCGGCGGCGCCGAGCGGATCTATCCGCTGGAGGGGCCGCACGAGGACGTGGCCGTGTCCCGCGACGGGAGGACGGCCTACGTGAGCGGGGGCTTCACCCGGGACGGCTACTGGGACGGGCTGACCGTCATCGACCTCGCGTCGGGCGACACGCGCCGGCTCCCCGCCGGCTCGCGCCCGCTGGGGATCGCCGTCCTCTGACGGCCTCCCGCTTCACGCGTTCTCCCGCTCCGCGGCGGCGAGGTAGCGGCGCAGGGTGTCGTGGCTGTCCGGGGTGAACGGCTGCTCCCGCATCATCCCGAGGAGCTCGGACTCCGACAGCCAGCCGTGCCACGTCACGTCGTCCGGGTCGGGCGTCGGGTCGTCGCCGAGGACCGCCTCGTGCACGGCGAGCCAGTGCGGGCTGAGGCCAGCGCGGTTGAGGAACGTCACGACGTGGCGGACCGGCGTCCGCACGCCCAGTTCCTCGGCGAGCTCGCGCGTCGCGGCCTCCTCGTAGGACTCGCCCACGGCGACGGCGCCGCCCGACGCGATCTCGTGGTGCCCGGGGAAACGGGAGAGGTTCCCGGAGCGGCGTTGCACGAGGATCCGGCCCTCCGGATCCCGGCAGACCGTCACGGCGATCCGGTGCAGCCAACCGCGGCGGACGGCCTCGCCCCGGCCGACCACCGCCACGACGCGGTCCTGCTCGTCGACGCGCTCGACCCGTTCGAGCTCCATGGCCACCCGGTCGCGGAGGAGCGCGTACTCCTCACGGAGTCTGCGCCACTCGGACACCGGCGGGCGGGGGACGACGACGCCTCCGACGACCGTCTCCCGGGGCCCGAACTGCTCGCGCGTGAGGTCGATCTCGACGCCCGGGCCCAGTCGGTTCCACCAGTGGTAGTCCACGCGCTCGCCGTCGACGTGGACCTCCCCGCGGATCAGGTCCCCTCCCAGGAGGTCGTTGAGCACCATGGCGGTCACCCCGCACTGGTCCCGGGCCGGGTTGTCACCGGTCCAGCGCGACCGGTACTCGGGGGTGCACGTCTCGGCGCTCCAACTGGCGCGTACGGCTCGTTCGATGTCGGAGAGAAGCAACGGTGTCATGCCCGTCATCCTGCCCGCGGGCACTGACAACGGGCCGGCACCGGCGCCGCGGGCGGCTCACTGCCGGGGCAGGACCGTCAGGACCCGTTCGATGAAGGCCTTGAAGTCGCTCATGAAGTCGGCCAGGAACTGCTGGGTGGTCGGCTCGGTGACCTCGCCGTCCTCCGTGAACAGTCCCGGGACGAACTGGATGTACGCCTCCGGCGCGTTCATCTGCGGCGAGTTGCAGAAGCTCAGCACCGAGCGGAGGCTCTGCTGGGCGACGGCGGTGCCGATCTTGCCGGGCGAGGCGCCGATGACCGCCGACGGCTTGTGGGTGAAGGAGTTGGTGCCCCACGGGCGGCTGGCCCAGTCGATGGCGTTCTTGAGGCCGCCGGGGATGGACCGGTTGTACTCGGGCGTCACGAAGAGGACGGCGTCGACGGAGGCGATGGCGTCCTTGAGCGCCTTGCCCTCGCGCGGGTAGTCGGCGTCGTAGTCGTGGTTGTAGAGCGGGAGGTCCTTGATGGGGATCTCCCGGAACTCCAGGCCGGGGGGCGCGACGCGGAGGAGCGCCCTGGAGAGGATCCGGTTGATGGACTTCTCCGACAGACTGCCGACGAAGTAGCCGACCTGGTACGTGGTGCCCATGCGCGCTGTGCCGCCTTCCGTGATCGGGTGTCCCGCGGTCCCTCCCCGTGCCGCCCCGGCAACGTAACCCGGGACCCGCGGGGCGGCCACCGCTGTGGCGCGGCCCCGGTTCAGGCGGACAGGTGGCTGCGGAACGCGTGGCGGCCCCGGGCGAGCAGGCCGTGGATGCGCAGCCCGAGCTGGTCGGGCTCGGTGATGGGCTGGGCGAACGGGAGCCGGACGTCCCGCCGCGTGTCGAGGTGTTCGAGGCGCAGGGTGATGCCGTAGCGGTCGAGGGCGAGGGGCAGGGCGCGGAGGAGGCCGTGGGTGGCGGTCGGGTCGAGGAGGCCGAGCAGACGGACGACCAGATCGGGGTGGTCGGCGACGAGATGGTGGAGCATGCCGGCCTCGCAGCCGGCGACGGGGTCGGTCTCCGCCGTCTCCAGCTGGGCCAGGGGCACGAAGGTGCGTCCCGCGGCGTCCTCGAGGACCGCCTGCCCCAGCCGCATGCAGACGCTGTCGGTGGTGTCCGTGCTGTAGGGGGCGTCGACGAGGCCGGTGAGCGTCACCCGGGCGCGGACGCGGTCCCGTACGGGCACGGGGGCGATGTCGGTGAGCTCGACGCGGATCGGCACGGACGGCGTCCCCGCGCCGGCGCCGCCGGGCGCGGAGGCGTCGGCGGGTTCGTGGAGGTGGATGCGGCCCATCGCGGCCGTTCCGTCGAGGTTGTGGACGTCGTGGTGCCGGCCGTCGGAGACGACGGTCATGGAGTGGGCCACCGTGATGATCGACCGCATCCGCTCGGCGGGGGTGGGGCCCTGGGCGGGGGTGACGCGGCGCATGAGTACTCCAGGAGAGGTCGCGGACACGAGGCGTAGCTAACTTAGGGCAGCCTAACCTAACTCGCCCGCGGGGCGGTAGGGCGCCTCCCCCGCCGGTGGAGGGACGCCCGCGGGCCGCCGCCTACAACCCCACGATCAGCTGGATGCAGACGATCTTGACGAGGATCGCGAGCGCGAACAGCGTCGCGTAGCCGGTGTTGACGCGACTGTCGGAGACCCGGCTGTTGGCGTACGCGGTGATGGCGGGATTGCCGACGTACCCCGCGAGGAGCCCCATCGTCCTGGCCCGGCTCTGCCCGAGGAGCCGGGCCACCAGGACCATCAGGGCGTAGCTGAGGACGGCGCTGACGAACAGCACCGCGAGGAGCTTCAGGCCGAAGACCGAGAAGGCGTCGCGGCGGAAGGCGTAGCCCGAGGTGAGGCCGACGCAGGCGAGGAAGATCAGCAGGCCGATCTGCCGGAGGGTCAGGTTGGCGCGGGTCGGGAGCACCCACACGAGGGGCCCGGTGCGCCGGATCCGGCCGAGGACCATCGCCATGACGAGGGGCCCGGCCGCGGTGCCGAGCGAGAGGACCGTGGAGCCGATCGTCAGCTTCGGGATGCCGATGAGGAAGCCCGCGGCGAGACCGAGCCCCATGCTCACGGCGCTGACCTCGCTGACCTTGGCCTCGGTGTCGCCCAGATAGCCGGTCACCTCGGCGGTGCGCGCGCGGGGCATCGCGACGCGGACCCGGTCGTCGAGCTGGAGCAGCAGGTCGTCGTGGGCCAGGAGGTCCTGGTCGCCGCGGCGGACGCGGGTGGCCTTGGCGCCGAAGCGCTCGCCGAGGCCGAGTTCGGAGACCGTGCGTCCGGCGAGGTCGGGGTTGGTGAGCAGGATGCGGCGGTAGTCGACGACGTCGCGCCGGTCGAGGAGATGGGTCGGCGCCTCGGCGCCCAGCGCGGCGACGCCGGCCGCGACCGCCTCGGGGCCGCCGACGAGGACGAGCTGATCGCCGGGGGCGAGCGCGTCGATGTCGCGGGCGACCGCGGGAGCACCGCCCTCGGGCCGGTGCACGCTGGCGAGGAGCCGACCGTCGGCGGCGCCGGGGACCTCGGCCCAGCGGAACGGGCGCGTGACGTCGACGGTCCGGGTGACGAGCTCCCTCGGGAGTCCCGCGCCGGGGTCGCGGCGGGCGGTCCAGGTCCGTACGGCGGCGATGGCGGCGACGAAAAGGATGGTGAGAACGACGGCGAGGGGGTAGCCGATGGCGTAGCCGGTCGCCGCCTCGGTCGGGTCGTCGGAGGACGCCTGGGCGGCGGCCAGACCGGGCGTGGTGGTGCCGATGCCGGCGTAACCGCCCGCCAGAAAGGGGCCGCTGATGCCGAGGACCTTGTTCCCCAGGAGACCGACGGCGAGGGCCGTGACGACGAGGGCGGCGACGGCCCCGAGCATCACGGCGAGCTGCGGGCGCAGTTCGCGGAAGAACGCGGGGCCCGCTTCGAGGCCGACCGTGTACACGTACAGCGCCAGCCCGAGGACGGAGAGGCCCGCGGGGACGGCCTTG
The DNA here is from genome assembly GCF_040641575.1 of Streptomyces sp. NPDC020807. Lineage (NCBI taxonomy): Bacteria > Bacillati > Actinomycetota > Actinomycetes > Kitasatosporales > Streptomycetaceae > Streptomyces > Streptomyces sp. NPDC020807. Next base: position 44,058 of record NZ_JBFADU010000032.1, read on the forward strand.
CCGATGTCCGGGTCGAGCGCGCCGAGCAGCAGACCGACGAAGAGGACGCCCGCGGCGCCGAGCTTGACCGGCCCGAAGCGGACCATGCCGAAGAGCGAGCCCGCCGCAATGACGATAAAAAGGGTGAACCACGGATAGTCAGCGAAAAATTGCCACATGGACATACTCAGGCACATATCAGGGCTTTGTGCACGCTCATGCGTGCGCACGCTCATTCGTGCAGCTCCCGGGAAAGGGCGGACAGCGTGACTCGACCGAGGATTCTCGTGGTGGGCGCAGGCTTCGCCGGAGTGGCCTGCGTGCGGCGGCTCGAACGGCGCCTGGCGGACCGGGAGGCGCTCATCACGCTCCTGTCCCCGTTCTCGTACCAGCTCTACCTGCCCCTGCTCCCCCAGGTGGCGTCCGGGGTGCTGACCCCGCAGTCGGTCGCCCTGTCGCTGCGGCGCAGCGAGAGGCACCGGACGCGGATCGTGCCGGGCGGGGCCGTCGGCGTGGACACGGCTGCCCGTGCGGTCGTGGTGCGGACGATCTCGGGCGAGTACGTGACGGAGCCGTACGACCACCTCGTGCTCGCGCCCGGCAGTGTGACGCGGAGCTTCGACATCCCCGGTCTGGCCGAGTACGCGCGCGGGATGAAGACGCTCGCGGAGGCGGCGTACATCCGCGACCACGTCATCGCCCAGCTGGACCTGGCGGACGCGAGCACCGACGAGGAGGAACGGGCGGCGCGCCTGCGGTTCGTGGTCGTCGGCGGCGGATACGCGGGGACGGAGACGGCGGCCTGCCTCCAGCTCCTCACCCACAACGCGGTCAAGCGGTACCCGCGGCTCGACCCCCGGCTCATCAAGTGGCACCTGGTGGACATCGCCCCGAAGCTGATGCCCGAACTCGGCGACAAGCTCGGCGCGGCCGCCATGGACATCCTCACGCGGCGGGGCATCGAGGTGTCGCTCGGCGTCTCGGTCGCCTCGGTGACCGAGGACGCGGTGACGCTCACCGACGGCCGGGTGCTGCCGAGCCGGACGCTGATCTGGACTGCGGGCGTGGCGGCGAGCCCCCTGATCGGGACGCTCGGCGCGGAGACGGTACGGGGACGGCTCGCCGTCACCCCCGAGATGACCGTGCCGGGGCTCGACGGGGTGTGGGGGCTCGGCGACGCGGCCGCGGTGCCGGACCTCGCCAAGGGCGAGGACGGGGCGATCTGCCCTCCGACGGCCCAGCACGCGATGCGGCAGGGCAAGGCCCTCGCGGACAACGTGGTGGCGACCCTGCGCGGCGAACCGACGCGGCCGTACGTCCACAAGGACCTCGGACTCGTCGTGGACCTCGGCGGCATGGACGGCGTGTCGAAGCCGCTCGGCGTGGAGCTCCACGGCATGCCGGCCCAGGCCGTGGCCAGGGCCTACCACTGGTCGGCGCTGCGCACGAACGTGGCCAAGACCCGCGTGATGACGAACTGGCTCCTCAACGCGGTCGCGGGCGACGACTTCGTCCGCACCGGCTTCCTCGCCTCGAAGGCGGGCACGCTGCGCGACTTCGAGTACACGGACGTCTATCTGACCCCGGACCAGGTACGCCTCCACACGGCGTCGTTCCGCGGCGGGGAGGTCGGGGCGGGCGGGAAGCAGTGAGCGCGGCCGGCAACGGCCCGGCCCCCTGCCACGACCGTACGTCGCAGGGGGCCGGAACCGCTCAGCGCGCCAGTTCCGGGGCCGGACCCATGACGACGACGGGTTCGCGGGACGGGTCCAGGGCGACCAGGAGGGTGCGCAGGGTGTCGCGTTCGAGGGCTACGCAGGCCTGGGTCGGGCCGCCGTGGTCGACGTGGATCCAGACGCCGCCGCCCTTCTCCGGGCCGAGCGGGCGCTCCTTGTCGAGGGGGGTCCTGCCGGGGACGCGGTTGTAGTCGATCGCGATGACGTGGTCGAAGGATCCTTCGAGGGACTCCCCGGAGAAGCCGGTGCCGCTGATCGCGAACTCGGGGTCCTCGTCGTAGGGGAGCCGGGCTCCCGGGTCGGGCAGGCGGCCGCCCGTGTCGCCGAGGCGGAAGACGCCGATCGGGGTGCGCAGGTCGCCGGCCTCGTGCTCGGGGGTCCAGCCCCTGAGGGCGTTGTGGGCGGGCCACGGGCCTCCGGTCGCCGTCCAGCGGCCCTTCGCGTCCCGCTCGTACAGGACGCCGACGGCCGTGTTGCTGTCGGCGGTGGCGCCGGTGACCACGAAGGCCTGGGTGGTGCCGTCGGGGACGCGGGCCTGGGTCGCCGGGCCGATGCCGGGGATGCGGGGCACGGGTGCGGGTTTCGGGCGGGCGTCGCCCGTGGTGGGGGCCGCCGCCGGTTGTCGGGCGGCGGGCGCGGTCTGGGGCGTCGGGCTCGCGCCGCAGCCGGCGAGCAGCAGGGCCGCGCACAGCGTTCCGGCGCATCGCAGCGCGGGTGCGCCCTTGCGTACGGGCATGGGACGGCATCCTCCTGGGCGGGGGCAGTGCAGCCATCCGTACCCGCTCGACGGCCGCCGGTGCCCTCACGTCCGTCGCCCCACCCGTACGGAGCACAGCCCGCGGCCCCGGAACCCGGTTGACCGGGCTCGTCCGTCCCGGCTTCCTTTCCGGATGAGTCCCGAAGGCCGTCCCCTCCCCCGACGAGGTGCGCGAGCGGGTCATCGCCCGCACCCTGCCCGCCTTCCGCCGGCGGGGTTTCGGGACGGCGCTGTACGAGCGGGGGCTCGCGCACGCGCGAACGCTGGGCGACCACGGCGTGGAGACGGTGGTGCTCGCCTCCAACGAGGAGGGGCTGCGGTTCGCGCTCACGCGCGGGTCCGTGGAGGTGGAGCGGTACGTGCTTCCGGGGGACACGGTGGCCTTCGTGAACCTTCGCCTGGAGCAGCTCGCCTGACGGGTCGTCAGATCATTTCGTCGCAGGTCTGGGAACCTCGGCACCCCGGCGCTACCCTCCGCGCATGATGCGGACAGTGGTGTGGGGTACCGGAAATGTCGGGCGCGCGGCGATCCGCGCCGTGGACGCCCATCCAGGCCTCGAACTCGCGGCCGTCCTCGTGTCCGACCCGGCGAAGGTCGGCCGTGACGCGGGCCGGCTCGCGGGGCTCGGGCACGACCTCGGTGTGGCGGCCGTCGACGACGTGGCGGCCGTCCTCGGCGCGCGCCCCGGGGCCGTCGTGTACGCCGCCTCGGGCGACACACGGCCCGACGGGGCGCTCGCGGACGTCGCCCGGGCGGTGGCGACGGGCGCGGTCGTGGTGACGCCCGCGCTCTATCCGCTCTACGACCAGCGCAACGCGCCGCCCGAGTTCCGCGATCCGATCCTCGCCGCGGTCGCCGAGGGCGGCGGCAGACTCTTCGTGTCGGGCGTCGACCCGGGCTGGGGCAACGACATCCTGCCGCTGCTCGTCAGCGGCCTCGCCGCCACGGTCGACGTGATCCGCTGCCAGGAGATCTTCGACTACTCGACGTACGAGCAGGAGGAGTCCGTCCGCGAGCTGATCGGCATGGGCAAGCCCCTGGACTACGACCCGCCGATGCTGTGGCCGTCGGTGCCGACCATGGTCTGGGGCGGGCAGATACGCCTGATGGCGCGGGCGCTCGGGGCCGAGGTCGACGAGATCCGCGAGACGCTGGAGCGCCGCCCGCTGGAGTCCACGGTGAAGACCCGGACGATGGGCGTCTTCGAGGAGGGCACGCAGGGCGCGATCCGCTTCGAGGTCCAGGGGATCGTCGGCGGCGAGCCCCGGATCGTGATCGAGCACGTCACCCGCATCCACCCCTCGTGCGCGCCGGACTGGCCCGTGCCGCCGGACGGCGCCGGGGCGCACCGGGTCATCGTCGAGGGCAGCCCCCGGATCGAGGTCACGGTGGCGGCGACCGACGAGGGCGAGAACCGCTCGGCCGGCGGCAACGCCACGGCCGTGGGGCGGCTCGTCGGGGCGATCGAGTGGCTCGCGGCGGCGGAACCGGGACTGTACGACGCGTTGGACGTACCGCTGACACCGGCGGTCGGGAAGCTCGGAAGGAGACCGCGATGATCATCGACATTCCCGAGGGCCAGGAGCCGATCGGGTACGTGTGGGGCGACATGGTCCCGGAGATCGGGACGGCGGCGGCGAACTTCTCGCTGTCCGTGTACGCGCACACCACCCTCGGCCTCCGCGAGTTCGAGGCCGCCCGGCTGCGGATCGCGCAGATCAACGGCTGCGGCTTCTGCCTGGACTGGCGGACCGACCGGGACGGCGAGAAGGTCGAGGAGGGCTTCGACGTCCTCGTCGAGGAGTGGCGGACGACGGAGGTCTCGGAGGCCTTCGACGAGCGGACCCGGCTCGCGGCCGAGTACGCGGAGCGGTACGCGCTCGACCACCACGGTCTGGACGACGAGTTCTGGACGCGGATGACCGCCCGGTACAGCCAGGAGGAGATCGTCGAGCTGACGATGAGCCTCGGCTCGTGGCTGGCGTTCGGGCGGCTCAACCGGGTGCTCGGGCTCGACACGGTCTGCAAGCTGCCGACGCACTGAGCGGCCGGGGGGGGCGGGTCCGCCCCCTCCGGCATCACCGTGCCCCCACCCCCGTCACAGCGCCACCACCCCCGTCACCGCCGCCGCGCCCACCACGGCCGCCGCCGCGACGAGGAGCACACCGGCGACGGTGACGGCCATGTCCGCCTTCCACGAGCGGCGTTCGGCCCCGACGTCCATGACGAAGACCGACGGATCGTCGGGGTCGTGGTGGAGCGTGACCTCCCGGCCGCGAGAACCGGCGGGGTCCGGCAGCCCGGACTCGCAGAAGGCCGTGACCTCCTTGCCGTCGAGGGTGGTGAAGCCGACGACCGGCACCACGCTCGTGGAGGTGCCGCCCTCGCCCTCGTCGACGGTGACGCTCGTCAGCACGGCGACGACCCTCGCCCGTACCTCGACCAGTGCGTCCAGCGCGGCGATGCGCCGCCTCCTGTCGCGCACGCTCCCGGGCAGGTGGTACACGCCGAAGAGGGCCCAGGGGCCGCAGAAGCCGACCAGAGCCCACGGCCAGCCCCGGTCGATCGCGGCGACGACGACCACACCGGCGTACACGAGGAAGAGCGCGAAGGCGGGCCAGGCCAGGCCGCGCCCGCCCTCGGACGGGTGCCGGTCGAACCGGAAGGCGTGGGGCCTGCCCCTGAGGTAGTGGACGCCGATCTCCCGGCCCGTCCACGCGGCGGTGATCCGGTCTCCGCGATCGCCGTCGTTGGTGACGGTGAACTCCTCACCCGTCTCCGGGTCCTGGAAGGACACGACCACGCCGATCCCGCTCCTCGGGGAGCTCCCGTCCCTGGGCGGGTCCACCCGGTCGATCCGTCCGATCGTCCGGACCGTCCGCTGCGCCCGTGTGGCACCGGCCAGCGACCTCGCGTACCCGATCAGCGCCAGCAGGCCGAACACGCCGCACCAGACCGCCGGATAGACGTGCCAGTCCCCGTCCATGCCCACTCCTTCCTCTCAGTGCGCGGGGGTGCGCCGTACGACGTCTCCGCGGCCGTTCGTCTCCAGCGACGCCGTCCCCTCGGAGCCGGTCACCACGACCCGCAGGACGAGGCGGCCGGTGAGGCGCTCGGCGGTGATCTGCCAGCTCCGGACGGAGCGGACGCCGAGCGTGGTCGACGCCTCCTCGACCAGGGCGGGGAGTCGGTCGTGGGGCAGCGCACGGGGGTCGAAGCCCGGTGTCCGCGTGCCCGGAACCACGAACACGACCGAGAGCAGGCGTTCACCGACGACGACGGTCAGGGCCTGCTTCCCGTGGTCGCCGCCACCGTCGTCCCCGGTCAGCGAGGCGAGAGCGCGCTCCAGCTCGCCCTGGTCGAGGAACGACCTGCCCCGGCCCAGTTCCACCGACCCGGACACCGACGTCACGACCACGGTCGACGAGGTGGAGCCGGGGGACGAGGTGGAGCCAGGGGACGAGGGGGCCCGCGGGGACGCGGCCGGCGGCTGCGCCGGGTCGTCCGGGGCGAGGAGGTCCGCGCGGAACGGGAGGACCACGGCGGCCGCCCCGAGCAGCAGGCCCAGGATCGGGACGAGGCCCGCGGCGCGACTCTCCGGCGGCTCGGCCACCTCCGCCGCGCCCGGATCCGGGGCGAGGCGGGCCGAGGCCGCGCGCGCCTCCCACCGAGGCGTCGGCCGGTCCACGACGCGGAGCCGCCAGGGCAGGTGCTCCGGGTACTCGACCACCACGGTTCCGCCCGGCCGGTGGTCCGGGAGGTACGCGTGGTTGACGTCCTGGGTGACGTCCACGCGGAACGGCGGTCCGTCGCCCGGTACGACGGTCAGCGCGAACCGCACCGGCACCTCGGTCGACTCGCCCCTGGCCGCCGTCAGGCTCTCGATCACGGCGAGCGCCGTGCGGGGCGCGACGGCGGCCTCACGGGCCCGCCTCGGCGCACCGGCGAGGAAGAGCAGCCCGCCGTGGAGGGCGGGCAGGGCGAAACCCGCGACGAAGAGCGCCACGCTCTCCGTGATCACGCCGACGACGACTCCGGCGAGCGCGGCGCCGGCCGTGCCGCCCGTCAGGAGGTCCCGGGCGAGCGCGGCGGGCCCGCGGCGGCGCGCGGGCGCAGCCGCGCCCGTGGTGATCGTCATACGGGCGATTGTGCGGGGCCGCGCCGGGGGAACGACAGACCCCGCCCCCAACTCCCTTCACGGGAGCGGGAGGCAGGGCCCGGGGTGGCTCAGAAGTCCTCCGCGATGATGGCCTCGATGTTGCGCTCCGCGAGGGCCGTGATCGTGACGAACGGGTTGACACTGGTGTTGCCGGGGATCAGGGAGCCGTCCATGACGTACAGCCCCTGGTAGCCGTGCAGGCGGCCGTGGTTGTCGGTGGCCCGGTCGAGGACCGCGCCGCCGAGCGGGTGGTAGGTGAGGTGGTCGCCCCAGATCTTGTAGGTGCCGAAGAGGTCGGTCCGGTAGATCGTCCCCTCCTTGCTGTTGATCTTGTCGAAGATCGTCTTCGCCATGTCGATCGACGTCTGCTTCCAGGCCCGGTCCCAGCTCAGGTCGACCCGGCCGGTGCTCGGGTTCCAGCTGAACTCGGCGCGGCGCGGGGTCCGGGTGATGGAGAGGTAGAAGGAGGCGTACGTCTCGATGCCGGTCGGCAGCGGGGCGACCTCGGCGAAGGCCCCGCCGTTGTTCCAGTTGTCGATGCCCGCCGTGGGCATGGAGGACTGGAGCTTGCCGGTCGGGTCCCACATGTGGTTGGCCCGGCCGCACATGACGTTGCCGTTGTCGCCCCAGCCCTTGCCGATGTGCTCGTTGAGCCCCGGCAGGTGGCCCGTGGCCTTGAGGCGGGTGAGGAGTTTGCTGGTGCCGACGCTGCCGGCGGCGAAGAAGACCCGGTCGGCGCGGACCGTCTTGGTGGCGAGGGTCGCGCCGGTGGTGTCGATCTGGTCGATGACGACCGTGTAGCCGCCGGCGGCGGCCGGGCTGACGGAGGTCACCCGGTGGAGCGGGGAGACGCTGACCCTGCCGGTGGCCGCGGCCTGGGCGAGATAGGTCTTCTGGAGGCTCTTCTTGCCGACGTTGTTGCCGTAGATGACCTCGCCCGCGAGCGCGGACTTCTGGACGGTCCCGGCGGCCTCCTGCTTCATGTAGTCCCAGTCGTAGACGTTGTCCACGAAGACAAACGGGAAGCCGGAGCGCTGGGCGTGCTTGCGACCCACCCTGGCGTACTGGTAACAGTCCGTGTTCTCCCACCAGTTGACGTCCACCGAGGTGACACCGAGGCCCGTCCTGGCGCGCGGGTAGTAGGTGTCGTACATCTCGGCGGGGTCGACGGTCGGGAGGATCTCGGGGAAGCGCTCGCGGAGCGGGGTGACGGCCATGCCGCCGTTGACGAGGGAGCCGCCGCCGACGCCGCGCCCCTGGTAGACGGTGATGCCGGCGAAGTCCTCGGCGTCGAGGATGCCCGTGTGGACGGGCACGTCCTTGTCGAGCGGGAAGCCGAGGAACTGGCTCAGGGGCTGCTTCGTGCGGGTGCGCAGCCAGAAGGAACGGTAGTCCGGGGTCGTGGTGTTGGCGAAGATCTTGCCGTCGGGGCCGGGGGTGTCCCAGGCCTTGCCCATCTCGATCATGTGGACGTCGACGCCGGCACGGGCGAGGCGGAGCGCGGTGACCGAGCCGCCGTAGCCGGTGCCGATGACGAGGGCGCGGACCTGGGCTCCGTCGACGATGGGGGTGCAGTCCAGGCCGGGGACCTCGGCCCGGGCGGGGGTGGTGATCGCGCCGGAGAGCGCTGCCGCACCGAGAACAGAACCTGTTCCCGTGAGGAACCGACGACGGCTGACCTGACGCATTCCCTGGGCGGACAGGGGGAGTTCACTCATGTGATCTTCCTCACTCGCGAGTGAATGGGAACACGTTCTACGACCGGCCGCCGAGGAAGTCACGCGAAACCGACGGGTAACTTCACGCCGTGGAAGCTCGCGTGATCGCCTCCGCCAGGTAGGCGGCGAGGATGCGCGGGGCAGGCCGCGGGTGACGGGCCACGAGGGGGTGAGCCCGTCACCGCACCGGAACGGCCGAGGCGCGGGTCAGCCGACGGCCGGCCCCGGCGCGCCGGTGAGCCGCTCGGGGGTGAGCAGCTCGGCGAGTCGGTGCGCGGGCAACAGGCCCTTCTCCAGGGTCAGTTCGGCGACGCCCCTACCGGTGGCCAGCGCCTCCTGCGCGATGGCCGTGGCGGCGGTGTAGCCGAGGTGCGGGTTGAGGGCCGTGGCGAGGCCGATGGAGTTCTCGACGGCCGCGCGCAGGGCCTCGGTGTTGGCTGTGATGCCGTCGACGCAGCGCTCGGCGAGGGTCAGACAGGCGGCGCGCAGCGAGAGGAGGCTCTTGGAGAGGGCGTGGAAGATGACCGGCTCGAAGGCGTTGAGCTGGAGCTGTCCGCCCTCGGCGGCCATGGTGATGGTGATGTCGTTGCCGATCACCTCGAAGGCGACCTGGTTGACGACCTCGGGGATGACCGGGTTGACCTTGCCGGGCATGATGCTCGAACCCGCCTGCACGGCGGGGAGGTTGATCTCGCCGAGACCGGCGCGCGGACCCGATGAGAGCAGGCGCAGGTCGTTGCAGGTCTTGGAGAGCTTGACCGCGATGCGCTTGAGGACGCCGGAGAGCTGGACGAAGGCGCCGCAGTCCTGCGTGGCCTCGACGAGGTTGGCGGACGTGACGAGCGGCAGGCCGGTCAGCTCTGCGAGCTTGCGGCGGGCGGTCTCGGCGTAACCGGGGGCCGCGTTGAGGCCGGTGCCGATGGCGGTGGCGCCGAGGTTGATCTCGTGGATCAGCTCGACGGCCTCGGCGAGGCGGCCCCGGTCCTCCTCCAGCATCACGGCGTACGTGGAGAACTCCTGGCCCAGGGTCATGGGCACCGCGTCCTGGAGCTGGGTGCGGCCCATCTTCACGACGTCGCGGAACTCCAGCGCCTTGGCGGCGAAGGCGTCCTGGAGGACGGCCATCGCCTTGAGGAGTTCGCGGGCGGCGCCGATCGCGGCGATGCGGATCGCGGTCGGGTAGACGTCGTTGGTGGACTGGCCGAGGTTGACGTCCTCGTTGGGGTGGAGGTGCGCGTACTCGCCCTTGGCGTGGCCGAGGAGTTCGAGGGCGCGGTTGGCGACGACCTCGTTGGCGTTCATGTTGGTCGAGGTGCCGGCCCCGCCCTGGACGACGTCCACGACGAACTGGTCGTGCAGCCTGCCCGTACGGATCTCCCGGCAGGCACCCGCGATGGCGTCGGCCTTCGCTGCGGGCAGCAGGCCGAGCTCCTCGTTGGCGCGGGCGGCGGCCTCCTTGACGGCGGCGAGCGCGTCGATCAGGAGCGGGTAGACGGAGATCGGGGTGCCGGTGATGGCGAAGTTCTCGGTGGCGCGCAGGGTGTGCACGCCCCAGTACGCGTCGGCGGGCACGTCCCGGTCGCCGAGCAGGTCGTGCTCGCTGCGGACGGGGGCGGGGAGGGGGGCGGGTGCGGAGGCCATGGGGTCCGTCCTGGTGCGAGGGCGTGGGGAGGAGACCCGTACAGGTCTGACGGCTGTACGGGTACGGGTGGGGACGCGGGTACGGGTGGGGGCGCCGGTACGGGGGGGCGCCGGTACGGGTGAGGGCGCGGGCACGCGCAGGGGCAGGCGTACGCGTACGGTCTCGCGTACGCCCGAGGACGCGGCTCCGCCTCGGCCCGGCCGCGGGTGGCGGCGGAACCGTACGGCGTCGGCGTGCGGGAGGTGGGTCCCGGCTCGCGGGCGGAGGGAATGGGGAAGCACTCCGCCCGCGGGCCGGTGGTGGGGTGGGGCCGTCAGGCCCGGGTGGCGAGGGCCGGTTCCGTGCGGACCGGGCCGTCGAGGAGGCGGCGGAGCAGACCCGTGCGGCGGGCCGGGTCGGCGCCCTCGCCCTCGGCGAGGAGGGCGGCGAGGACGGCGATGCGCGCCTGGGCGGAGCGGAGCGTGCCGGTGAGCAGCGCACCGGCGGCGACGAGGTCGACGGCTCCGCCGCCGGTGTAGATCTCGGCGAGCGGACCGGCGGGGACGCGGGTGCTGACGGCGACCAGGACGCCCTGGGCGACCGCGTCCTCGACGGCGGCGACGATCTCCGGGGTGGCGTTGCCCGCGCCGGTCGCCTCCAGGACGATGCCCCGGGCGCCGGCGGCCACGGCGGCGTCGAAGAGGAACCGGTCGCCGTCGGAGTGGTGGACGACGATGGAGACGCGGGGCAGCGGGGCGGCGCCGGTGGCGTCCGGGTCGGCGGTGAGCGCCGCGTCGGGCAGCGGCAGCGGTGCGGAGCGCTCCGGGAGCCGCTCGATGTCGACGCGGGAGAAGCCGACGCGGCCGAGGCGCTCGGCGGAGGGGTCGGAGAAGGCGTCGGAGGCGAGGGTCTGGGTCTTGACCGTGCCGCGGGCCGCGTGGACGCGTCCGTCGAAGACCACGAGGACGCCGAGCTCGCGGACGGAGGCGGCGACCTGGAGGGCGTCGTAGAGGTTGCCGGGGCCGTCGCCGTCCCCCGTGCCGAAGGGCCGCTGGGCGCCGGTGAGGACGACCGGACGGGCGTCGGCGTGGTGGAGGTCGAGGAAGAAGGCGGTCTCTTCCAGGGTGTCGGTGCCGTGGGTGACCACGATGCCGTCGACGCCGGGGTCCGCGAACGTCTCCCGCACGGTCCGGAGGAGGACGAGCTGGTGGGCCGCGGTCATCCGGGAGCTGTTCACGTTGAAGAGGTCGACGACCTCGACGGTGACGCCCTCGGGGAGCGGGGCGGTGGCGATGACGTCGTTGCCGGAGGCGTCGGCCGCGTAGCCGGAGCCCTGCCAGCGGCTGGCGATCGTGCCGCCGGTGCTGATGACGACGATCCGGCGCGGTCCTCCGTCGTGTGTCCGCTGCATGCCTGCCGTCCCCTTGTCCGTGCCTGTGCTCACACCGGCAACGATAGGACAGGAGACGCGCAAGGCGATTGCCAATCCAGCCCGTGCAGAGCTGTTCCTTGGTGGATAATTGCGCCATGGACCGAATTGATCTCCATATCTTGCGCGAGCTCCAGAACGACGGCCGACTGAGCAACCAGGAGCTGGCCCAGCGGGTCGGCCTCAGCCCCTCCCCCTGTCTGCGGCGGGTCCGCCAGCTGGAGCAGGACGGGGTGATCCAGGGCTACCGGGCGATCATCGACCCGGAGGCGGTGGGCCGGGGCTTCGAGGTGCTCGTCTCCGTCGAGGTGCGGCGCGACCGGGAGACGGTGGAGGCGTTCGAGGAGGCGCTCCAGGACGTGCCGGACGTCATCGAGGCGTACCGCCTCTTCGGAAGCCCCGGGTGTCTGCTGCGGATCGCCGTGGCGGACCTGGCGGCGTACGAGCGGCTGTGGATCGAGCGGCTCACGACGCTGGCCGGGGTGACCGAGGTCAACTCGCAGATCATCATGAAGCGGATCAAGGAGCCGAAGGGGATGCCGGTGGACGTTCGGGGCATCTGATGCCCTCAAAAGGGGCAGGGGGCACGAACACTGACGGCCCCTCAACGGTTCCCGCGTATGCGAGAACGTCACGGAAACGTCTCCTCCCGGTTACACGGCGACCGCGCTCCCTGTGCCACGCTCCCGGCTGACAGCAGTCAACACGCGTAGAACGAGGCGCCTCTTGAGCCGGGGCGCCCCGTCCGACGCGTGCCGTCCCCCGGGAAAGGTCCCCCCATGTCCGTTGCGCACATAGGCAGATGGAAGGTCTGGGTCTCGGCGATCGCCGCCACCCTCGTCGCCCTCGCCCTTCCGACGGTCACCGCGACTCCCGCGAGCGCCACGACCACGGCCTACGACAGCACGTACTACAAGAACGCGATCGGCAAGACCGGCACCAGCCTCAAGTCCTCGCTCCACACCATCATCAGCAGCCAGACCAAGATCTCGTACGACGCGGTCTGGAACGCGCTGAAGGTCACCGACCAGGACCCCAGCAACACCAACAACGTCGTCCTGCTCTACAGCGGCGTCTCCCGCAGCAAGTCCCTCAACGGCGGCTCCGTCGGCAACTGGAACCGTGAGCACGTGTGGGCGCAGTCCCACGGCAGCTTCGGCACCGGCGCCGGGCCCGGCACGGACCTCCACCACCTGCGCGCCTGCGACGTCCAGGTCAACAGCACCCGGGGCAACAAGGACTGGGACCTCGGCGGCTCCGCCGTCAGCGGCGCCGGCGGCAGCTACACCGACGCCGACTCCTTCGAGCCGCGCAACGCCGACAAGGGCGACGTGGCCCGCATGATCCTCTACATGGCCGTCCGGTACGAGGGCGACGACGCCTTCGCCGACCTGGAGCCCAACGAGTCGACGTCCAACGGCAGCGTCCCCTTCCACGGCCGCCTCGCGATCCTGAAGCAGTGGAACGAGCAGGACCCGCCGAGCGCCTTCGAGGAGCGCCGCAACGACGTCATCTTCAACTCCTACCAGGGCAACCGGAACCCGTTCATCGACCACCCGGAGTGGATCGAGGCGATCTGGTAGTCGCCGCCACGGCCGACGCCGATGTCGTCCCGTCGGCCGACGCCGTCGTCGTCCCGTCGGCCGGCGCCGTGCCCGGTGTCACCGCCGTGGCGTGAACCTCCGCCGCGCGATGCCGTGCCGCCCACGCTTCCAGGGTGGCACGGCACGCGTGGTCGAGGTGGTGGAGGCCCGAGAGGTCGACCTCGACCGGCCGGTCCCTCGGCAGCGATTCGAGGGTGTCGAGGAGCTTCGGGAGCCGCAGGAACGTGACGTTGCCCGCCAGGCGGAGACGGACCGGACCGTCCCCGTCGTCGGTCCGGTCCACGCGCAGGTGCGAGGCGTCCCAGGCGGCCTTGACGACGGAGAGTCCGAGACCGATCAGGACGCCTTCCAGCAGGTTCAGGGCGACGATCGCCGAGGCCGTGACCACGAGGACGAGCGCCTCGCCGCGGTGGCCCCGCCACAGCGCGGCGACGCCCCGGAAGGGGATCAGCTTCCACCCGGCGTGGACGAGGATCCCCGCCAGCGCCGCGAGCGGTACGTATTCGAGGGCCCCGGGCAGCACGGCGGCGAAGAGCAGCAGCCACACCCCGTGCAGCACCCGGGACGCCTTGGTGCGAGCGCCGGCCTGGACGTTGGCCGCGCTGCGGACGATGACGGCGGTCATCGGCAGCGCCCCGAGCAGCCCGCAGAGACTGTTCCCGACCCCCTGGGCGAGGAGCTCCTTGTCGAAGTCGGTGGGCGGACCGTCGTGCAGCCGGTCCACGGCCGCCGCGCTGAACAGCGACTCGGCGGAGGCGATCAGCGCGAAGGCGAGGACGGTGCCGAGGAGGGCCGGATCGGTCAGGGGGAGGACCTCCAGGGCGGAGACGGCGCCGGCCCCCGGCATGCCGACGGCTTCCAGGACACCGCTCACCCGCACGGTCCCGACCGGCAGGTCGAAGAGCGCGGTCGCCAGACCCGCGAGGACGACCGCGACGAGCGCGCCGGGGACGACCCGGGCCCTCGGCGGCAGGTGCCGCCAGCCCACGACGACGAGGACCGTGCCGACGGCCAGGGCGAGCGGGACGAGCGTGGCCGCGGTGGTCGTCGCGCGCACCAGCGCGACCGGAAGCCCCGCGAGGCGGCCGAGGCCGGAGCCGGGCGCGGCGAGCCCGGCGGCGGAGTACAGCTGGCCGGCCACGATCACGAGGCCGATGCCCGCGAGCATCCCCTCGACGACCGCGAGGGACACGGCGCGGAACCAACGGCCCCAGCGCAGCAGCCCCATGACGACCTGGAGCAGCCCGGCGAGGAGGACGACGAGGCCGAGCGCGGCCAGGCCGAGCGTCCGGACCGCGTCGAGGACCAGGACGGTGAGCCCGGCGGCCGGCCCGGAGACCTGGAGGCTGCTGCCGCGCATGAGGCCGGTGACGATTCCGCCGACGATGCCGGTGACGAGGCCGAGTTCGGCCGGTACGCCGGACGCGACGGCCACGCCGACGCAGAGCGGCAGCGCGACGAGGAAGACGACGAGGGAGGCGGCGAAGTCCTGCCGGAGGTACGGAAAGGAAAAGCCCATGGCAAGGTCATACGACGTGGACGGGACCGCACCGGCCGATCCCCCGGATTTCGGCGGTTTCCGACCGGAACCCTCCGGAACGTGACGCGAACGCCGTCGAGGAAGGCGCTCGGGGGCGCGAACCGCCGGGGCGCATCGGACCGCAGACGCCCGCACACGCGGGCACGGGGAGGGCGTACGCGGGGGTGCGCGAATGGGGACGAGAATGGCCGCGCGCCCAAGGCCCGGACCGGGATTTGGGTTTGTCGGAGAATCATCAATACGATCCGGCGATGATCACGAGAAAACGGCTGGCGACCGGGGCCTGCGCACTGCTCGCCGCCCTGGCCGTCGCGCTCCTGCCGACGGGCGCGGCCGCCGACGAGCCGGTGGCGAAGGAAACCCCCAAGGTCGAACTGGTCCTCGACGTCAGCGGCTCGATGCGGGCCAGGGACATCGACGGCCAGTCCCGGATGAGCGCGGCCAAGCAGGCCTTCAACGAGGTCCTGGACGCGGTGCCCGAGGAGGTCGCCCTCGGCATCAGGACCCTGGGCGCCGACTACCCCGGGCAGGACCGCAAGCGGGGCTGCAAGGACACCCGGCAGCTCTACCCCGTGGGCCCGCTCGACCGCACCGAGGCCAAGACGGCCGTCGCCACGCTCGCGCCGACCGGCTGGACCCCGATCGGCCCGGCGCTGCTCGGTGCCGCCGACGACCTGGAGGGCGGCGACGCCACCCGCAGGATCGTGCTCATCACGGACGGCGAGGACACCTGCGGCGTCGACCCGTGCCAGATCGCCCGCCAGATCGCGGCCGAGGGCATCCACCTCGTCATCGACACCCTGGGCCTCGTCCCGGACGCCAAGACCCGGCAGCAGCTCGCGTGCATCGCGGAGGCCACCGGAGGCACGTACACCTCGATCCACCGGACCGAGGACCTCTCGCGTCGCGTACGGCAGTTGGTCGACCGCGCCGCCGACCCGGTCGTCGTCCCGGTGGACGCGAAGGGCGCGGCGCGGTGCGTCGACGCCCCCCAGCTGAAGCCCGGCCTGTACACCGACCGCGAGTCCTTCGGCGAGCACCGCTGGTACCGCGTGGACCTGCTGCCCGGGCAGGAACTGCGGGCGTCCGTCAGCGTGTCCGCCGACCGGGCCGTCAACGACGACTACGGCGTGCTGCTGCGCGCGGTCACCCTGCACGGCCGCGAGATCGTCCGCGGCGCCGAGGCGGGCGACGGGCGCACGGACGTGATCTCGACCGGCCTGCGCTACCCGAAGCCGCAGCTCGACGACGACGTGGCCGACGACGTCAAGCCGGCCGCCGAGACCGTCTGCCTCCAGGTCAGCAACTCCTTCTCCGCTCCCCCGTCGGTCAAGACGACGCCGGGCATGCCGATCGAGCTGACGGTCGACGTCGTCGACGGGCCCGCGACGGCGTCGGACGTGGCCTCGTTCGGTCTCGGTCGCGGCTGGTGGCTGCTCGGCCTGCTCGTGCTCGTCGGCTTCGTGGCCGGTCTGCTCTGGGGCTGGCTGTCCCGCTGGCGCGTCGCCGTCTGGAGGACCAACTGATGCGTACCGTCCGCATGCTCGCCACGGCCGCCCTCACGGGCGCCGCGCTCCTCGGCCTCGCGGCGCCCGCCGCCCACGCCGACACCCCCACCCCGTCCGCCGACCCGAGCGCGAGCGCCGGTTCCGCGGCCGGGGCGGGACCGACGGAGGCCGGGACCACGTTCCGCACCGCCGCCCGCTTCCTGCCCGGACAGCAGGCGACCGCGCAGGCCGCCACCGGCGACTACCTGTACTGGGTGTTCCCCGCCGACACCGGCGAGCGGCCGACCGTCGACGCGACGGTCACCCTGCCGGACGCCGCGCTCCGGCACGGGCCCGCGACCTGGCGGATCGACGTGTACGACGGGCTGCGCCGCCGTCAGCCGTGCATGTACGGGGCCCAGTCCCGTACCGTCGCCAAGGACGCCGCCTCGGTCGCGCTGACCTGCGTCCTGCGGCCGGTCCGCACCTCGGCCGACGCCTGGGCGAACGACCCGCTGCCCGGCAGTTACTACGTCCGGCTGACCGTCACCGGACTGCCCGAGGAGGACCTCGGGCAGCCGATCGCGGCACGCGTCGGGGTGACCGTCCTCGACAAGGGCGGCGCCTACGCCACCGACGGTTCGCTCGCCGCGCCGCTCGTGCCCGGCGCGACGACGGCCGACCAGGCGGAGGCGGACGCCGACGCGGGCCGCCCCTCGGCCGTCGAGGCCGCGGCGCCCGAGGACGGGTGGTCCTCCGGCTGGTGGTCGGACCGCTGGCTGTGGACCGCCGCCGGCGCCGTCCTCGCGGCGCTCGCCGGCATCGGCGGCTACGCCCTGACCCGGGGCTCGGGCAGGCCGTCCCCGGTGCCGCCGGGCGTCTGACGCACGGGTACGGATCGGGCCCGCGCCACGTGTGTGGCGCGGGCCCGTTTCCGTGGGCCCGAGGCGTGCTCAGGCGCTCAGTGCCGCGAGCTCCGCGTTGGCGCGCTCGGTGACCAGGGCGAGGACGCGGCCCGCCGCCGCCAGGTCCTCGGCGGGGATGCCGCCCCAGACGCGGGCGGAGACGGGGGCGCCCTCCGCTCCGGCGGCGGCGAACCGCTCGCGCCCCTCCTCCGTGGGACGGAGCCGGTCGCCGTCGGCGGCGAGCAGTCCCCCGGCCAGGAGCTCGTCGAGGGTGGCGCCGATCTCGGCCGGATCGGCCTTGAGGGAACCGTGGACCTGGGCGACGAGCTCGTCCCGGGTCGGTGGCGTCCCGGCGGTGACGGCGACCCGCAGGGCGACCTGCTGCTGGAACGTGAGGCCGTGCCGGGCGAGGACGCGTTCGAGGACGGCGCGGGCGGCGTAGTGGGCCAGCGCCAGGTTGCGAGGGTCGGCGGCGGGGGCGGTGGTGGTGGGCATGGCGTTCTCCTCTAGGTGCTCGGGTCGTGCGGGACGGGTGGAGCGAGAGGTACGTCGAGCAGGGACGTCAGTTCGTCGGTGAACGCCCGGGTGCGCTCGGCGTCGAGGCCGCCGAGCGGCTCCAGGAGCCGCTGGAGCAGTTCCTGGACCACCGCGACGGCTCGCTCCGCGACGTCCGCCCCCCTTTCGGTGAGGGCGAGTTGGACGGCGCGGGGGTCGCGGGGGTCGCGGGTGCGCTCGACCATTCCGGCCGCCTCCAGGGCGCGGGCCAGTTTGGAGACGTACAGCGCTTCGAGCCCGGTGTGGTCGGCGAGGCGGCGCTGACTCGGCCGCTCGCCGGTGCGCCGCATGCCGTACAGCGACCCGACCAGGACGTACTGCGCGTGGGTGAGACCGAGCGGGGCGACCGCCCGGTCCACCGCGACGCGCCACTTGTTGGCGAGCCGCCACACCAGAAATCCGGGAGTGGGTCCCGGGGACTCCTTGCTCATGGGGAATACAGTACATGGCTACTATGTCCATGGCTACTGTTTTCGGATGGCGCGGGTCAGGACTCACTCCATGCGCTCGGCGCCTTCCAGGACCGCCTGCCGGATGCGGTGGTAGGTCCCGCAGCGGCAGATGTTGCGGATCGTGTCGAGGTCCGCCTCGGTGATCTCGCGGCCCGCCTCCCGGGCCTTGCGGACGGTCGCCACGGCCGCCATGATCTGGCCGGGCTGGCAGAAGCCGCACTGGGCGACGTCGAGGTCGATCCAGGCCTCCTGCATGGGGTGGAGCTCGCGCCCGACGGTGTCGGGAAGCCCCTCGATGGTGGTCACCTCGTCGGTCGGGGCGAGCCGGTCGACGGGGACGGCGCAGGGCGTGAACGCCTTGCCGTTGAGGTGGCTCGTGCAGGCCCGGCAGACGCCGACCCCGCAGCCGTACTTGGGTCCCGTGACGCCGAGGACGTCCCTGAGGACCCACAGGAGGCGGACGTCTCCCTCGACGTCGGCGGTGACGGCCTTGCCGTTCAGGATGAAGGTGTGCTGCGGCACGGGTGCTGCTCCAGCTCTCAGAAGGCGCGGTCGCGGCCGTCGACGGGCGAGGCGGGGACGGGCGGGACGGTCGGCAGGGGGGTGAAGGGCAGTGCTTCGGCGTGGTTGACGGGGAAGACCGTCGGCATGGTGCCGGTGGCCCGCCCGTAGGCGCAGGCGACGGAGGCCATCGCCCCCGCGACGGCCAGCTCCCCGGCCCCGCCCGGCTTCTCGCCGTTCGACGGCATGACGACGATCCGGAGCTCGGGCGGGGTGTTCCACTGCCGGGTGTAGAAGTACTGGTCCCAGCTGCCTTCGAGGAAGTGGCCGTCGCGCAGGTGGAGTCCCGAGGTGAGGGCGAGGGCGATGCCGTCGGAGATGCCGCCCATCATCTGGGCCTCCAGGCCCCGGGGGTTGACGGCGAGACCGACGTCGACCGCGCACACGACCTTCGTCACCCGGGGGCCGGTCCGGGCGTTCGGGATCTGCCGGCCGACGGTCCCGGGGCGGCAGTCGATCTCGGCGAGGACGGCGACGAAGGAGTGGTACTCGGCGTGGACGGCGATGCCCTGGGCCGTACCCGGCTCCATCTCCCTTCCCCACTCCCCCACTTCGGCGACCTTGTCGAGGACGGCGCGGGCCCGCGGGTCCTTCGCGAGGCCGCGCCGCATGGCGTATCCGTCCTTCCCCGTGCGCCGGGCCAGCTCGTCCATGACGAGTTCCTGCGCGCACCGCACGTTGGGCGAGTAGATGCCGCGCATGGAGCCGGTGTTGAAGCCCTTGTCGGTCTCGGCGAGGAGCTGGGTCGTGACGCCGAGGTGGTACGGGCTCACCTGGGTGAGCTCGAACATCGTCTCGGAGAAGACGAGGTCGCCGACGGGCAGCCGGGCCGCCTCCGCCGTGAGGAGGTCGCCGATGCCGTGCCCGAAGTCGGTGGCGATCGAGGTGTGGCGCTGCTCGTACGTGAGGACCTCGCCTAGCGAGTACGTGGCCCGGACCCGTGACGTGGACATCGGGTGCGTACGGCCCTGGCGGAAGTCGTCGGTGCGGTGCCACATGAGCTTGACGGGCTTGCCGAGGGCGCGGGAGATCTCGGCGGCCTCGTGGGCGGCGTCGTGGAAGAGCTTGCGGCCGAAGGAGCCGCCGCCCTCGGTGACGTGGACGCGGACGGCGGACGGTGGCAGGCCCAGGGCGAGCGCGATCTGCTCCTGGGCGACGATCGGGGCCTTCAGCGAGCCCCAGATCTCGGCGGAGTCCGGGCGGACGTCCGCGATGGCGCAGTTCGTCTCCAGGGCCGCGTTGCTGGCGAAGTGGAAGGTGAAGCGGGCGTCGACGGCCTTGGTGAGGAGCGGCAGCGGCGGGACGACCAGCGGGAGTTCGGCCCGGCGGAGCTCCTCCAGGACGGTGGCGTCGGACGCGCCCTCGGCGGTGCCGGGGCCCCACTCGACGACGAGGGCCCGGACGGCGTCGACGCACTGGCCGAAGGTCCTGGCCCGGACGGCGACCCCGGTGGAGACGGCGACGACGTCGGTGACACCGGGCATGGCGCGGACGGCGGCGAGGTTGGCGACGGAGCGGACCGTGCCGTTGATGGTGGGCGGCCGGCAGACCATGGTGGGCAGGGCGTCCGGGACCTGGAGGTCCATCGCGAACTTCTTGCGGCCGGTGACGGCTTCGAGGGCGTCGAGCCGCCGCTGCCCGGTGCCGATGACCCGGAAGTCGGCGCGGTCCTTGAGCTCGACCGTGACGGCCGTGTCGGTCAGCACGGCCGCCTTGGCCGCGAGTTCGCCGTAGCCGAGGACGGTGCCGAGCGGGGAGACGACGGCACCGGCCTTGGTGGTGAGGGTGGAGACGGCCTCGCCGAGGACGAGCCCGGCGGCCCGCAGGAGGCGTTCGCGGGCGAGGGCGGCGGCGACCCGCAGCGGGGTGAAGGTCGAGTAGGTGGTGTTGGAGCCGCCGGTGAGCTGATTGAAGAGGAGTTCGGGCCGGGCGTCCGCGAGCGTGACCCTGACCTTGTCGAGGGGAAGGTCGAGCTCCTCCGCGACGATCATGGCGCTCGACGTGGTGACGCCCTGGCCGACCTCGGCGCGGGGCAGGGCGAAGTGGGCCGTGCCGTCACCGTCGAGGCGGATGGTGATGAGGTTGCTGGTGGGAGCGGCGGCGAGGGTGAGGAGCTCGTTGAGGTCGAGCAGCTCCGCCGGACCGGGCAGCGAGGGGACGAGCGCGGCCGTGGCCGCCTCCGCCTGCCGGGGGACGAGCGCGTCGGCGCCGAGCTGCGCGGCGACGGTGAGGGTGGGGGCGGCGAGGACGTACCCGAGGAAGCGGCGGCGCCCGATGCCGGGCCCGTCATCGCCTCCGGGGCGCGCCGGTTCGCCGCTCGTGGGGTGGTCGTCCTGCCGGGGGTGACGCCTTGCCATGCCGTGTGCCCTTTCGCCCGTGCCCGGCCGCCCTGCTACCGCCGGGTAATCACTCGGAGGGGAGGATCATCGCCCATGTGGGGGACGCCTGGGGACCGTTCGTCCCGGACCGCCTCCGCGAGACCCGCCGTGGTGGGCAAAGGGGGCCCCGGAGTGATCATGGCCGGGTGCCCGCCCGTAGGGTCCCGCCATGACCGAAGCCGCGCACGTCACCGCCACCCGCCGCTCGTACGACACCGTCGCCGCCGACTACGAGCGGCTGCTCGCCGACGAGCTGGACCGCCGGCCGCTGGAGCGGGCCTTCCTCGCGGCCTTCGTCACGCGGGTCGACGCCTCCGACGGCCCGCGCTCGATGGCCGACCTCGGGTGCGGGACGGGACGGATCGCCGCCCACCTGCGGGCTCTCGGCGCGGACGTGTTCGGCGTCGACCTGTCGCCCGGCATGGTCGCGGTGGCCCGGGACACGTATCCGGGGCTGCGCTTCGAGGTCGGCTCGATGACCGCGCTCGACCTCCCCGACGGCTCACTCGGCGGGGCGGTCCTCTGGTACTCGACGGTCCACACGCCCGAGGCGGAGCTGCCCGCCGTCTTCGCCGAGGTCCACCGCGTCCTCGCCCCGGGCGGCTTCGCGCTGCTCGCCTTCAAGGTCGGCGACGAGCGGGTACGGCTCCGCGAGGCGTACGGTCACGAGGTCGCGCTCGACGTGTACCGCTTCTCCCCCGACCGGGTCGCGAACCTCCTGGCCGAGGCCGGCCTCGTCGAGGGGGCCCGCCTGGTCCGGGAGGCGGACCCGGACGAGAGGACGCCCCAGGCCTTCCTGCTGGCGCGCAGGCCGCTCGACTGAACCCGTCCGCCGCAGGAACGCAGCTGCGCACCCGAGATCCGGGCGCGCTGGCCGCCGCCCGCGATGAGGGCGTTGACGCTGGCCATCGGGTCGCCGCCGGCGTTCCGGACGAGCAGCGCACCGATGACGACCGGCCCGAGGGCGACGG
This sequence comes from Streptomyces sp. NPDC020807, assembly GCF_040641575.1. Lineage (NCBI taxonomy): Bacteria > Bacillati > Actinomycetota > Actinomycetes > Kitasatosporales > Streptomycetaceae > Streptomyces > Streptomyces sp. NPDC020807. The sequence goes on from NZ_JBFADU010000032.1 coordinate 65,911, forward strand.
CGAGGGCGGTGCCGGTGGCGGTGGCCGTGGCGGTGACGTGCCGGATCCGGAGCCGGGGGGCGCGTCGCGGGGCGTCGTGGGTCATGTCCCCATTCCATCGGCGGGCGGCGGCGGGCGTATGGGGAGAGGTACTCAGACGGCGACGGGGACGTACTCAACCGGCCGGAGGGTGCGGGCACTCGGGGGACACGGAACCCCCTGGGGCTGTCGGAGGCACTCGGGGGGAATCGGGACCACTCGGGGGCTGTCGGACAGGTCGGTGTTCGGCGATCCTCTCTGAGAATCGAACACCCCGGAGCACGGAGGCACCCCGGCCATGACGACCGACCCCACCACCGGCCCCGCCGTGCTCGTCGTGCAGCACGAGGACGGCGCGGACGCCGGCCTCGTCGGCGACCGCCTGACCCGCGGCGGCCTCCGGCTCGACGTCGTGCGCGCCTGGTCGGGAGAGGGCGTTTCCCTGCCCGGGGACCTGCGCGGGTACGCGGGCCTGCTCGTGCTCGGAGGGGCCGTCAACTGCGAGGACGACGAGGCCGCGCCGTGGTTGCCCCGCGTCCGGGACCTCGTCCGCGAGGCCGTCGCCGATGACGTGCCGCTGCTGGGGATATGCCTGGGCGGCCAGATCGTCGCCGACGCGCTGGGCGGTTCGGTCGTGACCCGCCGTCAGGGGCCCGAGCTCGGCGCCGTACCGCTGCGGCGCCTGCCCGCGGCGGCCGGCGATCCCGTCCTGGGCGGGGTGCCGGAGGGCGCGCTCGCCGCGCAGTGGCACTGGGACGAGGTGGAGCGGCTGCCGGCCGGAGCCGTACCGCTGCTGAGCGGTGACGACTGCCGGTACCAGGCGTTCCGGGTCGGGGTCGCGGGGTGGGCGCTGCAGTTCCATCCGGAGGCGGGCGCGGAGACGGTGGCGGTGTGGGCGCAGGCCGACGGCGCGACGGTTCGGGCGGAGGGCGGGGACCCGGACGCCGCGGTGCGCGCGGTACGGGAGGCCGAGCCGGAACTCCGGGCGGTCTGGGGGGCGGTGGCGGAGGCGTGGGGCGGGGTCGTACGGGACAGGGCGGGGGGCGTACGGGAAGGAGCAAGGGCCGTACGGGAACGGGCAGGGGTCGTACGGGAACGGGCGCGGGGCAGGAGCCGCCGCTGACGCCCGCCGGGGCCGCGTACCCCGTCCGGCGCCGAAGTGCGGATACTCGGAGGCGAGGGGCGCGCGAGCGGCGCGTCCGCTTGGCCCGTCGGCGACCGTGGGGTTGCGTGGCGGGCGACCGTACAGCTGATGAGCGAAGGAGCTCCGCCGCCATGGCCGACTACCGGATCGAAACCGTCCGCAACGGGTACCGCGACTGGACCGCCCGGAACGACCGGGGAGCCGAGGTCCGGATGGCCGCGGCCGACGACGACGCGTCCCAGCCCTCCTTCACGCCGGTCGAGTTGCTGCTCGCGGCGATGGGCGGCTGCGGCGGTCTGGTGGTGGACCGGACCGCGCGCGCGGTGGACCACGACGACCTGAGGATCGTCGTGGAATCGGTCTCGGGACCGGAGGACGACGGCCGGGTGGGACGGATCAGGGTGAGCTACGAGTTCGACCTGCCGGACAACAACCCGAAGGCGGACGAGGTCTTCGCCCGCGCCGTACGGCTCACCCACGAGAAGTTCTGCACGGTGAGCCGGACCGTGGAGCACGGGGCGCGGGTGGAGGCCGTCCTGCCGGACGGCACGATCGGCTTCCAGGGCTGAGGTCCGGTACGCGCCGTGCGGGGGTCGCGCTGGTGTCACGCCGTCGTGACGGCCCCCCGGAACGTGCGCCGGTAGGCCATCGGCGAGACGCCGATGGCCGCGTGCAGGTGCTCGCGCAGGGAGGTGCCGGTGGCGAAGCCGACCTGACCCGCGATGTCGTCGACGGCGAGGTCGGTGGTCTCCAGGAGGTGCCGGGCCCGCACGACGCGCTGCTGGATGAGCCAGCGGCCGGGGCTCGTGCCGACCTCCTCGTTGAAGCGGCGGGCGAAGGTGCGCAGGCTCATCCGGGCGTGCCCGGCCAGTTCGGCGAGGGTCAGGGGCTCGTGGAGGTTCTCCAGGGCCCACTGGCGGGTCTCCGCGGTGCCCTGCCCGGAGGCGGGGGGAACGGGGTACTCGATGTACTGGGCCTGGCCGCCGTCCCGCCACGGCGGCACGACGCAGGCCCGGGCCACGTGGTTGGCGACGGCGGTGCCGTGGTCCCGGCGCACGAGGTGCAGGCAGACGTCGACGCCGGAGGCGGCCCCGGCGGAGGTGAGGACGTCCCCGTCGTCCACGAAGAGGACGTCGGGGTCGAGCGCCACCTCCGGGTACCAGGCGCGGAAGACGTCGGCGACGGCCCAGTGGGTGGTGGCGGGCCGGCCGTCGAGCAGGCCGGCGGCGGCGAGGACGAAGGCGCCCGTGCAGATCGAGACGGTGCGCGCCCCGGGCCGTACGGCCGCGAGGGCGTCGCGGACGCCCGGCGGGAGCTCGCGGGAGAGCCGGGAGAGGTCGAAGGGCGGCAGGATCACGGTGTCCGCCGTCGCGAGGACCTCGGGCCCGTGTCCGACGGTGACGGAGAAGTCGGCGTTGGTGGCGACGGGCCGGCCGTCGACCGAGCAGGTCAGGACCTCGTAGCGGTCCTGGAGCGCCCCGAAGACCCGGCTCGGGATGCCGAGCTCGAAGGGGTAGACCCCGTCCAGGGCGAGGACGACGACACGATGGAGACTCATGGCACGATCCCGTCGGAAGTTGGCATTCATGCCATGGTACGACCACGGGCCGTGCGGCGAGTCTTGACGCATGACGAACACCGCCACCACCGCCACCACGGCCGCCACCACCACCACCACCACCGCCCCGACCATGCGCGCCATCAGCCAGGATGTCCACGGCACCCCCGAGGTGCTGAAGGAGGCCGTCCTCCCCCGCCCGGTGCCGGGCCCGAGCCAGATCCTCGTGGCCGTCCGCGCCGCCGGAATGAACCCGACCGACTGGAAGCACCGCGAGTCCGGGCTCTTCCTCGGCCGGCTGCCGCTGGTCCTCGGCTGGGACGTGTCCGGCGTCGTCGAGGCCGTCGGCTTCGGCGTCACGCTCTTCAAGCCGGGCGACGAGGTCTTCGGGATGCTGCCGTACCCGCACGGCGTCGGCTCGCACGCCGAATACGTGACGGGTCCCGCCCGCGCCTTCGCCCACAAGCCGGCCGAGGTCGATCACGTCCAGGCCGGCGCCCTGCCGCTCGCCGCCCTCACCGCGTACCAGGCCGTCGTCGACACCGCCTCCGTCACCGCCGGCCAGCGGGTCCTGATCCATGCCGCGGCGGGCGGCGTGGGCCACCTCGCCGTCCAGATCGCCAAGGCCCGCGGCGCGTACGTCATCGGCACCGCCAGCGCCCCCAAGCACGACTTCGTGCGCTCCCTCGGCGCCGACGAGGTCGTCGACTACCGCGCGGCCGACTTCCGCGAGGCCGTCCAGGACGTCGACATGGTCCTCGACACCCTGTCCGGCGACACCCGCGCCCGCTCCCTCGACGTCCTGCGCCCGGGCGGCGTCCTCGTCTCGCTCCTGCCGGGCACGGACCCCGACGAACCCGCCAGGGCCGCGGCCCGCGGCGTCCGCGTGGAGACCCTCCTCGTGGAGGCCGACCAGGCCGGCATGCGGGCCGTCGCCGAGCTGGTCGCCTCGGGCGCGCTCCGGGCCCACGTCGAGGCGGTCTTCCCGCTCGTGGAGGCCGCCAGGGCCCACGCCCTCGGTGAGACGGGCCGCACGACCGGCAAGATCGTGCTGACCGTCCCGTAGGCGTCGACGAGTCGCCGTGCGGCCGGCTCCGCCGGGACTGGGAGATCATCTCCGGTATGGCGGACGGAACGGCGGCAGCGGGATCCCACGGGGGCGACACCGCGCACGGGCGACTGGGGTGGACCTTCGGGCTCGTCGCCGACGACCCCTCGGTGCGCGCGGCGGCGCTCGCACGGCTGCGGGCGGCGCGACGGGACGCCCGGACCGCGCAACTGCGGGCCAACGAACTCTGGCACCTCACGCTGCCACTGGGGCACGAGGAGCAGTACCGGGAGCCGGCGTTCAGGCAGGCGCGCGAGGAGAACGAGGCCGCCCGCGGCCGGCTGCTGCCCGACGCCCTGTGGGTGGCCGACAGCGAACGCGGGCCGCTGCTGCCGTACGAGCTGCTCTTCATCGAGTGGGAGGCCCGCTTCCCCGCCGAGTGGACCGAGCACGCGAAGGCCTGGGGCACGAAGGAGGCGATCGTCCGCCGCATGGCCGCGCTCGACCACGACCCGTCGACCAGGGCCAGGCTCGTCGACATCGTCGACCTCGTCGTGCGGCGCGCCTACCGCTGCAAGGACCGCGCGTACGTGGGCGTCGCGCGGGCCGTCGACGGCCCGGATCTCCGTGGACGGCTCGACGCGGCCGCCGCGTCCGACGAACCGTGGGCCCGCCGCCACGCCGGGTACGTCCTCCGGATGCTCGACCGTCCCGAGCTGCCGAACACCCGGCGCGTCTGGCGGGCGTGGGTCGCCGGGCAGCCGGTCTGACGCCCCACCGCGCCGCACCTCCGCCCCCTAGGGGGGGTCTGCCGCCGCTCACTCCTGACCGCCCGCGAGCAGCGGGTCGACCTGGCGTTCGAAGAAGGTCTCCAGGACCACCGTGGCCTGCGTGCCGCTGACCCCGTCGATGGCGTAGATCCGCCGCAGCACGTCCTGGAGCTGTTCGGTGGTCGCCGTCCTGACCTTCACGAGCACGGAGGCGCTGCCGGCGATGACGTGCGCCTCCAGGATCTCCGGGAGCGCGGCGAACTCCGGCCCCGAATCCCCCATCCAGGACGAGGAGTCGACCATCACGTAGGCGAGGACGCCGCCGCCCACGGCGGCGGGGTCCACCTCCGCGGCGGTGCGGCGGACGACGCCGCGCTCGCGGAGTTTCCGCACCCGCTCGTGCGCGGCTCCGGCGGACAGGCCGACGGCCTCCCCCAGCGCGGCGTAGGACTGGGTGGCGTCCTGCTGGAGCTGGGCCAGCAGCGCCCGGTCGATGTGATCCACAACTCTCCCTTCGACCTCGTCTTGCGGTGACCATATCTCATCTTGCAATCTGCATTTCGGACCGATTTTCCTTCAGTCGGTGGCTACTTTCGCGAGGAGTGGACCTGTGAGCACCGAACGCCCCGGGCTGTACGAGATGTTCGACGACCGCTTCCGTACCGGCCGGTGCATGAACGGCGACGACGGACTCGAAACCCTCTACACCGGCTGCCGTTGGGCCGAGGGGCCGGTCTACGTGCCCGCCTGGCGCCAGGTGGTCTGGAGCGACATCCCCAACGACCGGATGCTGCGCTGGGACGAAGAGACCGGCGCGGTGTCGGTCTTCCGCCGCTCGGCCGGGCACACCAACGGCAACACCCTCGACCGTGAGGGCCGGTTGATCACCTGCGAGCAGGGCAACCGCCGGGTGACCCGCACCGAACACGACGGCACGGTCACCGTCCTCGCCGACCGCTGGGAGGGCAGGCGCCTCAACAGCCCGAACGACGCGACCGTGAAGTCCGACGGGTCGATCTGGTTCTCCGACCCGGACTTCGGCATCACCAGCGACTACGAGGGCCACCGCGCCGAGAGCGAGATCGGTGCCAACAACGTCTACCGGATCGACCCCGGCAGCGGCGAGGTCCGGCTGGTCGCGGACGGCTTCGGCGCGCCGAACGGGCTCGTCTTCTCCTCCGACGAGCGGCAGCTGTACGTCTCCGACACCCGCGCGGGCTTCGTCCGCGTCTTCGACGTACGGGACGACGGCACCCTCTCCGACGGCAAGGTCTTCGCCGAGGCCGGCGCGCGCGGCAAGGCCCGCTTCGACAACCTGCGCTTCGACGACGGCGGCCGGCTCTGGGTGGCCGCGATGGACGACGGCGTGCACTGCTACGACCCGGACGGCACCCTCATCGGCCGCCTGAACGTGCCCGAGGCGGTCGCCAACATCTCCTGGGGCGGGGCGAAGCGCAACCGGCTCTTCATCGCCGCCGAGACGAGCCTCTACTCGGTCGTCATGGCCGTCACAGGCACGCACCCGACCGGACCGGGACGCCGCCCCTGGCTGCCCTAGGGAGTGTGTCGAAAGTGGCGCCTGCCCGGCCGGGCGTTGGACGGCCCTAGGGCACACGAACGGTGGCCCCCCCCCCCCGGAAAGGGGGGGGGCGCGGACGGCGCGGGGGGTGTAAAGGTGG
>NZ_JBFADU010000033.1:0-67246 GCF_040641575.1 Streptomyces sp. NPDC020807
TTCCTTCGTTTCCGACTCTATCAGATCTTTTCGATCCGATTTCCTCGGTGCTTTCCGGTCCCTTTCGTTTTCACTCCGGGGGCCTTTCGGCGTGTCCACCACGTTAGCTGATTTTCTCGGCGCCTCATAATCGAGGGTTTCGAAACGAATTCCGGCATGCCGAAATAAGCCCCGTTAGGGGATTCATCGTGTGTAGTGGATGGCAGCTGCGGGGTGCTCGATAAGCAGGTCCGTAACCAGCTGCTCGGGCTACGTTAGACGAGTCGCTTCCCCGAGTCAAGGGGGCGCTTCCTGGGAGTGTGGGGGCGGTAGGGGCTGACGGTGGGGTCGTCGGTGATCCAGTAGCGCCAGGGGTGGGGAGCCCCGTCGCCTCCCACGCCCGTTCGGGGGCCGTTGGCGACCAGGTCGGGGGGCGGCGGGGTGCCGGTGAGGAGGGAGAGCGGGGCGTCCTCCCCGGCGCAGGTGTCGGTGCCGTTCAGGGAGAGGGTGACGTCCAGGGCGGTGGCCAGCCGGGCGGGGCCCTTGGCCAGCTCCTTGTCCGCGCGGGCCGAGCGGCGGCGCGGGCGGGCCTGCTCGGCGCCCGTCAGGATCTCGCCGGCACGCAGGAGGACCCCGCTCGCCTCGCCCTCGGGGCCGCAGACCAGGTTCAGGCAGTGCCACATGCCGTACGTGAAGTAGACGTACGCGTGTCCGGGCGGGCCGAACATGACGGCGTTGCGCGCGGTGCGGCCGCGGAAGGCGTGCGAGCCGGGGTCGATCGCGCCGGCGTACGCCTCCACCTCCGTGAGGCGCAGCTCCATCCGGCCTTCGGCGGTGTTGCGGACGAGGGTGCGGCCCAGGAGGTCGGGGGCCACTTCGAGGACGGGGCGGTCGAAGAAGGACCGCGGGAGCGGCGCGCGGCCGGGGGTCTCGGTCATGGCGTCCGAGGGTAGTGGCGGGCGGCGGGGAACCGGCTACCGTCGTCGCGCGTATGTAGGGGCAGTACCGAGAAGGAGTGGAAGTCATGGGATTCAAGAAGCTGCTCGCGAGCCTGGGCGCCGGTGGGGCCACCGTGGAGACCGTGCTCACCGAGGCGAACGTCGTTCCGGGCGGTGTCGTCCAGGGCGAGGTCCGCATTCAGGGCGGCAGCGTCGACCAGCAGATCGAGGGGCTCTCGGTCGGGCTCCAGGCGCGGGTCGAGGTCGAGGGCGGTGACCAGGAGCACAAGCAGGACATCGAGTTCGTCAAGGTGCGTCTGGGCGGTGCCTTCGAGGTGAAGGCCGGGGCCGTGCACGTGGTGCCGTTCGGTCTGGAGATCCCGTGGGAGACGCCGGTGACGACGGTCGCCGGTCAGCAGCTGCGCGGCATGGACATCGGTGTGACGACCGAGCTGGAGATCGCGCGCGCGGTGGACTCCGGCGACCTGGACCCGATCAACGTGCACCCGCTGCCGGCGCAGCAGGCGATCCTGGACGCCTTCATCAACCTGGGCTTCCGCTTCAAGAGCGCGGACATGGAGCGCGGGCACATCCGGGGCACCCGGCAGAAGCTGCCCTTCTACCAGGAGATCGAGTTCTTCGCGCCGCAGCAGTACCGCGGGCTGAACCAGGTCGAGGTCAGCTTCATCGCCGACGAGCGCGAGATGGACGTCGTCCTGGAGATGGACAAGAAGCCGGGTCTCTTCGGTGAGGGCAGCGACTCCTTCCGTGCCTTCAAGGTGGGGCTCAACGACTTCCACGCGACCGACTGGTCGGCGTACCTGAACCAGTGGCTCGCCGAGGTCGGCGGCCGTCGCAACTGGCTCTAGGCTCGGCAGGGTCAGCGTTGACGGACGATCCCGGAGGTATTCGACGTGTCCGAGGGCAAGAGGGCGCCGCTTCCTCATGACTTCCACCCGCCGGTGGCCGCGTTCACTGTGGTGAGCGACGACATCGCGCCGGGCGGGGTCCTGAAGGACGCTCAGGTGTACGCGGAGGGGAACACCTCGCCGCACCTGCGGTGGGAGGGGTTCCCGGAGGGAACGAAGAGCTTCGCCGTCACCTGCTTCGATCCCGACGCCCCTACGGGCAGTGGGTTCTGGCACTGGTCGCTGATCGACATCCCCGTGGAGGTCACGGAGCTGCCGGTGGGTGCCGGGTCCGGATCCTTCCCGGGCCTGCCGGCCGGTGCCGTGCACGTGCGGAACGACTACGGCTCGCGCGACTTCGGTGGGGCCGCTCCCCCGCCCGGGGACCCGGCGCACCGGTACGTCTTCACGGTGTACGCGGTGGACAGCGAGAAGCTCGGGCCCGACGCGGACGCGTCGCCGGCGGCCATCGGGTTCAACCTGCGGTTCCACACGCTGGGCCGTGCCCAGCTGGTCGGTGAGTACGCGGCTCCCGCGGCGGTCTGATCGTTCGTTTGTTGTTTGCCCGCTTCTGGTCTTGGAGAGATCAGAAGCGGGCATCTTTTGTTGCGCGCGAAATTACGTTGTCCGACCCCGGCCGGCCCGGCCATCGTTGATCCAGGCTCCGCGCCCCGCTCCGGGGCGGGGCCGGCACACGGGAGGTGGGCACAATGCGGGACACGCTGGTACTGAACGCGAGCTTCGAGCCGCTGTCGACGGTCACTCTCAACCGCGCGGTGGTGCTCGTCCTGACGGACAAGGCCGTCGTCGAGCAGGCCCATCCCGATCTGCGGATGCGCGGTGCCGCCGTCGATCTTCCGGTGCCTCGGGTGATCAGGCTCTGCCGGTACGTGCGGGTTCCGTTCCGAAGACACGCGCCGTGGTCGAGGCGGGGGGTGTTGATACGGGACCAACACCGGTGCGCGTACTGCGGGCAGCGGGCGACGACCGTGGACCACGTCGTGCCGCGGGCGCAGGGTGGTGGGGACAGCTGGCTGAACACGGTCGCCTCCTGTGCCGAGGACAACCACCGCAAGGCCGACCGGACGCCCGAGCAGGCGGGGATGCCGCTGCTGCACCAGCCGTTCGTGCCGACGCCGGCAGACGCGATGCTGCTCGCGATGCGGTCGGGTGAGCGGTCGGCGCTGCCGGAGTGGCTGGCCGGGGACTCGGCGGCGTAACGCGTACGGGGATGGGCCCGCCTCCTGGGTCAGGGGGCGGGCCCTTCCGCGTACTCCGGCTACTTGAGGGTCAGTTGGAGGATCGCGACGACGCCGACGGCGATGATCACTCCGCGCAGGACGTTGGGCGGGAGCTTGCGGCCGACCTTGGCTCCGATCTGGCCGCCGATGGTGGAGCCGACGGCGATGAGGAGGACGGCCGTCCAGTCGAACTCGGCGACGAAGAGGAAGAAAACGGCGGCGACGCCGTTGACCAGGGCGCCGAGGACGTTCTTGACGGCGTTGATGCGCTGCAGGGTGTCGTGGAGCAGCAGGCCCATGAGGGAGAGGTAGAGGACTCCCTGGGCGGCGCCGAAGTATCCGCCGTACATGCTGGCGAGGAGGAGGCCGACGAGGAGGACGGGGCCTCCGTCGGGGTGGGCCTCGGTGCCGGTCTGTTCGCGGCGGCGCTGGACGGCGGCGGCGATGCGGGGCTGGAGGACGACGAGGACCAGCGCGAGGCCGATGAGGACGGGGACGATCGCGTCGAAGGCGTCGGACGGCAGGGCGAGGAGGAGGACCGCGCCGATGAGGCCGCCGAGGAGGGCCACCCCGCCGAGGCGCAGGATGCGGCTCTTCTGTCCGGCGAGCTCGGCACGGTAGCCGATGGCTCCGCTGATCGAGCCGGGGACGAGGCCGAGGGCGTTGGAGACGTTCGCGGTGATCGGAGGGAGTCCGGTCGCGAGGAGGACCGGGAACGTGATCAGCGTTCCCGATCCGACGATCGTGTTGATGGTGCCGGCGCCGATGCCGGCGGCGAAGACCGCCAGGGCTTCCCAGATGGACAACGCCATCTCCTTACAGGGTCAGTGGCTCGCCTCCCCGCCCCGAGGTCGTCGGAGTCGAGGGGCTCGCACTGATCATGCAGGAGGTGTGCGTGTACGCGTCAGTCGACCTGGGGTTCTTCTCGCCTGGCGGACGGGACGCCGTCCTTGGTGTTGAAGCCGGGGGTGCCGCCGCCGAGGTTGCCGAAGGCGCCGGAGAGGCCCTTCAGGGCGTCGCCGATCTCGCTGGGCACGATCCAGAGCTTGTTGGCGTCGCCCTCGGCGATCTTCGGGAGCATCTGGAGGTACTGGTACGAGAGGAGCTTCTGGTCCGGGTCGCCGGCGTGGATGGCCTCGAAGACCGTGCGGACGGCCTGGGCCTCGCCCTCGGCACGGAGGGCGGCGGCCTTCGCCTCGCCCTCGGCACGGAGGATCGCGGACTGCTTCTCGCCCTCGGCGGTGAGGATCTGGGACTGGCGGGTGCCCTCGGCGGTGAGGATGGCGGCGCGCTTGTCGCGCTCGGCGCGCATCTGCTTCTCCATCGAGTCCTGGATGGAGGTCGGCGGCTCGATGGCCTTGAGCTCGACGCGGTTGACGCGGATGCCCCACTTGCCGGTGGCCTCGTCCAGGACGCCGCGGAGGGCGACGTTGATGTCCTCGCGGGAGGTGAGGGTCCGCTCCAGGTCCATGCCGCCGATGATGTTGCGCAGGGTGGTGACGGTGAGCTGCTCGATCGCCTGGATGTAGCTGGCGATCTCGTAGGTCGCTGCCCTGGCGTCGGTCACCTGGTAGTAGATGACCGTGTCGATGTTGACGACGAGGTTGTCCTGGGTGATGACCGGCTGGGGCGGGAAGGGGACGACCTGCTCGCGGAGGTCGATGCGGTTGCGGATCGTGTCGATGAACGGGACGACGATGTTCAGACCGGCGTTGAGCGTGCGGGTGTAGCGGCCGAAGCGCTCCACGATCGCGGCGCTGGCCTGCGGGATGACCTGGATCGTCTTGATCAGGGCGATGAAGACGAGCACCACCAGAATGATCAGGACGATGATGACTGCTGACATCGTGTTCCCCGTGCCCTTCGCTGCCGGTTGACTGCCGGGTTGCTTTCGATGATCGAGTTTCCCAGACGGCGGAACGTCATGGGTGAGGTTCGGCCAATGGGTGAGGTTCCGTCACATGACCACGGCCGTCGCGCCGTCGATCTCGACGACGTCGACCCGTTCGCCGGGTTCGAAGGTCTGGCCGGTGTCGAGGGTGCGGGCGGACCAGACCTCGCCGGCGAGCTTCACGCGGCCGCCGTCGCTGTCGACCCTTTCCAGGACGACGGCCTGACGGCCCTTCAGGGCTTCGACGCCGGTGGCGAGCCGGGGACGGCCGTCGCGGTGGCGTGCGGCGATCGGGCGGACCACGGCGACGAGGGCCGTCGAGACGACGGCGAAGACGACGACCTGGGCGACGGCACCGTAGCCGAGTGCCGCGGTGACGGCGCCCGCGACGGCGCCGACGGACAGCATGCCGAACTCCGGCATCGCGGTCAGGACCAGCGGAATGCCGAGCCCCACCGCGCCGATCAACCACCAGACCCACGCGTCGATGTCCACGTGGTCAATGGTAGGGCGGTGGGGCTGTTCCGTGACAGGGCGCGGTAGTTGGCGCGCGCCGGGGGTTCTGGCGGCTGTGCGGGTCGCCGGTCCCCCGGGCGGGTCACTTCAGCGGCAGGCCGTGCGCGGTCCAGCGGTCGCCGACGCGCTCGACGACGAGCGGGAGGCCGAAGCAGTGCGAGAGGTTGCGGGAGGTGAGCTCGGTCTCCACGGGGCCGGCGGCGAGGACCCTGCCCTGGCGGATCATCAGGACGTGGGTGAAGCCGGGGGCGATCTCCTCGACGTGGTGCGTGACCATGATCATGGAGGGGGCGTACGGGTCCCGGGCGAGGCGGCCGAGCCGGCGGACGAGGTCCTCGCGGCCGCCGAGGTCGAGGCCGGCGGCGGGCTCGTCGAGGAGGAGGAGCTCGGGGTCGGTCATCATCGCGCGGGCGATCAGGGTGCGCTTGCGCTCGCCCTCGGAGAGGGTGCCGAACCTGCGGTCCAGGTAGTCGCTCATGCCGAGGCGGTCGAGGAAGGCCTTGGCGCGCTGCTCGTCGACCGGGTCGTAGTCCTCGTGCCAGGTGGCGGTCATGCCGTACGCGGCGGTGAGGACGGTCTGGAGGACGGTCTGCCGCTTGGGCAGCTTCTCCGCCATCGCGATGCCGGCCATGCCGATGCGGGGGCGGAGCTCGAAGACGTCCGTGCCGACGCCGCCCAGCTGCTCGCCCAGGATGTGGGCGGTGCCCTTGGTGGGGAAGAGGTAGCTGGAGGCGATGTTCAGGAGGGTCGTCTTGCCGGCGCCGTTGGGTCCGAGGATGACCCAGCGCTCGCCTTCCTTGACCGACCAGGAGACCTCGTCCACCAGAGCCCGTCCGTCGCGGACCACGGATACGTCCACCAGCTCCAGTACATCGCTCATGAGCGCGTTGTCTCCCCTTGCGGTCGAGTCGTGTCGTCGCCTTGCGCCGATGGGCGCGGCGTCCAGGGGAAAACCTACGTTATCGAGCGGGCGGGCCGGTCCGTAGGGCTTCGTTAGGGCGTCGTTCGGGCCACCGGACGCGCCCTAGTCTTGGGGAATGCTTGTCGAACCACGTTCAGGACGCCTGGCCGCCTGGGGCAACGCCCTGCTGGCCGGGGCGGTGTCGCCGGACGACGCGGCGCTGGCGATTGTCGGGGACGACGCGGTGCACCGCGTCGAGGGGCTGCCGGGTGAGGCGGGGCCGGTGGGGCTGACGCTGGCCCTCGGGCGGCTGCGGCGACTCGGGGTGACCGGGTGGCGTGTCGCGCTGCCGGCGCCGGGGCATCCGCTGGGGCTGAGCGGGCCGCCGGACTTCAACGCGCGCGCGTTGGAGGCGGAGGAGGCCGTGGTGGGCTTCGGCGCGCCGTACGGGCTCGTGCCGGAGGTCTCGGAGGCGGGGCCCGCGGGTGACGTGCACGTCGAGGTGGTCTGGCGCTGCCTCGCGGTGCGGGAGGCGCCCCCCGCGGACGTACCGTCGCTGAGCGAGGCGGAGCGGGAGCTCGCGGAGGCGCTGCGGGACGCGACGGCCGCGCTGACGCGGCTGGACGTGGCGGCGTCGGGGCCGGCGGCGGAGGCGGCGCGCGAGGCGTACCGGGCGCGGGCGGATGTGGGGCGCGAGGTCCTTGCGCCCGGGTACCCGCCGCGGGCGGTGCGGGTCCTGGAGCTGGCCCAGCGGGTGGGGCTGATGGTGGACCTGGCGTACGGCAACGGGAAGGGGGGTGCGGTGAGCGCGTCCGAGATGGCGGCGCGGGGGGAGGCGCTGCGGCCGGTGGAGCGGGTGGCTCGGCGGGCGCGGGTCGCCGCGTACAACGCGTATGTGGAGGAGAGGGAGCGGGAGCGGGGGGTCTGACCCTTGCGGGTCGGGAGACCTCGGGGCCTGCCCCCCTGGTCCCGCGTTTCTGGCCCTGCCTGGCCTCGCCTGAGCCTTGGACCCTGGGGCCGCCTGGCCCTGTATGGGTTGCTGGGCCCTTGGGCCCTTGGGGGTCGGGGCTCGCGGGCCGGGGAGGCGCGTCGGGTGGTGGTGCGGGGACGGGCGACGCCCTGAGGGGTTGCCCACCCGTTCCGCCCTGCGGAACGACTGCCCACAACCCGTCCGGCGTGGAACGGCCGGCCGTGGCGGTTCGCTGCTGGCCGTGGCCGTGACGGTGTGGGGGTGGGAGACGCGAGCGGCCCCCGGGAGATTCCCGGGGGCCGCTCGGGCTGGGTGGTCAGGCGTTGACGGCGCCGTTGCCGAAGGCCGGGTTGAGCAGGCCGATCACGTTGACCGTGTTGCCGGAGACGTTCACGGGGACGTGGACCGGGACCTGCACCAGGTTGCCGGAGCCGACGCCCGGCGAGTTGAGGGCCTTGCCCGTGGCCTCGGCGCCGTGCGCGGAGGCGGCACCCGCACCGGCGGCGACGATGCCACCGGCGACCATGGTGAGGGCAGCGGCCTTCTTGAGGTTCTTCACTTGGTACTTCCTCCTGGTCATCGCTGCGGCCGGTCCGCCGCAGCACGCCATGGAGAACGCCGCCGCCCCCGTCCGGTTGCGCCGAACGGGGGATGTACACACGACCGTATGAAGTACTGAACGGTCGTGCGCCCCGGCGCACTGGGGGCGCGTCAGTCCGTGAGGCCGTGCCGGACGGCCCAGAGGGCGGCCTGGGTGCGATCGGACAGATCGAGCTTCATGAGGATGTTCGAGACGTGCGTCTTGACCGTCTTCTCGGAGAGGACGAGCGCGCGGGCGATCTCCCGGTTGGAGCGGCCGTCCGCGATGAGGCCGAGGACCTCCCGCTCGCGCTCCGTGAGGACCGAGCCCCGTCCCGTACCGCTGGGGGTGTCGTCCTGGCTGAGGAGGGCGTCGGCGACCTCGGGCTGGAGGAGGACGTGCCCCGCGTGGACGGAGCGGATGGCGCCGGCCAGGGCGTCGGGGTCGATGTCCTTGTAGACGTACCCGGAGGCGCCGGCGCGGAGCGCGGGGACGACCGTGCGCTGCTCGGTGAAGCTGGTGACGATCAGGACCCTGGCCGGGTTGGCGAGCTCGCGGAGTCGCTTGAGCGCCTCGACGCCGTCCATGCCGGGCATCTTCACGTCCATGAGGACCACGTCGGGGCGGAGCTCCTCGGCCAGGGCGACGCCCTCGGCGCCGTCGGCGGCCTCCCCCACCACCTCTATGTCGTCCTGCACCTCCAGGAAGGTGCGCAGGCCTCGGCGGACGACCTGGTGGTCGTCGACCAGCAGGACACGGATCGGCTTGTCAGCCACCGGGAACCTCCATCTCGATCGTGGTGCCCCGGCCCGGGGCCGAGGTCACGGTGAGGGCGCCGCCGACGCCGCTCGCCCGGTCGCGCATGGAGACCAGGCCGAGGTGACGTCCGGCGCTGCGGACCGTACGCGGGTCGAAGCCCTTGCCGTCGTCGGCGACGGTCAGCCGGGCGCCCTGGCCACTGCGGGTGAGGGCGACGGTGACGTGCTCCGCGTCGGCGTGGCGCAGGGCGTTGTGCAGGGCTTCCTGGGCGACCCGGAGGACGGCCTCCTCCTGGGCGGCGGGCAGGGCGCGCACGCCCGCGCTCTCGAAGGCGACCCGGGCGGTGTGGGCGCGGTCCATGACCTGGATCTGGTTGCGCAGGGTGTGGACGAGGCCGTCCTCGTCGAGCGCGGCGGGGCGCAGCTCGACGACGGCGGCGCGCAGCTCGTCGGCGGCCTCGGCGGCGAGTGCGGCGACCTGCTGGAGCTCGCCCTTGGCGCGGGCCGGGTCCCGGTCGACGAGGGCGGCGGCCGCCTGGGCGGTCAGGCGGAGGGAGAAGAGCTTCTGGCTGACGGCGTCGTGCAGCTCGTGGGCGAGGCGGGAGCGCTCCTCGGCGATGGTGAGCTCGCGGCTGCGCTCGTACAGACGGGCGTTGGTGAGGGCGATGGCCGCGTGCTGGGCGAGGATGCCGAGCAGCTCCTCGTCCTCGGCGGTGAATCCGCCCTCTCCGTCGCCCTTGGGGCCCCTCTTGTTGGCGAGGAAGAGGGCGGCGAGGATCTCGTCGCCGTCCCTCACGGGAAGGCCGAGGAAGTCGGACATCTCGGGGTGGGCGGCCGGCCAGCCCCCGAAGCGGGGGTCGTCGCGGACGTCGGCGATGCGCTCGGGACGGGCCTGGTGGAGCATCGCGTCGAGGATGCCGTGCTGGCGGGGCAGGGGGCCGATCGCCTTCCACTGGGCGTCGCTGACGCCGTCGACGACGAACTGGGCGAAGCCGCCGTGGTCGTCGGGGACGCCCAGGGCCGCGTACTCGGCGTCGAGGAGCTCGCGGGCGGAGGCGACGATCGTCTTGAGGACGTCGCGGACCTCCAGGCGGCGGCTCATCGCGAGGAGTGCGGTGCTCACGGCGGCGAGGCCGGAGCCGGGTCGATGGCTCATGTGTTCACCGTACCGGCGGGGTGTGACGGTCCGTATCCGACCGGGGACCACTGCGTGGGGGTCGCGGGACCTAGGTCGCAGGGCCTGCCCGCCGGTCTCCTCCTTAAGGAGTACGGGCTTTCACCGTGTGCGTTGCTGCCGCAACGTTCGGTGAGTTCGTTACGTGGCCGATGTGAGCCCGCGCATAGGACGCACATCACTTACGAAGGCGCGTAGTGGAACCCCGAGGGCGGATATCCACGGGGGAACCGGGTCATAGGGGCCGTTCCGTGGGTCGTACACGAGGCCCTGATCCACTATCCCGGATCGTACGTCACACCTTTGCCACGGCTTTTTGCTGCCGCTAAGAATTGCCCCCGTCGCCGCCCAGCAGGCGCAGCGCCGCCCCGGCGGAGCGACCCCCAGCGATTCGAAGAGGTAGCCGAGCATGACTGCGAACACCCCTGGCCACAGTCGTGGTCTGAAGAAGACCCACAAGGCCTCGATCGCCGGCGTCGCCGCTCTGGGCGCCGCAGCCCTCACGCTCTCCCTCGTCCAGGGCAACGGTTCCACCGAGACCGAGCCGGTGGCCCTCGCCGCCGGTACGCAGCAGGTCGCCTGGTCGTACGACGCCGCCGCCCCGCAGGCGAAGGCGCTGGCCGCCAGCCTCACCGAGCAGCACACCGCCGTGGGCCTGAAGGCCCAGCAGGAGGCCGAGGCGAAGGCCAAGGCCGCCGCCAAGGCGAAGGCGGACGCGAAGGCGAAGGCCGACGCGCAGGCCAGGGCCGCCGCCAAGGCGCAGGCCGCGGCGAAGGCCAAGGCGGACGCGCGGGCCAAGGCCGCCGCGAAGGCGAAGGCGGACGCCAAGAAGCGCGCCGCCGAGAAGGCCGCCGCGAGCCGCTCCGTCGCCCGTACCCCGGTGTTCGCGAACAACCTCGACGGCTGGATCCGCGAGGCGCTGTTCATCATGGACAAGCACAACATCCCGGGCACGTACAACGGCCTGCACAAGAACATCATGCGCGAGTCCAGCGGCAACCCGTACGCCATCAACAACTGGGACGTCAACGCCGTCAACGGCGTGCCGTCCAAGGGCCTGCTCCAGGTGATCTACCCGACCTTCAAGGCGTACCACGTGCCCGGCACCAAGTTCGACCAGTACGACCCGGTCGCCAACATCGTCGCCGCCGCCAACTACGCGGCCGACCGCTACGGCTCGATCGACAACGTCAACAGCGCGTACTGATCGCACCCGGTCGACCGCTGTCGTACGACGGAGGGCGGCACCCCTGTGCGGGGTGCCGCCCTCCGTCGTACCGCCTCGGTCGCTACTTGCGCATGACCTCGGGCTCGTGGCGGCGCAGCAGCCGGGCCACGAGGACGCAGCAGACCGTGGCCATCAGCAGCTGGATGCCGAGGTCCAGGCTCCACTGGCCGACCGTGTGCTCCCACAGGGGGTCGGTGTTCGTGGGGTCCTTGTGGTCCCACGGCGGCATGAGGACCGCCAGGTCCAGGGTGGTGCCGGCGCCCGCGATGCCCCAGCGGGAGGGCATGAGCCAGGCGAACTGCTCCAGGCCCGGCGAGCCGTACACCTGGAACAGGATGCCGGTGAAGACGACCTGGATGATCGCGAACATGACCAGCAGCGGCATGGTCTTCTCGGCGGTCTTCACCAGGGCGGAGATGACCAGGCCGAACATCATCGAGGTCAGTCCGAGGGCGATGACCTGGACGCAGAGCTCGACGGCCGGCGGCATGAACAGGCCCTCTTCGGGCAGCGCGCGCGTGGAGAAGCCGATGCCGCAGATGATGACGCCCTGGAAGGCCGTGATCAGGCCGAGGACGATGACCTTGGACATCAGGTACGCGGAGCGGGAGAGGCCGACGGCGCGTTCGCGCTCGTAGATGACCCGCTCCTTGATCAGCTCACGGACCGAGTTGGCCGCGCCGGAGAAGCACATGCCGACCGCGAGGATCAGCATGATCGTGCCGGCGTCGCCGTTGAAGCGGGACGGCGGCGTGGGTCTGCCGAGGCCGAAGTCGGCGGGGATGACGACGGAGACGGCGCCGAGGACGGCCGGCAGGATCACCATCAGGGCCATGAAGCCCTTGTCGGAGGCGATGACGGAGACGTAGCGGCGGATCAGGGTCCACAGCTGCGAGCCCCAGCCCTGCGGCTTCGGCGGCCTGGCCATCGCCTGCTGCGGCATCTGGACGGGCTGCGCGGCGACGGCGTCGATCTCGGCGGCGTACATCTGGTAGTGCTGCGAGCCCTTCCAGCGGCCCGCCCAGTCGTAGTCGCGGTAGTTCTCGAAGGCGGAGAAGACGTCGGCCCAGGTGGAGTAGCCGAAGAAGTTCAGCGCCTCCTCCGGCGGGCCGAAGTACGCCACCGAGCCGCCGGGGGCCATCACGAGGAGCTTGTCGCACAGGCCCAGCTCGGCGACCGAGTGGGTGACGACCAGGACCGTGCGGCCGTCGTCGGCGAGGCCGCGGAGCAGCTGCATGACGTCGCGGTCCATGCCCGGGTCCAGGCCGGAGGTCGGCTCGTCCAGGAAGATCAGCGAGGGCTTGGTGAGGAGCTCCAGGGCGACGGAGACGCGCTTGCGCTGGCCACCGGAGAGGGAGGTGACCTTCTTCTCCTTGTGGATGTCGAGCTTGAGCTCGCGCAGCACCTCGTCGATGCGGGCCTCGCGCTCGGCCTCGGCGGTGTCGCCGGGGAAGCGGAGCTTGGCCGCGTAGCGCAGCGCCTTCTGGACCGTCAGCTCCTTGTGCAGGATGTCGTCCTGCGGGACCAGGCCGATGCGCTGGCGCAGCTCGGCGAACTGCTTGTAGAGGCTGCGGTTGTCGTACAGGACGTCGCCCTCGTTGGCCGGGCGGTAGCCGGTCAGCGCCTTGAGGAGGGTGGACTTGCCGGAGCCGGACGGGCCGATGACGCCGATCAGCGACTTCTCGGGGACGCCGAAGGTGACGTCCTTGAGGATCTGCTTGCCGCCGTCGACGGTGACCGTGAGGTGGCGGGCCGAGAAGGAGACGGAGCCGGTGTCGACGAACTCCTCCAGCTGGCCGCCGACGATCCGGAACGTCGAGTGGCCGACGCCGACGATGTCCTGCGGGCCGAGGAGGGCGGTGCCGCCCTTGGGGATCGGCTGGCCGTTGACGTACGTGCCGTTGTGCGAGCCGAGGTCGCGGATCTCGAACCGGCCGTCGGGCGTGGCGTGGAACTCGGCGTGGTTCCGGGAGACCTGGAGGTCGGAGACGACCAGTTCGTTCTCCAGGGCACGGCCGATGCGCATGACGTGGCCGAGGGCCAGCTGGTGGAACGTGGTGGGGCTGCGGTCCGCGTAGGCCGAGGAGGCGCCCGCCGGTCCGCGGCCGGCCGGGACCTTCTGCGCGAGCTGCTCGACGGGACCGCCCTGCTGCTGCGGGAAGTGCGGCTGCGCCTGCTGCGGCTGCTGCTGCCAGCCCGGCTGCTGCGGGGGCTGGTGCGGCGACGGGTGCTGCGGCGCCTGCTGCTGGGCCCACTCTGCCTGGGCACCGGCCTGCGCCGGGGCGCCCTGGTGGGCGGGTGCCTGGTGCGGGGCCGGCTGCTGGGCCAGCTGCTGGGCCGGCTGCTGCTGGGCCGGGGCGCCGGCAGCGGCGAGATTCAGCCGCGGTCCGTCGGTCGCGTTGCCCAGGTGCACGGCCGAGCCGGGGCCGATCTCCAGCTGGTGGATCCGCTGGCCCTGGGCGAAGGTGCCGTTCGTGGAGCCGTGGTCCTCGATGACCCAGCTCCGGCCGCCCCAGCTGATGGTGGCGTGCCGCCACGAGACCCTGGCGTCGTCGATGACCAGGTCACCCTGCGGGTCCCTGCCCAGGGTGTACGACCGGGACGGATCGAGCGTCCAGGTCCTGCCGTTCAATTCCAGTACGAGTTCTGGCACTCCATGCCCCACTACTTGTCCCCCGATGTCCCCCCGTCTTCGGGAGTCCAGGGATGGCGAATCATCCTGGGGAACTATTTCAGGCCCGGTCCCGTCTCCGGAAGTCGGGCTGCTGGAAGAGGTGTACGGCGAGTCCACCGGCCAGTCGGGTGTCCGCTGGGCGGGACGGGGGGTCGGGTGGCACGCGGTGCCCGATACGGTGGAACCACCATGAGCGCATCGCAGACCTCAGACGTTCCCACTCTTCTCGTCAAGATCTTCGGGAAGGACAGGCCCGGGATCACCGCCGGGCTCTTCGACACCCTCGCCGCCTACTCCGTCGACGTCGTGGACATCGAGCAGGTGGTCTCCCGCGGCCGCCTCGTCCTGTGCGCGCTCGTCACCGAGCCGACCGTCGCCCCGCAGGGCGAACTGCGGGCGACCATCCACAGCTGGGCCGAGTCCCTGAAGCTCCAGGCCGAGATCATCTCCGGTACCGGCGACAACCGGCCCCGCGGCGAGGGCCGCTCGCACGTCACCGTGCTCGGCAACCCGCTGACGGCCGAGCAGACGGCGGCCATAACGGCGAGGATCGCGGAGGCCGGCGGCAACATCGACCGCATCTTCCGTCTCGCGAAGTACCCCGTGACGGCGGTGGAGTTCGCCGTCTCCGGATGCGAGACCGAGCCGTTGCGGACCTCGCTCGCGACCGAGGCCCACACCATCGGGGTGGACGTGGCCGTGGTCTCGGCCGGGCTGCACCGGCGGGCGCAGCGGCTCGTCGTCATGGACGTCGACTCGACCCTGATCCAGGACGAGGTCATCGAGCTCTTCGCGGCGCACGCGGGGTGCGAGGACAAGGTCGCCGAGGTGACGGCGGCGGCGATGCGCGGCGAGCTGGACTTCGAGCAGTCCCTCCACGCGCGCGTGGAGCTGCTCGCGGGCCTCGACGCCTCGGTGGTCGACAAGGTCCGCGCCGAGGTGCGGCTGACGCCGGGGGCCCGGACCCTGATCCGTACGCTCAAGCGGCTCGGCTACCAGGTGGGGGTCGTCTCCGGTGGGTTCACGCAGGTCACCGACGACCTGAAGGAGCGGCTCGGTCTCGACTTCGCCTCGGCCAACACCCTGGAGATCGTGGACGGCAAACTCACCGGGCGGGTGACCGGCGAGATCGTCGACCGGGCGGGCAAGGCGCGGCTGCTGCGCCGTTTCGCCCGGGAGGCGGGTGTGCCGCTGGCGCAGACCGTGGCCATCGGCGACGGGGCGAACGACCTGGACATGCTGAACGCGGCCGGGCTCGGTGTCGCGTTCAACGCCAAGCCCGTGGTGCGCGAGGCCGCCCACACGGCGGTGAACGTGCCGTTCCTCGACACCGTGCTGTACCTGCTGGGGATCACGCGCGAAGAGGTCGAGGCCGCCGACGGCGGCGAGGACCTCCTGCACTGACTGAGACGTCGGTACGGCGTCGCCGGTACGAGGAAGGGCCCGGTCGTCTCGTGACGGCCGGGCCCTTCTCGTACCCCGGTGCCTCAGGCGTGCGGGGTCCAGAAGTCCACGAGACGGCCGACGCCGTGCTCCACCGACTTCCAGCCGCCGGTGAAGGTGAGGACGGCGATGGCGGAGGTCGGGAAGCCGCTGCGGTTCATCCGGGGCAGGAGGTCTCCCTCGGAGTCGCCGGCGAGGGCGTCGGCGAGGGCGTGCACCCCGGGGTTGTGGCCGATGAGGAGCACGTTCGCCGCGTCGTCCGGGGTCTCGTTGAGCACGGCGATGAGCTCGCCGAGCGAGGCCTCGTAGATGCGGTCCTCGTACACGGTCTTGGGGCGCTTGGGCAGTTCGGGTGCGGCCAGCTTCCACGTCTCGCGCGTGCGGGCGGCGGTCGAGCAGAGGACCAGGTCGATCGGGATGCCGGTCCCGGCGAGCCGGCGGCCCGCGGCGGGGGCGTCCTGGCGGCCCCGGTCGGCGAGGGGCCTCTCGTGGTCGGACTCCTGGCCCCAGTCGGCCTTGGCGTGACGCAGCAGCACGATCCTGCGGGGTGTATCGACGCTCATGGTCAACAGCTTTGCACGAAACGGCCCGCGGTGACTCAGAGAGCGAGCGTTTGCCGGAGCTGGTCGAGAACCCGGTCGACCCCCAGGTCACCAGCGGTCGCCTGGGCCCCACCAGGCCCTGATACGAGCAGGAAGAGGAGGACCAGGAAGGCGGCCACGGGCAGGGCGAGGGCCCACCAGGGCAGTCGGGTGCCGACCGCGGCCGGCAGGGGCCGGGTGCTGAGCTGCGAACGGGCCGACATGGCCGCCTCCGTGGGATGGGAAACCGTGGTCCGCGCCGTTTCCGACGCCGGTTCCACCGTACGGACCGGGCGGCCCCGGGCCCATCGGGTGATCCACCCACTTACCCCTGAGACTCTCCCCCTAGGGGACGGGGGGTTGTCCCTACCCTCAGGGGGAGGCGAAGGAGGCGATGAGGGCGATGACCACGGTGATGCCGAGCATCGCGCCGAGCACGACGAGCAGCTTCTTCTGGCCGTTCTGGGGATTGGGTTCGAGGACTGGCATGGAGCCAGTCTCGCATCTCAGCATTCGTCCTCGATCGTCCGGTCCCGTCCCGCGAGGGTTCCCACGATCATCTGCGGGATCATCAGGCCGCCCATGAGGGCGATGGGCAGTCCCCAGCCGCCGCTGTGCTGGTAGAGCACGCCGACGAGGAGGGGGCCGGGGATGGAGATGAGGTAGCCGACGCTCTGGGCGAAGGCGGAGAGCCGGACGACTCCGGCGCCGGTCCTCGACCGCATCCCGATCATCGTGAGGGCGAGCGGGAAGGCGCAGTTGGAGATGCCGAGCAGCACCGCCCAGACCCAGGCTCCGGCGGCCGGGGCGAAGAACAGGCCGGTGTAGCCGGTGAGGCCGCAGAGCGCGAGGGCGACGACGATCGGCCCCTGGGTCCGCATGCGGGTCGCGAGCCGCGGGATGACGAAGGCGAGCGGGACGCCCATGACCATGGTGACGGCGAGGAGCACGCCCGCGGTGGAGGCGGGGACGCCGGCGTCGCGGAAGATCTGCGGCATCCAGCCCATGGTGATGTACGCACCCGTGGCCTGGAGGCCGAAGAAGCAGCCGAGGGCCCAGGCGGTGCGGCTGCGGGTGACGCGCGGGGCGTCGGTGGCGGTCTGCGCGACGGCGCCCGCCGGGGCCGTCGCGGTCGCCTTCTCCGTGTGGCCGCGGCCCCTGTCCCGTACCAGCGGGATCCAGGCCAGGACGGCGAGCGCGGCGAGCACCGCCCAGACGCCGAGGCCGAGGCGCCAGTCGCCGCCCAGGGCGTCGGTCAGCGGGACGGTCACGGCGGCCGCGAGGGAGGTGCCGAGGGCGAGCGCCATGGAGTAGAGGCCGGTCATGGTGCCGACGCGGTCGGGGAAGTACCGCTTGACGATCACGGGCATCAGGACGTTGCTGACGGCGATGCCCATGAGGGCGAGGGCGCTGGCGGCGAGGAAGACGGCCGTGCCGGAGGCGAAGGGGCGGAGCGCGAGGCCGAGGAAGATCGCGGCCATGCCCGCGCAGACGACGGCGGCGGGGCCGAAGCGGCGGGCGAGGCGCGGGGCGGTGATGCCGAAGACCGCGAAGCAGAGCGGCGGGACCGAGGTGAGCACGCCGGCGACGCTGCCGCTCATGTGCAGGCCCTCGCTGACCTCTTCGAGGAGCGCGCCGAGGCTGGTGATCGCGGGACGCAGGTTGAGGGCGGCGAGGACCAGGCCGACGGCGACGAGACCGAGGGTCCAGCGGGCGGGGGCGCCGGGCACGGGGGTGGGCGTGGAGGAGGACCCGGTGGGGGCCTCGGGGGCGGATGTGAGGGTCTTCGGCTCGGCAGGCATGGGCCCATCATAGAATCATGGGATGATTGGTTGTCCAATCTCGAACCAATCGCCTCCCCGCAGCCCTCCAGTCGCCCTTTCAGTCGCTCCTCAGTCGTCCCTCAGTCGTCCCTTCAGTCGCCCTTCAGGAAGGTGTTCCATGGCTCTCGGCCCCCCGCGGCGCGCAGGTCTCTCCGATCAGGTGATCGCCGAGCTGCGGAACCAGATCACCTCCGGCGAGTGGCCGGTGGGTTCGCGCATCCCGACCGAACCCGAGCTGGTCGAGCAGCTGGGCGTGGCCCGCAACACCGTGCGCGAGGCCGTCCGCGCGCTCGCCCACAACGGGCTCCTCGACATCCGCCAGGGATCGGGCACGTACGTCGTCGCCACCAGCGAGCTCGCGGGCGTCATGCACCGGAGGTTCGCCGACGCCGATCCCCGGCACGTCGCCGAGCTGCGTTCGACCCTGGAGTCGGCCGCCGCGCGCTTCGCGGCGGAGCGGCGCTCGGAGCGGGACCTGAGACAGCTCGACGCGCTGCTCGCACGACGCGAGGAGGCCTGGGAGTCGGGAGAGGCGGAGAAGTTCGTGACGGCCGACGCCGCCTTCCACCACGCGGTGGTCGCCGCCTCGGGCAACGAGGTCCTGACCGAGCTGTACGCGGACCTGGGCGATCTCCTGCGGGAGTGGCTGCGCGGGGACGTGGGCCAGGACCTGCGGCCGGAGAACCACATGGACCACGCGCGTCTGGTCGCGGCGATCCGCGCGGGCGACGCCGAGCGGGCGGGCGCGGAGGCGGCCGTCTATCCCTTCACGTGTCTCGGGGGCGGCAACCCGCCGGCCGCTACGGAGTGACCGGTTCCACCTGCTCGTGGGTGACCCAGGCGGAGCCGACCTCCTTCCAGCAGCGGCCGCTGATCTGGGCGTAGTCCGCGGCGCCGACGTCGACGGGGGCGCTGTCGGTGTCGACGTCCCACCAGCGGTCGCACTCGACGTGGAGGCGGACGCGGTCGGTGTCGGGGTACGGGTTCTGGCAGTAGGCGGTGACGCGGGAGCCCTGGACGACGGTGCGGCAGGAGGCTCCGAAGTTCTCCCGCCCTCCGACGGAGGACCCGTCAACGGAGGACCCGTCGGCGGCGGTCCCGTCAGTCGCGGCCCCGTCAGCCGCGAACCCGTCGGCGGAGGACCGGCTTCCGGCCGGGAGTTCCTCGGTCGGAGCGGGCGCGTCGCGCACCTCGGCGGCGACGGCGGTTCCCGCGAGCAGAACGGCGACCAGGGCGAAGGCCCCGAAACCGTCACGTATCGCGCGCATGCCCGTACCTCCTCCCCGTCAGCAGCAGAACCTCACGCTTCGCACCAGTCTGGGGCGATTCGCGCGACTTTTCGAGTCGAACGGGTCAGGGAACGCCGAGGGCCCGCACGCCCACCCGAATGGGTGAACGCACGGGCCCTGGTGTGCGCGGGGCGCGAGCGGGTCAGGCGCCGATCGCGTGCAGACCGCCGTCGACGTGGATGATCTCGCCGGTCGTCTTGGGGAACCAGTCCGAGAGCAGGGCGACGATGCCGCGGCCGGCCGGCTCCGGGTCCGTGAGGTTCCACTCGAGCGGGGAGCGGCTGTCCCACACGGCGGCCAGACCGTCGAAGCCCGGGATGGACTTCGCGGCCATCGAGCCCAGCGGGCCCGCCGAGATCAGGTTGCAGCGGATGTCCTGCTTGCCGAGGTCGCGCGCCATGTAGCGGCTGGTGGCCTCGAGCGCGGCCTTGGCCGGGCCCATCCAGTCGTACTGCGGCCAGGCGTACTGCGCGTCGAAGGTGAGGCCGACGACCGAGCCGCCCTCGCTCATGAGCGGCAGGACGGCCATGGTCAGCGACTTCAGGGAGTACGCGGAGACGTGCATGGCGGTGGCGACGGACTCGAACGGCGTGTTCAGGAAGTTGCCGCCCAGGGCGTCCTGCGGCGCGAAGCCGATGGAGTGCACGACGCCGTCGAGGCGGTCGCCCAGGTTCTCGCGGACGAGGCCCTCGAGGCGGGCGAGGTGCTCGTCGTTGGTGACGTCGAGCTCGAGAACCTTCACGTTCTCCGGCTTGGGGAGCTTCTTGGCGATGCGCTCGGTGAGCGAGGGCCGGGGCCAGGCGGTGAGGATGATCTCCGCGCCCTGCTCCTGGGCCAGCTTCGCGGCGTGGAAAGCGATGGAGGACTCCATCAGCACACCGGTGATCAGGATGCGCTTGCCTTCGAGAATTCCGCTCATGTGATCAGTGACCCATGCCCAATCCGCCGTCAACCGGGATGACGGCTCCAGTGATGTACGAGGCGTCGTCGGAGGCGAGGAACTTCACCGCCGCGGCGATCTCCTCCGGCTGCGCGTAGCGGCCGAGCGGCACCTGGGACACGATGCCCGCGCGCTGCTCGTCGCTGAGGACCGCGGTCATCGCGGTGTCGACGAAGCCGGGGGCGACGACGTTGAACGTGATGTTGCGCGAGCCGAGCTCACGCGCGAGGGAACGGGCGAAACCGACCAGGCCGGCCTTGGAGGCGGCGTAGTTGGCCTGGCCCGCGGAGCCCAGCAGACCGACGACCGAGGAGATCAGGACGACGCGGCCCTTCCGGGCACGCAGCATCCCGCGGTTGGCACGCTTGACGACCCGGAAGGTGCCGGTGAGGTTGGTGTCGAGGACGGACGTGAAGTCCTCCTCGGACATGCGCATGAGGAGCTGGTCCTTCGTCACGCCGGCGTTGGCCACGAGGACCTCGACCGGACCGTGCTTCTCCTCGATCTCCTTGTACGCCTGCTCCACCTGCTCCGCGTCGGTGATGTCGCACCGGACGGCCAGGCAGCCGAGCTCGGCCAGGGCGGCCGGGGGCTCGCCCGAGCGGTACGTGATCGCGACCTTGTCGCCGGCTTCGGCGAACGCGCGGGCGATGGCGAGGCCGATGCCCCGGTTTCCTCCGGTGACGAGAACCGAGCGGCTCAACGGATCACCCTTTCGATAGCGGTCTGATACCCGAAAACCTATCGGTAGTAGTTGCTGCACGAGGAATCGACCTCCGACAGTGGCATACGGGCGGCACTGTCGGGTCCCTACAGCTCGTGGGCGGGGCGTGAGGGGCCCGCGGGAGGGCGTGACGACGAGTTATCCACAGGTGCGGCCGGATGCGCCCACCCGGTCGGCCGTCCCGTGGTTGACTTCCGGAACAGCCCCACCTTGATCTTCAGACCCTCTTCCGATCACCGAGAGCGAGGCCGCTCGTGGTCCATCAGATCGACCCTTCGTTCGTCGCGCTGCCGTTGCGGGCGCTCGCCGACGCGGCGCTGGCCCGGGCGCGGGCGCTCGGCGCAGAGCACGCGGACTTCCGCCTGGAGCGGGTGCGCAGCGCGTCCTGGCGGCTGCGCGACGCCAAACCGTCCGGGTCCTCGGACACCACCGACCTCGGGTACGCGGTCCGCGTCGTGCACGGCGGGGCCTGGGGGTTCGCGTCCGGGGTGGACCTGACGATGGACGCGGCCGCGCGGGTCGCCTCGCAGGCGGTGGCCATGGCCAAGCTGTCGGCGAAGGTGATCGCCGCGGCGGGTTCGGACGAGCGCGTGGAGCTGGCCGCCGAGCCGGTGCACCCCGAGCGGACCTGGGTCTCCTCGTACGAGGTCGACCCCTTCTCCGTACCCGCCGAGGAGAAGAGCGCGCTGCTCTCCGACTGGAGCGGGCGGCTGCTGCGGGCGGAGGGCGTGGCGCACGTGGACGCGTCGCTGCTCACCGTCCACGAGAACAAGTTCTACGCGGACACGGCCGGCACGGTCACGACCCAGCAGCGCGTGCGGCTGCACCCGCAGCTGACGGCGGTCGCCGTCGACGAGACGACCGGCGAGTTCGACTCGATGCGGACGATCGCGCCACCGGTCGGGCGGGGCTGGGAGTACCTGACCGGCACCGGCTGGGACTGGGACAAGGAGCTGGACGAGATCCCGGCGCTGCTCGCCGAGAAGATGCGGGCCCCGAGCGTCGAGGCCGGACGGTACGACCTGGTCGTGGACCCGTCGAACCTGTGGCTGACGATCCACGAGTCCATCGGCCACGCGACGGAGCTGGACCGGGCGCTCGGGTACGAGGCGGCCTACGCCGGCACCTCCTTCGCCACCTTCGACCAGCTGGGCAAGCTGGCGTACGGCTCCTCCGTCATGAACGTGACGGGTGACAGGACCGCCGAGCACGGCCTGGCGACGATCGGGTACGACGACGAGGGCGTCGAGGCGCAGAGCTGGGACCTGGTGAAGGACGGCACGCTCGTCGGCTACCAGACGGACCGGCGGATCGCGCGGCTCACCGGCCTGGGCCGGTCGAACGGCTGCGCCTACGCCGACTCCCCCGCGCACGTGCCGGTGCAGCGGATGGCGAACGTCTCGCTCCAGCCCGATCCGGGCGGTCTGTCGACGGAGGACCTGATCGGCGGCGTCGAGCGGGGCATCTACGTGGTCGGCGACCGCTCGTGGTCGATCGACATGCAGCGCTACAACTTCCAGTTCACCGGCCAGCGCTTCTTCCGCATCGAGAACGGCCGGCTCGCGGGGCAGCTGCGGGACGTCGCGTACCAGGCGACGACCACCGACTTCTGGGGCTCGATGGAGCAGGTCGGCGGCCCGCAGACGTACGTGCTCGGCGGCGCGTTCAACTGCGGAAAGGCCCAGCCGGGCCAGGTCGCCGCGGTCTCGCACGGCTGCCCCTCCGCCCTCTTCCGGGGCGTCAACATTCTGAACACGACGCAGGAGGCCGGTCGATGAACGCTCGCCACCAGATTTGCCGGGGGTCCGGGGGGCGTCCCCCGGGCAAGCACAGCCTGAACACGACGCAGGAGGCCGGTCGATGAGCCGCGTCAGCAAGCCGTACGAGATCGTCGAGCGGGCCCTCGAGCTGTCCCGTGCCGACGGGTGTGTCGTCATCGCCGACGAGGAGTCGTCCGCCAACCTGCGCTGGGCGGGGAACGCGCTGACGACGAACGGTGTCACCCGGGGCCGTACGGTCACGGTCGTCGCGACCGTCGACGGCGGGCAGGGCACCGCGTCCGGCGTCGTCTCGCGCTCCGCCGTGACCCTCGACGACCTGGAGCCGCTGGTCCGGGCCGCCGAGGCCGCGGCTCGGGCGGCCGGGCCCGCGGAGGACGCGCAGCCGCTCGTCGAGGGCGTGCCGGTCTCCGCCGACTTCACCGAGCCGCCGGCCGAGACCTCCTCCGCGGTCTTCACCGACTTCGCCCCGGCGCTCGGCGAGGCCTTCGCCCGCGCCAGGGCCGGCGGCCGCGAGCTGTACGGCTTCGCCAACCACGAGATGACCTCCACCTACCTGGGGACGTCCACGGGTCTGCGGCTCCGCCACGACCAGCCCAACGGCACCCTCGACCTGAACGCGAAGTCCCCCGACCGCTCGCGCTCCGCCTGGGCCGGTCGCTCGACGCGGGACTTCAAGGACGTGGACCCGGGCGAGCTCGACGCCGAGCTCGCGGTCCGGCTCGGCTGGGCGGAGCGCCGGATCGAGCTGCCCGCCGGGCGGTACGAGACGCTGCTGCCGCCGACCGCGGTGGCGGACCTGCTGATCTACCAGCTGTGGTCGTCCATGGCCCGGGACGCGGTCGAGGGCCGGACGGTCTTCTCCAAGCCCGGCGGCGGCACCCGGCTCGGCGAGACGCTCTCGCCGCTGCCGCTGACCCTGCGCAGCGACCCGAACGAGCCGGGCCTGGAGTCCGCGCCGTTCGTGATCTCGCACGCCTCGGGCGACGGGTCCTCCGTCTTCGACAACGGTCTGCCGGTCGGTCCCGTCGACTGGGTGAAGGCGGGCAGCCTGGCCCACCTGGTGACCACCCGGCACACCGCGGGACTTACTCGGTTGCCCGTGGCCCCCGAGGCGGGGAACCTGGTCCTGGACGGCGGCGGGGAGCGCTCGCTGGAGGAGATGGTGGCCTCCACGGAGCGCGGACTCCTGCTGACCTGCCTCTGGTACATCCGCGAGGTCGATCCGGCGACGCTGCTGCTGACCGGGCTGACCCGGGACGGCGTCTACCTCGTCGAGAACGGCGAGGTGGTCGGCGAGGTGAACAACTTCCGGTTCAACGAGTCGCCGGTGGACCTGCTGTCGCGGGCCACGGAGGCGGGCCGGACCGAGAAGACGCTGCCGCGCGAATGGAGCGACTGGTTCACCCGTACCGCCATGCCCGCCCTGCGGGTGCCCGACTTCAACATGAGCTCGGTCAGCAAGGGGGTCTGACCCACCTAGACTGAGACGACCATTCCACCTGTACGGCCAGAGGAGACGGACGACGTGACGGACATCGTCGACGAGCTGAAGTGGCGTGGGCTCTTCGCCCAGTCCACCGATGAGGACGCACTGCGCAAGGCTCTCGCGGACGGTCCCGTCACGTTCTATTGCGGTTTCGACCCGACCGCGGCCAGTCTCCACGTCGGCCACCTGGTCCAGGTCCTCACCGTGCGCCGGCTCCAGCAGGCCGGGCACCGGCCGCTGGCGCTGGTCGGCGGGGCCACGGGCCAGATCGGCGACCCGCGGCCGACGGCCGAGCGCACCCTGAACGATCCCGAGACGATCGCGAACTGGGTGAACCGGCTGCGCACGCAGATCGAGCCCTACCTCTCCTTCGAGGGGGAGAACGCGGCGATCATGGTGAA
The DNA here is from genome assembly GCF_040641575.1 of Streptomyces sp. NPDC020807. Lineage (NCBI taxonomy): Bacteria > Bacillati > Actinomycetota > Actinomycetes > Kitasatosporales > Streptomycetaceae > Streptomyces > Streptomyces sp. NPDC020807. Next base: position 24,227 of record NZ_JBFADU010000033.1, read on the forward strand.
CAACCTGGACTGGACCGCCGGCATGTCGGCGATCGAGTTCCTGCGGGACATCGGCAAGCACTTCCGGGTCAACAAGATGCTGACCAAGGACTCCGTGGCCCGCCGCCTGGAGTCCGAGCAGGGCATCAGCTACACGGAGTTCAGCTACCAGCTGCTCCAGGGCATGGACTTCCTGGAGCTGTACCGCCGTTACGGCTGCACGCTCCAGCAGGGCGGCTCGGACCAGTGGGGCAACCTGGTGGCCGGGCTCGACCTGATCCACCGCGTGGAGCCGGGCGCCGAGGTGCACGCGCTCGCCACCCCGCTGATGGTCAAGGCGGACGGCACCAAGTTCGGCAAGACCGAGGGCGGCGCCGTCTGGCTGGACGCCGAGATGACGACGCCGTACGCGTTCTACCAGTTCTGGCTGAACGTGGACGACCGCGACATCTCGACGTACATGCGGATCCTCTCCTTCAAGTCCCGCGAGGAGCTGGAGGAGCTGGAGGCGCAGACCGCAGAGCGGCCGCAGGCGCGCGCCGCGCAGCGGGCGCTCGCCGAGGAGCTCACGACGCTGGTGCACGGCGCGGAGCAGTGCGCGGCCGTCATCAACGCCTCCAAGGCGCTGTTCGGCCAGGGTGACCTGGCGGAGCTGGACGAGGCGACGCTCGCCGCCGCCCTGTCCGAGCTGCCGCACGCGCGCGTGACCGAGCTCGGCCAGGTCGTGGACCTGTTCACCGAGGTCGGCCTCGCGCCGAGCAAGTCGGGCGCGCGCCGCACGGTGAAGGAGGGCGGTGCGTACGTGAACAACGTGAAGGTCACTGCCGAGGACGCCGAGGTGGCGGCCGAGGAGCTGCTGCACGGCCGCTGGCTGGTGCTGCGGCGCGGCAAGAAGAACCTGGCGGCGATCGAGTTCACCGCCGGGTAGGTCCTCCGTACCGGACGGGCGAAGGGCCCGGTACGGGCGCTGTGCGCCGTACCGGGCCCTTCGCCGTTCGTTCGCGGTCCGCGGGGTCGCGGTCCGTCCGTTGCCCGCCCGTCAGGCGCGCTTGCCCTTGAGGGACATCCAGAGCATGTCGCCCACGCCGACGACGGCGACGGCGCCGAGCAGCTGGAGCAGGTGTCGGGTCCAGTCGATGCCCTTGGTGTCGTTGACCCCGATCCAGGTCGCGACGGCGTTGCCGAGCACGCTGCCGAGAATGCCGAACACGGTCGTCAGCCACAGCGGGATCTGCTGCTTCCCCGGCAGGATCGCCTTCGCGATCAGACCGAGGACGAATCCCACGATGATCGCCCACAACCAACTCATCGTCGCCTCCTAGTACGCATGTGGGCCCAGTCTCGGCCCCTCGGCCATACGGCGCATGTCGGGCGGGTCCATCCGTGCCCCGGTCTCGTCGGCGGGTGGGGGCGGGCGTACGGTGGAGCGAGGTCCGGACCGGGGAGAGTCCGGCACGACCAGTGGGTGGTGGACGGCGATGCCGAAGCGCGGCGGAACCGAGGTCTTCCGGATCACGGGGGCTCGTCAGGGGCTCGCGGACGACGTCCGGGGACGGCAGCGGCGGTACGTCATCTCGATGACGGTCCGGACACTGTCCGTGATCGCCGCCGCGGTGCTGTGGAACGTCGAACGGCACGTGGCGATCGTGGCTCTGGCCCTCGGTGTCCTGCTCCCGTACATCGCCGTGGTGATCGCCAACGCGGGCCGCGAGTCGGCTCCGTCCCTTCCCTCCACCTTCGTACCGGCCCCGGTCCGCCCTGCGCTCGGCGCGTCGGAGCCCGGGGAGGGCGCGGGGGGCGACGGCCCGTACGGCCGGAACTGATCACACACGGTGGCCGGAAACCTCAGATAAAGCTCAGATCAATCATGGAGTTCCAGTGCACCGCACCCCGTGTGCCGTGACATACTGCCTACGCGCTCCGCATCCCCCGTCGGAGCGACGGACCGATGCCGGGCAGCTCCCCCCGTGGCTGCTCGGCATCGCTGTTGCTGGACAATGATCAGGTGAGCGAAGAGAAGCCGATCTGTTCCGCCAAGGGATGCCGCGCCGACGCCGTCTGGGTCCTCGCGTGGAACAACCCCAAGCTGCACACGCCCGAGCGGCGCAAGACGTGGCTCGCGTGCGAGGAGCACCGCGAGCACCTCTCCCAGTTCCTGGGGGTACGGGGATTCCTCAAGGACGTGGTGGAGCTGAGCGCCTGGGAGGAACCCGCGGAGGGCGGCGGGTCAGCCGCCGATCGCTGACATCGGACGGTCGGGCTGGAGGAAGCTCGGGTCGTCGAGGCCCGAGCCGGCCTTCTTGCCCCACATGGCCTTCTTCCAGATCTCCGCGACGGCCGCGTCCGAGTCGTCCGAGCGGAGCGCCGCCCGCAGGTCCGTCTCCTCGGTCGCGAAGAGGCAGGTGCGCACCTGGCCGTCGGCCGTCAGGCGGGTCCGGTCGCAGGCCCGGCAGAACGGGCGGGTGACGGAGGCGATCACGCCGACCGTGTGCGGTCCGCCGTCGACGACCCAGCGCTCGGCGGGGGCCGATCCGCGCTCGTCGGCGCCCTCGGCGGTCAGGGTGAAGCGGGTGCGCAGGGATTCCAGGATGTCCCCCGCGGTGATCATGCCGTCGCGCTTCCAGCCGTGCTGGGCGTCGAGCGGCATCTGCTCGATGAAGCGGAGCTCGTACCCCTCCTCGATCGCCCAGGCGAGCAGGTCGGGTGCCTCGTCGGCGTTGAGCCCGGGCATCAGGACCGCGTTGACCTTCACCGGGGTGAGGCCGGCGTCCCGCGCGGCGGCCATGCCGTCGAGGACGTCCTGGTGGCGGTCGCGGCGGGTGAGGGTCTTGAAGACCTCGGGGCGCAGCGTGTCCAGGGAGACGTTGACCCGGTCGAGGCCGGCGGCCTTGAGGGCGGTCGCGGTGCGCTTGAGCCCGATGCCGTTGGTGGTGAGGGACATTCGGGGGCGGGGCTCCAGGGCGGCGCAGCGCTCGACGATCCCGACGAGGCCGGGGCGGAGCAGCGGTTCGCCGCCGGTGAAGCGGACCTCGGTGACGCCGAGGTCGGTGACCGCGATGCGGATGAGCCGGACGATCTCGTCGTCGGTGAGCAGGTCCGGCTTGGCGAGCCACTGGAGGCCCTCTTCCGGCATGCAGTACGTGCACCGCAGGTTGCACCGGTCGGTGAGCGAGACGCGCAGGTCGGTGGCGACCCTGCCGTAGGTGTCGATGAGCACTGTGGGCCCCCTCCCCCGTGAAGCGGTGTTGTCGTTGCTGATGGTTCGAGCCTACGTGAGCTCTCGGACAACGAGCAGGCCAGATTGTCACGAGGACCGGGGAGGCCGCGTCGTAGAACTCTACGACGCGGCCTCCGTTCGGTCGCGGAACGTATACGACTCGCCGCGCTCCGGTCCGTACCCCTGCGGTCCGGTTCGGTCAGTGCTTGACCGCGGCGGCGACGCCGACGCCGGTGAGGGACTTGACCTCCAGTTCGGCGTACTTGCCCGCGTCCGGCTCCTCCTTGGAGAGGAGCGAGCCGACCCAGCCGAGGAGGAAGCCGAGCGGGATCGAGACGAGGCCGGGGTTCTCCAGCGGGAACCAGTGGAAGTCCACGCCCTTGAACATGGAGGCGGGTCCGCCGGAGACGACCGGGGAGAAGAGGACGAGGACGACGGAGGAGACCAGTCCGCCGTAGATCGACCAGAGCGCGCCCTGGGTGGTGAACCGCTTCCAGAAGAGGGAGTAGAGGATCGTCGGCAGGTTGGCGGAGGCGGCGACCGCGAAGGCGAGGGCGACGAGGCCGGCGACGTTGAGGTCGCGGGCGAGGGCGCCGAGCGCGATCGACACGATGCCGATGAGGACGGTCGACCAGCGGGCGGCCCGCATCTCCTGCTGCTCGGTGGCCTTTCCGCGCTTGATCACGTTCGCGTAGATGTCGTGCGCGAAGGACGAGGAGGAGGCCAGGGTCAGTCCGGCGACCACGGCGAGGATGGTGGCGAAGGCGACGGCGGAGATGATCGCGAGGAGGATCGCGCCACCGGTGGAGTCGGCGCCGCCGCCGACTTCGAGGGCGGTGAGCGGGGCGGCCGTGTTGCCCGCCTTGTTGGAGGCCTTGATGGTGTCGCCGCTGAGCAGGGCGGCGGCGCCGAAGCCGAGGACGATCGTCATCAGGTAGAAGGCGCCGATGATGCCGATGGCCCAGTTGACCGACTTCCGGGCGGCCTTGGCGGTCGGCACCGTGTAGAAGCGGATCAGGATGTGGGGCAGGCCGGCGGTGCCGAGGACGAGGGCGATGCCGAGGGAGATGAAGTCCAGCTTCGAGAGCGCGGTGGCGCCGTACTTGAGGCCGGGCTCCAGGAAGGCGTCTCCCTTGCCGCTGTTGGTGGCGGCTGCGCCGAGGAGGTCCGAGAGGTTGAAGTCGAACTTCAGGAGGATGAGGAAGGTGATGAGGAGCGTGCCCGCGATGAGCAGGACGGCCTTCACCATCTGCACCCAGGTGGTGCCCTTCATCCCGCCGATCGTCACGTAGACGATCATCAGGACGCCGACGAGGGCGACGATCGCGATCTTGCCGCCGTCGCTGGTGATGCCGAGGAGCAGGGAGACGAGGACGCCGGCCCCGGCCATCTGCGCGAGCAGGTAGAAGATCGAGACGACGATCGTGGAGGTGCCGGCGGCGGTGCGGACGGGCCGCTGGCGCATGCGGTACGCGAGGACGTCGCCCATCGTGAAGCGGCCGGAGTTGCGCAGGGGTTCGGCGACCAGGAGCAGGGCGACGAGCCAGGCGACGAGGAAGCCGATCGAGTAGAGGAAGCCGTCGTAGCCGTAGAGGGCGATGGCGCCGCTGATGCCGAGGAAGGACGCGGCGGACATGTAGTCGCCGGAGATCGCCAGGCCGTTCTGGAAGCCGGTGAACTGGCCGCCGCCCGCGTAGAAGTCGGCGGCGCTGCGGGTCTGGCGGCCGGCCCAGACGGTGATGCACAGGGTGGCGACGACGAAGGCGCCGAAGAGGGCGATGATCAGCGTCCGGTGCTCGCTGGTGGCGTTGCCCGCGTCGGCCGCCGTGATCAGGGTGGCGGGGGAGCCCAGGGTGGTGACGGTGGAGCCCAGGGTGCTCAGGGTGCTCATGCGTCGCCCTCCATGCGGTTCCGGATCGCCTCGGCTCGGGGGTCGAGACGGTTCGCCGCGTGCCGCGAGTACAGCCAGGCGATGAGGAAGGTCGTCAGGAACTGGCCGAGGCCCAGGACCAGTGCCACGTTGATGTTGCCGAAGAGCTTGGTGCCCATGAAGCCGCCCGCGTAGTTGGAGAGCAGCACGTAGAGCAGGTACCAGGCGATGAACGCGATCGTGAGGGGGAAGGCGAAGGAGCGGTACGTGCGGCGCAGTTCGCCGAACTCCTCGCCCTCCTGGACCTCGACGAACTGTTCCGTCGTGGGCCGGCCGGGGACGCGGTCGGCCTCCGCTCCGTTTCTGGGCGGCGGCGGGGCTTCGGTAGCCACGGAATCTCCTCGTGACGCGGGGACGGAGGACTGGGTCAAGGGGGCCTCACCAGGGGTGTGGAAACCGGGGCTCCGGTTCGGAGCTCCTCCCCTGCCCAACGGCACGGGCGGCACGGAGAAATGGTTCAGACGGGTGACATCTTCGAACAGATCTTCATCAAGTCTTCTCAACTCATTGAAGAAATGGGCTGATCAGCGATAACTTCACTCGTCATGCACCTGTCCGTGCGTAAACCCGCGTATGGGCAGTACATCGGATGATGTGGAGAACCCATGGCTCATCTGGGATCGAGGCGCGGCCGAGCTCTTGCTCTGCCTGCTGGTCTCGCGCTCACGGCCTCGCTCGGCTTCCTTCCCTCCGGCGCCGCCTCCGCCGCGGAACTGAGTGACGCTCCCGCCGCCTCCGTGGTGGCGACGAACGGGCCGAAGCTCTCGTACGTCGTCAACGTCGAGGGTGGTCGCTGGACCGCCGGCTCGGTGCGGAAGGCGATAGCCGCCGCGGGCGGCGAAGTGGTCATCTCGTACGACCAGATAGGCGTCATAGTCGTCCACTCGCAGAACCCCGAGTTCGCGAAGACGATCCGGCAGGCGCGCGGCGTGCTGTCGGCCGGTGCGACCCGCACCGCCCCGCTCACCGTCCAGTCGGACGACTCGGTCGGCGAGGGCGCCCAGGCGCTGTCCGCCGCCGAGGCGCAGGCCGCCGCGGCCACCGCCGCGGACGGTCAGGACCCGCTCGAGCCCCTCCAGTGGGACCTGCCGGCCATCAAGGCCGACCAGGCGCACAAGAAGACGCTCGGCAGCAAGAACGTCACCGTCGGCGTCATCGACACGGGTGTCGACGACACCCACCCGGACCTGGCGCCGAACTTCGACGCCGCCGCGTCCGCCAACTGCGTGTCCGGCAAGCCGGACACCACCGCCGGCTCGTGGCGTCCGAACGCGGGCGAGAGCGACCACGGCACGCACGTCGCCGGCACCATCGCCGCCGCCAAGAACGGCGTCGGCATCACCGGTGTCGCCCCGGGCGTCAAGGTCTCCGGCATCAAGGTGTCGACCCCGGACGGCTTCTTCTACACCGAGGCCGTGGTCTGCGGCTTCGTGTGGGCGGCCGAGCACGGCGTCGACATCACGAACAACAGCTACTACACCGACCCGTGGATGTTCGCCTGCAAGACCGACGAGGACCAGAAGGCCCTCATCGAGGCGGTCACCCGCGCGACCCGGTACGCGGAGAAGAAGGGCACGGTCAATGTGGCCGCGGCCGGCAACTCCAAGTTCGACCTGGCTGCCGACGAGATCCTCGACAACAGCAGCCCGAACGACACCACCCCCGGTGACCGGATCATCGACCCGAGCGAGTGCTTCGACTACCCGGCGCAGCTGCCGGGCGTCGTGACGGTCTCGGCGACCGGCGCGAAGGACCTGAAGGCGTCGTACTCCAACTACGGTCTCGGCGTCATCGACGTCGCCGCCCCCGGTGGCGACCGCACCGAGTACCAGACGCCGGACGCCCCGGCGGTGAACGGCCGCATCCTGTCGACCACGGTCAACGGGGGCTACAACTACAAGGCCGGTACGTCGATGGCCTCGCCGCACGCGGCGGGTGTCCTCGCGCTCCTCAAGTCCTCGCACCCGAAGGCCAGCCCGGCGGCGCTCAAGGCGCTCCTCGCCGCGCAGGCCGACGAGCGCGCGTGCACGAACCCGTACGACATCGACGGGAACGGCACCGTTGACGCGGTGTGCGAGGGCGGCAAGCAGAAGAACGGCTTCTACGGGGCCGGTCTGGTCGACGCGCTGGACGCCGTGAAGTAAGCGGTACGCAGTAGGTGGACGCAAGGCAAAGGGTGGCACTCAGTGCCACCCTTTGTGCATAGTGCGGTCATGAACAACGGAGTGCGTACGGGTACGGAGTTGCTGTGGTCGGCCCTGGGCGGCGATCCCGCCCTCGTCGACCGCGTGGAGTACGGCGGGGTCTCCGGGCTGCTGCCGGCGCGGCTGCCCGTGATGGACCTCGCGCGGGCGGCGGTGGCCGTCTGCTCGCTGGCCGCGGTGGAGCGGCTCCCCGGCCGTCCCGCGGTCCGGGTCGACGACGGGGCCGTCGCCACCGCCTTCGTGAGCGAGCGCCACCTGCGGGTGGACGGGCGGGTACCGGTGAACTTCGCGCCCCTGTCGCGGTTCTGGCGGGCGGCGGACGGGTGGGTGCGGACGCACGCGAACTACCCGCACCACCGGGCGGCGCTGCTGGCGGCGCTGGGCGTCGAGGAATCCGTGGAGGCGGTGGCCGCGGCCGTCGCCGAGCGGAAGGCCGTCGACGTCGAGACGGCGGTGTACGCGGCCGGGGGCCTGGCCGTGGCCCTGCGGACGCCCGAGGAGTGGGCCGCGAGCGCGCAGGGGCGGGAGGTGGCCTCACGGCCGCTGCTGACGCGGGAACGGCTGGACGAGGCCGCGCCCCGGCGGCGCACCGGGCGGCTCCGGGTCCTGGACCTGACCCGGGTGATCGCCGGGCCGGTGGCGACGCGGACGCTCGCGCTGCTCGGGGCGGACGTGCTGCGGGTCGACCCGCCCGGCAACCCCGAACTGCCGGACCAGCACGCGGACACGGACGTCGGCAAGCGGACGGTGGCCCTCGACCTGGACCGGGCGTCGGACCGCCGTACCTTCGACGAACTCCTCGACTCGGCCGACGTCCTGGTCACCGGCTACCGGCCCGGCGCGCTCGACCGCTTCGGCCTCGACCGGCCGGGGCTCGTGACCGCGCGGCTCTCCGCCTGGGGCGACTACGGGCCGTGGGCGGAGCGGCGGGGCTTCGACTCGCTGGTGCAGGTGGCGACGGGGGTCGCGGTCACGGAGGGGTCGACGGACGACCCCGGGGCGCTGCCGGCGCAGGCGCTCGACCACGGGACGGGGTACCTGCTGGCGGCGGCGGTGCTGCGGTCGCTGACGGAGCAGGAGCGGGAGGGCGGGTCGCGGCTCGTACGGCTCGCGCTCGCGCAGACGGGCCACTGGCTGACCCACGCCCTCCCGCGGTACGAGCCCGCCCGCCACCTCACGGACACGGCGAGCGCGCTCGGGCTGGTGCGGCACGCGGTGTCACCGGTGACGTACGAGGGCGGGCCCGGGGGGTGGGCGCGGCCGGTGGGGGTGGCCGGGGGCGACGTGGCGGGGTGGGAGGTGTAGGACGTTCGGATCCCCCACCCCGCCCCTTCCCGAACCCTGCCGGGGGCGGGAGCGGGTGAGGGGGTTCTTCCCGGGGGCTGCGCCCCCGGCTGAGGTCGGCCGCGGGGTTCGTCGGTCACCCCCGTGGGGGGACGCGGCGGTGTCGGTTACGGCTTGATCAGGACCTTGAGGGACGTGCGGTCGTCCATCGACTTGTAGCCGGCGGGGACGTCTTCCAGGGTGACCGTGGCGTCGAAGACCGGGGACGGGTCCAGGCGGCCTTCGAGGACGTCGGGGAGGAGCTCGGCGAGGTAGGCGCGGACGGGGGCGACGCCGCCGCGCAGGGCGATGTTGCGGTCGAACATGACCGAGAGGTCGAGGCCGGTGCCGCTGCCGTGGGGGACGCCGACGTAGCCGATCGAGCCGCCGTCGCGGGCGATCGCGACCGCCGTGCGCATGGACTGCTCCGTGCCGACCGCCTCGATGACGCCGTGCGCGCCCTGGCCGCCCGTCAGTTCGCGGACGGCCGCCTCAGCCGCCTCGCCGCGTTCGGCGACGACGTCCGTCGCGCCGAAGAGGCGGGCTATGTCGGTACGGGCCGTGTGGCGGCCCAGCGCGATGATCCGCTCGGCGCCGAGGCGCTTCGCCGCGAGGACGCCGCAGAGGCCTACCGCGCCGTCGCCGACGACCGCGACGGTCGAGCCGGGCTTCACGCCCGCGCCGAGCGCCGCGTGGTGGCCCGTGCCCATGACGTCGGAGAGGGCGAGGAGCGCGGTGAGCATGTGGTCGTCGGAGGCCCCCTCGGCGGGCAGCTTCACGAGGGTGCCGTCGGCGAAGGGGACGCGTACGGCCTCGCCCTGGCCGCCGTCGGAGCCGACCGAGCCCCAGAAGCCGCCGCGCGGGCAGGAGGTCTGGAGGCCCTCGGCGCAGTAGTCGCAGGTGCCGTCGGACCAGACGAAGGGAGCCACGACGAGGTCGCCGGCGGCGAAGCCGGTGACGTCGGAGCCGGCCGCCTCGACCACGCCGAGGAACTCGTGGCCGATCCGCTGGCCCGGCTGCCGGGCCGCCTCGCCGCGGTAGGCCCAGAGGTCGCTGCCGCAGATGCAGGCGCGCAGGACGCGGACGACGACGTCCGTGGGGTCCTGGACGACCGGGTCGGGCACGTCCTCCACGCGCATGTCGAACGGGGCGTGGATGGTGGTGGCGCGCATGGCGGACGGTCCTCGCTGTCAGACGGTTGTACGACGTTCACCGTACATTGCTCGCAGTACCCCCGTGGTCAGCAGGTACTGCGCCCCGATGTACGTCAGCATGACCCAGAAGTCGGGCACCGGCAGCTGGGGCCATCCCGCGATGCCCGTCGCGATCAGGGTGTCGGAGAGCAGGAAGAGGGCTCCGCCGAGGCCCGCGAGCCGTCCGAGGGAGCTGGACTTGCAGGCCGTCGCCGCCAGGAGCAGTGAGTAGCCGGCCACCGGGATCCGCAGGTCGGACGGGAGGTCCGGCACGAGGGACGCGAGGGTCGTGGTCAGCGCCCCCAGGTAGACGAGGCCGAGGAACGTGGACGTACTCCGTCGGCCGAAGAGGGCCAGGTAGCAGACGTGGCCGGCCGCGAACGAGCCCATGCCCACGAGGAAGGCCCAGTCGGCGTCCAGGAGGAGGAGGACGTCGCCTCCCCAGCCGAACAGCAGCGCCGCCGTCAGGAGCTTCGGGGCGCCCCGCGTGGCCGCGTACGCGGCGAGCAGCGTCATCAGGAGGGGCTTGGCCAGGACGTGGCCGAGCTCGGCGCCCACGAGGAGCGACCCCAGGTCCACCGCCGCCGCCACGGCGAACGCTCCGAGGAGGACGCGCGAGGCGGTCGACGCCGTCGCCGCGAAGGGCGGGGCAGTGGTGGTGCTCATGCGACGACGACCTCCGGTGCCGTTGTTCTCGTGGCGTCGACGGTAGGCGGGGGCGCCGAGGCTCGCCAGGACGGTTACCGACAAGTATGCGAGGCCCGTGGTCAGTCGCTTTTAGCCCCTTCTCACAAGGGGTCGTGCCTCAGACCCCCACCGCTCCCAGCAGCGAGCCCGCGCCGTACGTCACCGCCATCGCCAGGGCGCCGCCGCCCACGTTGCGGAGGATGGCGCGGCGCGTCGGGGCGTTGCCGAGGCGGGCGCTCCACCAGCCGGTGAGCACCAGGGCCGCCAGGACCGAGGCGACGGTGATCCAGAGGCGGGTCGCGGGCGGGGGGAGGACGATCGCGAGGAGGGGGAGCAGGGCGCCCGCGGTGAAGGCGAGGAAGCTCGCCCATGCCGCGTGCCAGGGGTTGGTGAGGTCGTCGGGGTCGATGCCCAGTTCCACGCGCGCGTGGGCGCGCAGGGCGTCGCGTTCGGTGAGCTGTTCCGCCGCTTCCCGGGCCACGTCCGGGGAGAGTCCCCGGGCCGTGAGGAGGGCGGTGAGCTCGGCGAGTTCCGCCTGCGGGCTCTCGCGGAGTTCGCGTCGTTCGACGGCGAGGGCGGCCTCCTCCGAGTCCCGTTGGGTGGAGACGGAGACGTACTCCCCCACGGCCATCGACATCGACCCGGCGAGGAGGCCCGAGAGGCCGGCCGTGAGCAGGGCCGCCTGGGACTCGGTGGCGCCCGCCACGCCGACGACGAGGCCCGCGGTGGAGACGACTCCGTCGTTGGCTCCGAGCACGGCGGCCCGGAGCCAGTTGAGACGGGAGCCGAGGCCTCCGCCGTGGGCCTCGTCGTGGACGGGGGGATCGGGCGCGTCGGTCACCTCAGGAGGGTCGCACCCCCGAGGTCACCAGACGCGGACCGACCCGCCCGGGGCGAAGGCGGGGCTGGTGGCGCCCGCCGGGACCTCCTTGAGGGGTTCGGCGATCTCCTCGACGGTCGGGCCGTGGACGGCGGCCAGCCGGTCGAGGAGGGGGAGGTCGAAGCCGTAGACGCGGGCCGCGTTGCCGCCGACCATGGCCGCGACCTCGTCCTTCGGCAGGCCCGCGTAGGCGATGCGCAGGCCTTCGCGGGAGTACGGGGTCGTGCCCTCGTCGTGCGGGTAGTCCGTCCCCCACATGATCTTGTCGAGGCCGATCCGTTCGCGCAGCGGCACCTCGTGCGGGCGCATGAAGCTCGCGCCGACGAAGCAGTTGTCCCGCCAGACCTCGCTGGGGCCCCTGCCCATGGACTCGGCGAGTCCCGCGCCGAACTTGGACTCGGCGGTGGACGCCTTCGTCGCGGCGGAGACCAGGCGGCCGTGGTAGTAGTCCAGCATGTCCAGGACGCCGGGGATCCAGCCCGAGCCCTGTTCCGTCAGGACCAGTTTGAGGTTCGGGTGGCGGCGGAACGCGCCGCCGAAGACCAGGTGCCACAGGGCCCGGTGGGAGAACCAGGTCGTCTCCACCATGAAGACCGCCCGCGCCGCCGGTTCGTCGCCCAGGGGCGGGGACGCGGAGCCGCCGTGGTGGTTGACGGGGACGTCGAGCTCCGCGCAGACCGCCCAGATCGGGTCGTACGCCTCCGAGTACAGCTCGGGGACGGGTGAGCCGGGCGGGACGCCGGGGAGCAGGATGCCGCCGGTGAGGCCCGCCTCGCGGGTGCGGCGGATCTCCGCGACCGCCGCGTCCACGTCGTTGAGCAGGATCTGCGCCACGCCCGCCCGCCGGCCCGGGGCGTCCGCGCAGAACTCGGCCAGCCAGCGGTTGTGCGCCTGGAGCCCGGCCCAGCGCTTCTCGTACTCGGCGCGGGTCGGCGGCTGCGCCATGAGGGACGCCTTGGGGAAGAAGGGGGGAATCGTGTTGGGGAAGACGACTTCCGCGACGACTCCGTCCTCTTCCAGTTCGCGCAGTCTGCGCGCCGAGTTCCAGTTGCGGTCGGCGGTGTCCGCGAGGAGGTCCTCGTACGGGTTGACGTAGGTCGCCGCCCAGGCGTCGAAGTCGTCGTGGTGCTTCCTCTCCAGGTACGGCTTGTAGTCCAGGAGGTCCGCGCCCGCGTGGCAGTCGGCCGAGATGACGGTGTATCTGTCCATGGTCCCGGAGGCCTCTCAGTTCGTTCCGAGGGACGGGAAGTCGTGTTCCGTGAGCCAGTGGCGGCCCACCTCGCGCGAGCGCGCCCAGGACGCCTCCACCGCCGCCTGGTCGGGCGACTGGCCGAGTTCGGCCGGGGTGGGGCCGATCCGGCGGGCTATCGGTTCGAGCGCGGCCGTGTCGAAGCCGAAGACCTCCGCCGCCGCGAGGCCGAGGATCCGCCGGGTCTCCTCCACCGGGATGTCGTGGAAGGTGTTCCGCAGCCACGCGCGCGTGGCAGGCCAGGTGCCCTCGGGGTGCGGGAAGTCCGAGCCCCAGAGGATGTTGTCGACGCCGATCTCGTACCGCTGGGCCAGCTCGCGCCGCTTGGTGTTGGTCGCGCAGACGAAGACCTGCCGGTCGAGGTACTCGCTCGGGGGTCGCTTCAGCTCGGCGAACGGCGACAGCTTCTTGCCGCCGTGCGCGCCCAGGTAGAGGCGGTCCATGAACCACAGGAGGTTCGGCAGCCACCAGCAGCCGGACTCGGCGACGCCGAACTTCAGGCCGGGGTGGCGCTCGAAGACGCCGGACCAGAGCAGGAACCAGAGCGGCCTGGCGGGCCAGAAGGTGACCTCGGAGACGTAGATCCCGAGGTGGTCGCCGTACTCCTCGCGGGGTGCGGCGCCGGAGTGGGTGACGACGGGCATGCCGGTCTCGGCGGCGGCGGCCCAGACGGGGTCGTAACGGCGGTCGTGGTACGGGGCCTTGTCCACCCACATCGAGGGGATCATCAGCGCGCCGAGGCCGGACTCCTTGGCCCGGTGGATCTCGGCGACGACCTTGCCGGGCTCGGCGGTGACGGGGAGCAGCGCCACGCCGCAGTGCCGCTCGGGGTTCTGTCCGACGAACTCGGCGAGCCAGCGGTTGTGCGCCTGCGCGCCCGCCATGCCGAGCTCGGGGTCCTGGTCGCCGGAGAGGCCGAGGCCGACGCCGAAGGGGGCGGCGGTCTGGCTGTCGACGGCGTCCGCGTCGGGGAAGACGACCTCGGCCGCGACGCCGTCGCCGTCGAGTTCCTTGAGCCGCTGGGCCGCGTCCCAGCCGCCGCGCAGGCCTTCCTCGTTGTCGTGGAACCACTTGTCGGCGAAGGCCTCGTTGCGCACCCCGAGGCGGGTCATCGCCTCGCGGCGGGCGTCGCGGCCGGCGAGGAACTCGTCGAAGGCGCGGTGATGGCGGGAGTCCAGGTAGGGCCGGTACTGCTCGGTGGGCAGCCCGGCGTGGCAGTCGGAGGAGATGATCAGGTACGGGTCTTCGTACGTCATGTCACTGTCCTCGGGATGATTCGCGTGTCTCGGTGTCCTCTTGTACGCGGGAGCCCGCCGCCTCAGTCGAGGATGAAGCTCTCCAGGTACGACGGGTTGGCGCGGTCGAGCATCGAGCGGGAGCGCGCCCGGATCTGGCGGTCGCTGTGCTCGCTCGCCGGCAGCATCCAGAAGCGGTCGGCGCGGATGCCGTCGACGACGTGCTCGGCGACGTCCTCGACCGGGGTGAAGGCGACCTCCTTGCCGGCCTCCTTCATCGCCGCCTCGAACTGGTCGAGGCTGCGGTACGGGGTCTTGCGGGGGCGCTGCTTCGCGTACCGCTCGGGGCGGTTGCGGTGCGACTCCCAGAGCCCGGTGCGGAGCATGTGCGGGCCGGGGAAGAGGACGGAGGCGCCGACGTTCGCGCCCTCGGCCCTGAGGTGGGCGTAGAGCGACTCGGTCATGGTGACGACGGCCGCCTTGGTGACCGCGTACACGGAGGCGGTGGGGAGCGGGGCGATGCCGCCGTCGCCGCTGGAGGTGTTGACGACGTGGCCGGGCTGGCCGCTCGCGATCATGCGGGGGACGAAGGCCTGGATGCCGTGGAAGACGCCCCAGATGTTGACGGAGAAGGCCCACTTCCAGTCGTTCGGCTCGTGCTCCCACATGCGGCCCTCGGCGCCGGAGCCGACGCCCGCGTTGTTGCAGAGGACGTGGACGTTGCCGAAGGTGTCGTAGGCCGCGTCCGCGAAGGCCCGGACGTCGTCCTGGTCGGAGACGTCGACGGTCCGGGCGAGGACCTGGGCCCCGCTCCCGGTCAGTTCCTCGGCGGCGGCCGCGAGGGCGCCCTGCTCGACGTCCCCGAGGACGACGGCCAGGCCCTCGGCGGCGAAGCGGCGGGCCATGGCGAGTCCGATGCCGCTCGCGGCGCCGGTGACGACGGCCACCTGTCCTGCGCGCAGCTCCATCAGGCGCTCCCCTCCGGCGGTCCGTCGAGGATCTGGAGCGGGTCGTCGTACCGCTGGTGGATGTACGGGAGGAGGGCCTGCGCGGAGACGCGCTCGGCGACCGTGCCCTTCTGGTCGGTGGTCTTCTCGCCGATGGTGATCTCGACGATCCGGCGGACGGGGAGGTCGGCGACGGGGTCGTACATGGACTCGCGGAGGACCACGTCGCCGGTGACGCCCTCCAGTTTCCGCACCTTCTCGTTGCGGACGCAGTGGACGAGGACGGGGTCGGCGTCGAAGCCGGTGCCGTCGACGCCGGGCAGGAACTTGAAGTAGAAGTCGGTCTTCTCGGCGGGCGCGGGGACCGGCAGCTCGCCGGAGACGGCGCCGCGCACCTCGACGAAGGCGATGCCGTGGCGGGCGAGGGAGGCGCTGACGACGAGTCCGTCGCGCTCGACCTTCACCTCGCCGAGCTTCTTGGGTTCGCCGAAGACCTCGCGGCCGCCGATCAGGGCGCGCTCGTGGGTCATCGGCATGACCAGCGGGTACCAGCCCTCGCGGTCGCCGTGGGCGGCGGCGACGGCGACGGAGCCGGCGCCGAGGGGGTAGCCGGGGAGGTCGACCTTGCTGATGTTGGCCCGGACGAGCGGGCGGCCGGTGGGCTTCAGCGGGGGCGGCAGGACCGCCGCGACGACGTCGGGGTCGGTCTCCCAGACGGCGACCACTCCGGTGGACCAGATGTCGGGGAGCTTCGCGGACCGTTCGCGCGCCGCCGCCGCCTCGGCGTCGCTGCGCGCTCCGTACCGTACTCGTGCCATGACGTACCGCCCTTCGGGACAACAGTCGACCTGACGTGGCGTCAGGTGGCTCTGTAACACAGTTACACGCTGACCGATGACGGGTAAAGACCCGTGCACGCGATGGAGTTGAGGGGGAAGCGATGGCACGCTCGGCGCTCAGCCGCGACGAAGTCCTGGACACCGCAGCCGCGCTGGTGAAGGAGCACGGACCGGCGGCCCTGACCATGCGCAGGCTCGCCGCCGAGCTGGGCACGGCGGTGACCTCGATCTACTGGCACGTCGGCAACCGCGAGTCCCTCCTCGACGCGCTCGTCGACCGCACGGTCACCGACCTCGGCACGATCCGCCCGCGGGGCGCGACCCCCGCCGAGCGGATGGTCTCGGTCGCCCGCGCGATGCGCCGGTCGCTGCGCGAGCGCCCGCACCTGGTGGCGATGGTCCACGAGCGGGGCCTGACGGAGCGCATGTTCCTGCCGGCGCAGCGGGCCCTCGTCCACGAGGCCCACGCGGCGGGGCTGCGCGGGGCGGACGCGGCGCGGGCCGTGCGCGCGGTGCAGTTCCAGGTCGTCGGGTACGTCCTCGTGGAGCGGAACCGCGAGCGCTCCCCCGCCCAGTCGCCGGGCGAGGAGGAGCTGTGGCGCGAGGAGCCGTCCACCGGCTCGGACCCGGTCCTGGCCGAGGCCCTGGCCGCCCCGGTCGACACCGAGGCGCTCTTCACGGAGTCCGTACGGGCCCTGGTGGAGGGCCTGCTCGCGGGGGCCCGCACGCCCTGAACCCGCCGCCGGAAGGGCTCCGGGGACGGGAGTGTCCGTGGCGGGCCGTATTCTCATGGGCTATGCCCGACGACCGTACGACAGCAGTGACGTGGCCGACCGCCTACCCGCAGGGGTACGCGGTCGTCGACGTGGAGACCACCGGCCTCGCCCGCGACGACCGGATAGTGTCCGCTGCCGTCTACCGGCTCGACGCCCAGGGGAACGTCGAGGACCACTGGTACACGCTCGTCAACCCCGAGCGCGACCCGGGCCCGGTCTGGATCCACGGCCTGACCAGCGACGTCCTGGAGGGCGCGCCGCTCTTCCCGGAGATCGCCGCCGAGTTCGCGGCCCGCCTCGACGGCCGGGTCCTCGTCGCGCACAACGCGATGTTCGACTGGCAGATGATCGCCAGGGAGTACGCGCGGGCCGAGTCCACCGCCCCCGTCCGCCAGCGCCTGTGCACGATCGCGCTCGCCAAGGAGCTGGCGCTGCCGCTGCCCAACCACAAGCTGGCGACGCTCGCCGCGCACTTCGGCGTCGTCCAGCAGCGCGCGCACAACGCGCTCGACGACGCCCGCGTCCTCGCCGAGGCCTTCCGGCCGAGCCTGCACGCGGCGGCCGAGCGCAACGTCCGGCTCCCGCTGCTGGAGTGCCGGCCGCTGACGGAGTGGGCCTCCTCGGCGGCGCCGGAGCGGCCGCGCGTCGGTCACCAGTCCTCGTACGGGGGCGGGGCCGCCGCCTCGTACCGCATGAACAGCTGGCGCCCCTCGCGCAAGCGCCCGGCCTGCCCCCACCCGAACCCCGGCCGCTACGAGGCGGACCGGCCGCTCAAGCAGGGCATGCGGGTCGCGTTCTCCGGGGACACCTCGGTCGACCGGGAGCTCCTGGAGGACCGCACGGTCGAGGCCGGGCTGCACGTCGCCACGAGCGTCTCCCGGCTGACGAGCCTCCTCGTCACGAACGACCCCGACGCGCCCACCTCCAAGACCCTCAAGGCGAAGTCCTTCGGCACCCCGGTCGTCGACGAGGCGGCCTACACGCAGCTCCTGCGGGACGTGGCCCCGGCAGACGGGTGACGCGCGGGGCCGGACGGGCGTGGCACGCGGCGCGCGCCCGGCCGGAGCCCCACCCTGTGGCCCATGGCACGTTGCGAGGTCTGCGGAAACGATTACGGCATGTCCTTCGAGGTTCACGCCCAGGGCGCGATCCACGTCTTCGACTGCTTCTCCTGCGCCATTCACCGCATGGCGCCCATCTGCGAGCACTGCCGGGTCCAGATCATCGGCCAGGGCGTCGAGGTCGAGGGCAGCTGGTACTGCGGCGCCCACTGCGCCCGGGCCGAGGGGAAGGTGGGCATCGTCGACCGCGTGTGAGGAAACGATCCGGGCTCGCCCCCCGCGCAGGACCCGGCCCCCTCCGGCGACCCGCCGCAAGGGGGCCTTTCGGCGCAAGGTACCGTCGACGGCGTGTACCGCTTCCTGTTGTCCCGGCAGTGGGTGATCCTCACCCTCGTCGCCCTCGTCCTCATCCCCACGATGATCGAGCTGGGCTTCTGGCAGTTCCACCGGCACGAGCGCCGGGTCGCCCAGAACGCCCTGATCGCGGACAACCTCCGGGCGAAGCCGGTCCCGGTCGAGGAGCTCACCGCCCCCGGCCACACCGTCCCGCGCGCCGACTACTGGCGCCAGGTCACCGCCACCGGCACCTTCGACACCTCCCACGAGGTGGTCGTCCGCCGCCGCACCTCCTCCGACGACCGGGTCGGCGTGCACGTCCTGACCCCGCTGGTCCTGGAGGACGGCAAGGTCCTCCTCGTGAACCGCGGCTGGGTGCCGGCCGCCGCCGACCAGCGCGCCTACCCCGACGTGCCGCCCGCCCCCACGGGCGAGGTCACCGTCACCGGCCGCCTCAAGGCCGACGAGACGACCGGCGCCAGCGGCATCAAGGACCTCAAGGGCCTGCCGGACCGGCAGGTCATGCTGATCAGCAGCGAGCAGCAGTCCGCGCTCATCGGGCGCGAGGTCCTCGGCGGGTACGTCGAGCAGACCGGGCCCCGGGCGGCCGGCGGCACGCCCGAGCAGATCGCCGAGCCCGACCACGACTCGATCGGCGCACACATGGCGTACGCCGTGCAGTGGTGGCTCTTCACCCTCGGGGTGCCCGTCGGCTGGGTGATCCTCGTCCGCCGCGAGAAGCGCGACCGCGCGGAGGCGGCGGCAGGTCGGGGCTCCCCGGCGGGGGACGGGGCGGACGCGGAGCCCCAGGCGGCCCCGGCCCCCTGATTGACGGCACGCGCTTCCGGGAACAGCCCAGAGCGTGACGCAACGTATCGACGACTACGCCCTCATCGGCGACCTCCAGACCGCCGCGCTCGTCGGCCGCGACGGGTCGATCGACTGGCTGTGTCTCCCCCGCTTCGACTCGGCCGCCTGCTTCGCCGCCCTCCTCGGCGACGAGGACAACGGCCACTGGCGGATCGCCCCCAAGGGCGCCACGGGCTGCACCGACCGCCGCTACGTCGAGGACACGCTCGTCCTGGAGACCCTCTGGGAGACCCGCACGGGCACGGTCAAGGTCGTCGACTTCATGCCGCAACGGGACAGGGCCCCCGACGTCATGCGGATCGTCGAGGGCGTCAGCGGCACCGTCGAGATGAGCTCCGTGCTGCGGCTCCGCTTCGACTACGGCTCGATCGTGCCGTGGGTGCGCCGCTCCGACGGCCACCGCGTCGCCGTCGCGGGACCCGACGCGGTCTGGCTGCGCAGCGAGCCGCCCGTGAAGACCTGGGGCCAGCAGTTCGCCACCTGCTCCTCCTTCACCGTCGCCGCCGGCGAGAAGGTCGCCTTCGTCCTCACCTGGCACCCCTCCCACGAACCGCGCCCCGTCCTCGTCGACCCCTTCGAGGCCCTGGAGCTCTCCGTCGCCGACTGGCGGGACTGGGCGGCCCGCTGCACCTACCGAGGACCCCACCGGGCGACCGTGCTGCGCTCGCTCATCACCCTCAAGGCGCTCACCTACGCCCCGACCGGCGGGATCGTCGCCGCCCCCACCACCTCCCTGCCGGAGGAGCTCGGTGGCGTACGGAACTGGGACTACCGCGCCTGCTGGCTGCGCGACTCCTCCCTCACCCTCGGCGTGCTGCTCGCCGCCGGATACGTCGAGGAGGCGGCCGCCTGGCGGGACTGGCTGCTCCGCTCCGTCGCGGGTGACCCGGCGGACCTCCAGATCATGTACGGCCCCGCCGGGGAGCGGCGGCTGCCCGAGACGGTCCTGCCGTGGCTGCGCGGGTACGCCGAATCGGCGCCGGTGCGGACCGGGAACGCGGCGGTGGAGCAGTTCCAGCTCGACGTGTACGGCGAGGTCATGGACTCGCTGCACCTCGCGCGGAAGGCCGGGATCCCGCCCGTGCGGCACGCCTGGAACCTCCAGCTGAGCCTGCTCGGCTTCCTGGAGTCGACCTGGCGGAACCCCGACGAGGGCCTCTGGGAGGTGCGCGGGCCGCGCCGCCACTTCACCCACTCGAAGGTGATGGCCTGGGTCGCCGCCGACCGGGCCGTACGGACCCTGGAGGCGGACCCCACGCTGCCCGGGGACCCTGCGCGGTGGCGGGCGATGCGGGACGAGATCCACGCGGAGGTGTGCGCGAAGGCGTACGACCCCGACCGGAACACCTTCACGCAGTCGTACGGCTCCCGGGAGCTGGACGCCGCCACGCTGCTCATCCCCCGGGTCGGCTTCCTGCCGCCGGACGACCCGCGGGTGGTCGGGACGGTGGACGCGGTGCGGGCGGAGCTCTCGCACGGCGGGTTCCTGCGGCGCTACAGCGTCGCCGACGGCACGGGGACGGCGGCCGTGGACGGGCTGCCCGGCCAGGAGGGGACCTTCCTCGTCTGCTCGTTCTGGCTGGCGGACGCGCTGCGGCTGACCGGGCGCGAGGCGGAGGCGCGCGAGCTGTTCGAGCGGCTCGTCGGCCTCACCAACGACGTGGGGCTCCTCGCGGAGGAGTACGACCCGGTGGCCGGGCGTCAGCTGGGCAACTTCCCGCAGGCGTTCAGCCACATCGGCCTGGTGGGCACGGCCCTCGCGCTGGCACCCGGGGAGCCGGACCCGGCAGGATAGGCGCATGGATCTTGGACTGAAGGACCGCGTGTACGTCGTGACCGGCGCGACCCGGGGACTCGGGCGCGCCTCGGCCGAGGCGCTGCTCGCCGAGGGCGCGAAGGTGCTGGTCACCGGGCGCGAGGAGAAGACGGTCGCCGAGGCCGTGGCCGAGCTCGGGGCGGGTGCGGCGGGCGTAGCCTCCGACAACACCGACCCGGGGACCCCGGCCCGGCTGATCGCCGAGGCGCGGGCCCGGTTCGGCGGCTTCGACGGCATCCTGATCAGCGTCGGCGGTCCGGCCCCGGGCTTCGCCGCCGACAACACCGACGAGCAGTGGGCGGCGGCCTTCGACACCGTCTTCCTCGGGGCCGTGCGCCTCGCCCGCGCGGCGGCCGAGACGCTGACCGAGGGCGGAGTCGTCGGCTTCGTGCTCTCCGCCTCCGTGCACGAGCCGATTCCCGGCCTGACCATCTCGAACGGCCTGCGGCCCGGCCTCGCGGGCTTCGCGAAGTCGCTCGCGAACGACCTGGGGCCGCGCGGAGTGCGGGTCGTCGGCCTGCTGCCGAGCCGCATCGACACGGACCGGGTGCGCTCGCTCGACGCGCTGTCGGGCGACGCGGACGCGGCGCGCGCGGCGAACGAGGCCGAGATCCCGCTGCGCCGCTACGGCACGCCGGAGGAGTTCGGCCGCACGGCGGCCTTCCTCCTGTCCCCCGCGGCCTCGTACCTGACGGGCGTGATGCTGCCGGTGGACGGCGGGGCGCGCTCCGGTTTCTGACGGGCTCCGTCAGGTCACCCTGCGGGCGCGGTGCCGCACCGCCCGCAGGCGGGCCTCGGTGGGAAGCGCGGCGAGGCCCGTGGACGTACGGGCGTGGGCGAGGGCCTCGTCGCTGAGGGCTGACAGGGCGTCTCCGGGGGCCGCGTACGGCTCCAGGAGGAGCGCGACGCGCGTGCGGGGCGCGGTGCGGCGGCCCGTGAGGGAGATCTTCGCCCGGGCCACGCCCTCCTGGGCGGTGGCGTCGGCCTCCATGGCCGCTTCCAGGGTCCGGGCGCGGACCAGGGCCTCCTCGCCGTCGCCGGTGTCGACGACGACCTCGCGGAGGCGGGCCCGGCGGAACTGGACGAGCAGCCACCAGAGGGCGAGCAGGACGACGATCGCGAGGGCCGCGATGACCACCGGCCACCACCAGCTCTCCTCGCGCCAGCGCTGCCGGTCGGCGGCGGGGAGCAGGACGTCGTCGGGGCCCGACCAGGGCCACCAGGACGGTACCGAGAGGTCGAGGACGGCGGCGAGGACGGCACCGCCGCCGAGGACGAGGAGCAGCCCGGCGAGGCCGAGCAGGAAGCGGTTGACGCGGCGGAGGACGACGGTCACCGGGGTCACCCCTTCTTGGGCGGTCGGGTGACCCGGACGGTCAGCGCGGGCGGGTGGGCGAGGCCGAGTTCGTCGACCCCGGCGGCGAGGACGTTCTCGACGTCGGTGCGGACCTCGTCGAGGTCCCGGAAGTGCGAGACCGCGCGGACGGCGATCTTGGACCGGCCGACGTTCACCCGGACGGACCGCACGCCGGAGACCTCCATGGCGCGGTCGCGCAGGACGAGCGCGGCGGCGTCCCGGTCGAGACCGGCCCGCACGTCGGCGTGTTCGCGGCGCATGGGGAGGACGGCGCGCAGTCCCGGGGTCGCCGCGAGGACCAGCAGCCAGAGGCCGAGCAGGACCGCGAGGGCGGCGCCGGCGACCACGGTGGTGCTGTCGAGCGGCTTCGTCGCCAGCGCGTCGGCGAGCTCGCGCCGCCACGCCATGGCGTCCCGTTCGGCCCGCACCGCCGCGACGTCGTAGAGCAGCAGCCCGGCTGCCCCGAGCACGACGGCGGCGACGATCGCCGCGGGCACGCGCCGGACCGCCCAGAAACGCCGAACGGGCCCGCCGGGGGCGGGCTCACCGGCGAGCACGGGGACGGGGTCGGGGGACGCGGCCCCGGCGGGGGGTGCCGGGGCCGGGTCCGGGGTGGTGGTCATGAGAGGCGGCCCCTCGGGTCGGTGCTGCGGGTGTGCGGGGAGTGCAGGTGTTCCACGTGGACGGACACCTCGTGCACCTCCATGCCGACGAGGTCCTCCACCCGGGTGCGGACCCGGCCCCGTACGGCCCCGCACTGGCGGCCGATGTCGGAGGGGTAGGGGAGTTCGAGGCTCACCGCGACCCGGGCGACGTCCCGGTGGACGACCACCGAGGCGTGCGGCGCGGAGGCGCCCGCCGGGACGGTGCCCAGGGCTTCCCGCGCCGCCTGGGCGGCGATCTTCGCGACGACCCGGTCGGCGATCGTCGTCGCCCCCCGGTCGCGGACCGAATCTCCTGCCACCCGCGTCACCGCCGCCGGTCGCCGCGCTCGCGGCCCCGGAACAGGTCGCCGGGTTCGAGGTCGCCGTCGAGGAAGCGGCCGACCACGAAGCCGATCGCGCCCAGGGCCGCGACCAGCAGAAACGCCCCGAAGCCGCCGAAGTACCCGGCGAAGCCGAGAGCCATGCCGGCCAGCAGGCCGACCACCGCCATGTTCATTGCCGTCCCCTTACTGGAGTCTCGGGCCTACTGGAGTCTCGGCTCCGGTTCGTCCTCCTCGTCTTCCGGGAGTTTGACGTCGCTCACCGCGATGTTGACCTCGACGACCTCGAGGCCGGTCATCCGCTCCACCGCGGCGATGACGTTCTCCCGTACGGCGCCGGCGACGTCGGAGATGGAGACGCCGTAGTCGACGACGATCTCCAGGTCGAGCGCCGTCTGCACCTCGCCGACCTCGGCCTTCACGCCCCTGGTGACGTTCGTCTTCCCGCCGCCGGGCACCTTGTCCCGTACGGCTCCGAAGGTGCGCGAGAGGCCGCTGCCCATCGCGTGGACGCCGACGACGTCGCGTGCGGCGAGGCCGGCGATCTTCTCCACGACGCCGTCGGCGATCGTGGTGCGGCCCCGCGAGGCCGGGTCGCCGCCGCCCCTCTTGGTCACGGAGGTACGGCGCCCTTCGCGCTGTTCCTCGCTCGCGCCGGTGTCCGCGTGTCCGGTATCCGTCATCGCGTTTCAGCCCCTTCCGGGATATTTCGAGGTACTTCGCCCACACTAAGGGCGGCTTCCCGATCTCGCCCCGGGGATACGGCAGTCTGGTGTCATGACGACGGCGGAGAGTTGGACGGCTGCGGTACGGGACCGCCTCGCGCCGGGCAGGCTGCTGCCGCTCGGGGCGGAGGCCGAGGACGCGTGGATCGCCGAGCGCGCGGTACGGGTCGCGCTGGACGCGGCCGCCCGGTCCGTGGCGGGCGCGGTGCCGGGCGAGCTCAGGATCGGCAGGGACGAGGCGGAGCCCGGGGCCCTGCGGATCTCCGGAGGGTTCGCCGCCGTCGCGGGGCTGCGGCCGCTGCCCGAGCTCGCGGCCGCGCTGCGCGCGGCCCTGCTGGGCGCGGCGGAGGACGGCCTCGGGCTCGCCGTCGCGGCCGTGGACCTGCGGGTGACGGAGCTGCTCGACGCGGTGCCGGAGGACGCCGGCGCTCCCGTTGCGCCGTCCGGGCGACCCTCCCCCGCCACGGACGATCCGGCCGCCCTCGCGGCGCTGCGGGTGCCGGGGGTGGCGGGTGTGACGGACACGCTCGGCCCGCCGGTCCGCCGCACCCCGGACCGGGTGCGGGTCGAGGTCGCCGTGACCGCCGGGCACAGACCCCTGGAGGTGGCCCGGGCCGTCCGGACGGCCGTGACCGCCGCCACCCCTGGGGTGACGGCGGTCACGGTGCTGGTCTCGGAGCTGCGCTGAGGTCCGGCAGCCGGTGGGTCAGTCGCCGACGCCCGCGAGGTCGCGCAGGCGACGGGCCTGGGCGGCGCGCTCGGCGACGCGCTGCTCCTCGTACGAGCGACCGGAGGCGCCCTGGAGGAGCGCCTTGGTCTCGTTGACCGCGGCGCGCGGCGCCGCGAGCAGGGCGGCGCTCAAGTCCCGTACCGTCGCGTCGAGTTCCTCGACGGGCACGGCGATGTTGGCGAGACCGATGCGCTCGGCCTCCTCCGCGTGGACGAAGCGGCCGGTGGCGCAGATCTCCAGCGCGCGGGCATAGCCGACGAGCGAGACGAGCGGGTGCGTCCCGGTCAGGTCCGGGACGAGCCCCAGGCTGGTCTCGCGCATGGCGAACTGCACGTCCTCGGCGACGATCCGCAGATCGCAGGCGAGTGCGAGCTGGAAGCCCGCGCCGATGGCGTGGCCCTGGACGACCGCGATCGAGACGAGGTCGTTCCGGCGCCACCAGGTGAAAGCCTCCTGGTACTCGGCGATCTCGGCATCGAGGTCCTCGTCGGAACCGCGCGCGAGATCGAGGAAGGACGGCTCTCCGTCGAAGCCCTCGGGCGTGAACGCCTGCCGGTCGAGTCCCGCGGAGAAGGATTTTCCCTCACCGCGCAGGACGACGACCCGCACGCTGCCGGGCAACGACCGGCCGGCTTCCGTCAACGCCCGCCACAGAGCGGGAGACTGGGCGTTGCGCTTCGCCGGGTTGGTCAGGGTCACCGTGGCAACGGCGTCCTCGACGGTGAGCCGTACACCGTCCTTGTCGAACACGAGCTCGGTATCGAACTCGGAATCGTCGAGCGTAGTCATGGGGCGCCTCCGGTTCCGGTGCAGCACTGCATAACGGGATGCTAAGTGACTGCACAGTAACCACCTGGCCGACCGGCAGGTCGACCGGGTGGCCACCGAGAGACCCGGTGGCCCGAACGAGCCGCCCCGATGTCAGACCGAGGCCGCCTTCTTGCCCCGGGTCGCTCCGCCGCGTCCACGCAGCGTGACTCCGGATTCGCTGAGCATCCGGTGGACGAATCCGTAGGAGCGGCCGGTTTCCTCGGCCAGCGCCCGGATGCTCGCACCGGAGTCGTACTTCTTCTTCAGGTCTGCCGCGAGCTTGTCGCGCGCGGCGCCGGTCACCCGGCTGCCCTTCTTCAGAGTCTCGGCCACCCGTGCCTCCTCATGGGAAGTGCGCTCTGGACTTCTCATGATCACCCCTCCCCGCCGTCCTGGCCACCCATTCGACAAGGTCCGTCCCGCCCGGTTTGCGGAGGCATACGCGCTCATCACGATCGGAGTCCCCGATTCCGGGCACGCGGGAAGCCGCTCCCGACCGAGGTGGCGCGGGAAGTGCCAGGTCAGCGACGCAGGGGGAACACACGTACGGCGCGGGTCTGCCGGAAGGATTCGGCAGAGCACCGCGCCGGGATGTACGAGACATCCTCACTCAGATGAAGGATCACCCATGAGCCGAATGATCCAGCCCGGAATGATCACCGTGGCCCGTGAGGGTCAGGCCAGGGCCACCAGGTCCCGGTAGTCCGGGCCGTACAGGTCCTCGACGCCGTCCGGGAGCAGGATGATCCGCTCCGGGTCGAGCGCCTCGACCGCGCCCTCGTCGTGGGTGACGAGGACGACCGCGCCCTTGTACGTGCGCAGCGCGCCGAGGATCTCCTCGCGGCTGGCCGGGTCGAGGTTGTTGGTCGGCTCGTCGAGGAGGAGCACGTTCGCCGAGGAGACGACCAGGGTCGCGAGTGCCAGCCGGGTCTTCTCGCCGCCGGAGAGCACCCCGGCCGGCTTGTCGACGTCGTCGCCGGAGAAGAGGAAGGAGCCGAGCGTCTTGCGGACCTCGACGAGGTC
The DNA here is from genome assembly GCF_040641575.1 of Streptomyces sp. NPDC020807. Taxonomy (NCBI): domain Bacteria; kingdom Bacillati; phylum Actinomycetota; class Actinomycetes; order Kitasatosporales; family Streptomycetaceae; genus Streptomyces; species Streptomyces sp. NPDC020807. Next base: position 50,399 of record NZ_JBFADU010000033.1, read on the forward strand.
GAGGTCGGGCGCGGCCGAGCGCATGTTCTCCAGGACGGTCCGCTCCGGGTCGAGCGTCTCGTGCTCCTGGGCGTAGTAGCCGAGCTTCAGGCCGTGACCGGGGGTGACCTCGCCGGTGTCGGGCTTCTCGACGCCGCCGAGCAGGCGGAGCAGGGTCGTCTTGCCGGCACCGTTGAGGCCGAGGATGACGACGCGGGAGCCCTTGTCGATCGCGAGGTCGACGTCGGTGAAGATCTCCAGCGAGCCGTAGGACTTGGAGAGCCCCTCGGCGGTCAGCGGGGTCTTGCCGCAGGGCGCGGGCTCCGGGAAGCGGAGCTTGGCGACCTTGTCGGAGGCGCGGACGGCCTCCAGGCCGGAGAGCAGGCGCTCGGCGCGCTTGGCCATGTTCTGCGCGGCGACGGTCTTGGTGGCCTTGGCGCGCATCTTGTCGGCCTGCGAGTTGAGGGCCGCGGCCTTCTTCTCGGCGTTCTGGCGCTCGCGCTTGCGGCGCTTCTCGTCGGCCTCGCGCTGCTGCTGGTAGAGCTTCCAGCCCATGTTGTAGACGTCGATCGTGGAGCGGTTGGCGTCCAGGTAGAAGACCTTGTTGACGACGGTCTCGACGAGCTCGACGTCGTGGGAGATGACGACGAAGCCGCCGCGGTAGGTCTTCAGGTAGTCGCGCAGCCAGACGATGGAGTCGGCGTCGAGGTGGTTGGTGGGCTCGTCGAGGAGGAGCGTGTCGGCGTCCGAGAAGAGGATCCGGGCGAGCTCGACGCGGCGGCGCTGACCACCGGAGAGGGTGTGCAGCGGCTGGCCCATGACGCGGTCGGGCAGGCCGAGGGCGGCGGCGATGGTGGAGGCCTCGGCCTCGGCCGCGTACCCGCCCTTGGTCAGGAACTCGGTCTCCTGGCGCTCGTACTGCCGCATGGCCTTGTCGCGGGTGGCCCCGGAGCCGGTGGCGATGCGCTCCTCGTTCATGCGCATCTTCTTGAGGAGCGTGTCGAGGCCGCGGGCCGAGAGGATCCGGTCGCGGGCCAGGACGTCGAGGTCGCCGGTGCGCGGGTCCTGCGGGAGGTAGCCGACCTCGCCGGAGCGGGCGATGGCGCCGGCGGCGGGCTGGCCCTCGCCCGCGAGGCACTTGGTGAGGGTGGTCTTGCCCGCTCCGTTGCGGCCGACGAGGCCGATGCGGTCGCCCTTGGCGATGCGGAAGGAAGCGGATTCGATGAGGACGCGGGCGCCGGCGCGCAGCTCGATGCCGGTGGCGGTGATCACGGACAGACTCCAGGCGGTGGGAAACGGCGGAAGAACGACTGGTGGCAGGCTTCGACGCCGCTAATGCACCCAGGGAAGAATGTCCCAGGGGATCAGGTCCCAGGGAAGAATGTCCATACGGCCAGTCTAACGGGCACCTGCAACTGGTTTTCGGCCATGTGGGGCACGGAACACCGCCAGATCTGATCGCCACAAACCATCCCCTACTCCCCCCTGAACCCCAAAAGGGGCGATGCGGTGCAGATCATCCGATACTCGGCGCAGGGCGGCGGCCACTGCCGCGGCAGTGACGCGGAGGGTGGTGGACCGTGCAGTTCGACGACGACGCCGACCTGGACACCTCGGAGGTCCGGGACGTGCGGGGCAGCCGCATCCCCGGCGGCAAGGCGACCGTCGGCGGCGGGATCATCGGCTTCATCGCGCTGATCCTGGGCGTGCTCTTCGGGGTCGGGCCGGACCAGCTCGGGCTCTCCTCGGGCGGCGAGGACCAGCCGGTGGCGACCTCGTCGTCGGCGGCCCAGGTCACCCAGGCCTGCAAGAAGGGCTCGGACGCCAACGCGCGCGAGGACTGCCGGACCGTCGCCGTGGTCAACAGCGTCCAGGACTTCTGGCGGAGCGAGTACGCGCGCCGGGGCGGGACGTACGCCAACGCGTCGACCGTGATGTTCACCGACCGGGTCGGGACCGCGTGCGGCGCGGCCAGCTCGGCCGTCGGGCCGTTCTACTGCCCCGGGGACCGGCAGGTCTACCTGGACCTGGGCTTCTTCGACGAGCTCCGGACCAAGTTCGGGTCGAGCGGCGGACCCTTCGCGCAGGCGTACGTGGTGGCGCACGAGTACGGCCACCACGTACAGAACCTGATGGGGACGCTGAGCCGCGCCCAGGACGGGCGGACCGGCGCGAACTCCAACGCGGTGCGGGTCGAGCTCCAGGCGGACTGCTACGCCGGGGTGTGGGCCCGGCACGCGACGACCACCCCCGACGACAAGACGGGCCGGCTGCTGCTCACGCGGCTCACGGACGCGGACATCCGGGACGGGCTCGACGCGGCGGCCGCCGTCGGCGACGACCGGATCCAGGAGAAGTTCCAGGGCCGGGTGACGCCGGAGAGCTGGACGCACGGATCGGCGGCGCAGCGGCAGCAGTGGTTCTACCAGGGGTACAGGACCGGCGACATGGCCCAGTGCAACACCTTCCGCTGAGTCGCGACCGCGCTGTCAGTGGCGGCTGCGACCATGAGACCCGGGTCACATTCGGGCGATGGAGATCCTGATGTCGCCGACCGACCAGGAGTACGGGGCCAGGGACTACACGGCGAGAGACGCCGAGGGCAACATCTGGAGCTTCGGGACGTACGTGCCCGGCGCCGCCGCGGAGTAGCGGGGGCGCCGGGACGGCTCGCTCCGGGCGGTCAGGCGCTGCCGGTGTGGACCTGGAACGCGGCCCGGCGGACGGCCTTGGAGAGGGCCGGGTCCGGGTGGGCGGCGGCCAGGGCGACGAGGACCTGGACCGTACGGGGGTGGCCGACGGCCCTGACCTCGTCGAGGAGCGCCGGGACCGTGCCCTGGACGGCGGATTCGAGGTGCCGGACGAGGAGCTCGCTCTCGCCGTGGTCGGCGACGGCGGCGGCCGTGTCCACCCAGAGCCAGGTGGCCTCCTCGCGGGTGAGGACCTCCGGGGCGTCGTCGGGGTCCGCTCCCTCGTACTCCGCGATCCACAGCAGGGCGTACGGGCGGAGGGAGGGCTCGGTGACGGTGGCCCGGACCTCGGCCTCGGCGGGGGCGCCGACGACGCGGAGCGCCTCGAAGGCGAGGCCGCGAAGGAGGGCGTCCTCGCCACGCGCGACGGCGAGGAGTTCGGCCACGGCGCTGGAGAGGGTGCGGGCGGCGAGCCAGGCCCGGTACTCGGCGCGGGCCGGGCCGGGGGTGAGCCGGGCGCAGCCGCGGAGCATGTCCTCGGCGGACTGCTCGATGTTGCCGGCGGGGCTCTGCGCGGCGACGCAGATCTGCTCCAGCTTGACCCAGACCGCCCAGTTGCCGAGGGGTGTGAGGGTGGCCTGACGGCCGTCCGCGCCGGGGTCGAGGGTGAGCGCGCCGACGGCGGCGAGGCCGTCGAGGGCCCAGTCGAGGAGGCCGGGGAGGCCGACCGGGGGCTCCTCGGCGGGCAGGTCGGCGGACCGGCCCGCCGTCTGACCGGGGAGCTGGCCGGGCGCGGGGACCTCGCAGCGCTCCTCGCGGAGCTCCGCGACGCGCTGGCCGAGCAGGTCGAGGAGGGCCGGGACGGGGACCGGGCCCTGGGAGAGCTGGAGGAGGGAGAGCACCTGCGGGACGGCCTCGACGACCTCGGCGACGGCGCTGGGCGCGACGTCCTCGGGGGCCGGGTGGACCAGGGACCAGGCGTCGAAGAGGGCGACCCAGCCGCGCAGGACGGCGGAGTCGTCGCGGTCCCAGGCGTGCAGCCGCCAGCCGGGGCGGGCGGTGTCGCCGTGCATCTCGACGAGGCCGGCGAGCCGGGCGCGGTCCCAGCCGGTTCTGACCTGGCCGGGGGTCAGGTCGAGCTCGACCGCGGCCCGTTCCTGCGGGGGCAGGCCCGTACGGGAGAGGGACCGCGGCCCGCGGGGGGCGGCGGCCCATCGGGCGATCCGGACGGCGTCGGCGAGGACGTGCCGGGCCTGGCGGGCGAGTTCCGCGCGGGGCGGAGTGCCCTCGGGCGGGCGCGGCGCCGGGCGGGTCCGCCGGTTCGTCACGGCCCGTCGGGCAGTGGCAAGCGCCCGCGGACGGACGAGTCGGAGTCTGGAGTTGCGCGCCAATGGTTCATCGGGCTTTCGAGACGTCACGGGGGCAGTCTTCCCGCTGACGGCCCGAAAGCCCAATCGGAATCCACGGCCTCGTCAGATCGGCCGCGGGAAGGGGCGCGCGAACGCCCGTCCGGGCGCCCCGGCGGAATCAGAGGAGCGGGGTCAGGAAGCGGCGGAGGGCTTCCTCGTACCGGGAGGGGTCGGCGTTCCACATGGCGGCGTGCGGGGCCTGGCGGACGGTCTGGAGGGTGACGAGCCCGGGGCGGCGCACGGCCAGTTCCACGGAGGGGTCCCAGGGGGCGATCGTGTCCTCCGGGCCGTGGAAGAGGAGGACCGGTACCTTCAGGGCGTCCGGTTCCGAGGCCGCCTCGAGGCGGTCGCCGTGGAGGCCGGTCCTGCCCTCGGCCGCGCGGACCGCGAGCGGGAGCAGGGGGGACGGGACGCGGTGGGCCGCGGCGAGGTTGCGGAAGGTGGCCTCCCAGTCGAGGACCGGGGAGTCGAGGACGAGGCCGGCGATCCGGTCGCGCACCCCCGACTCGGCGGCGGCCCGCAGCGCCATCGACGCGCCGGTCCCCCAGCCGTGCAGGACGACCTTCTCCGCACCGCGCCGGACCGCGTACCGGATCGCCGCGTCGACGTCCCGCCACTCGGAGTCGCCGAGGTGGGCGAGGCCGTCGGGTGCCGCCGGGGCCCCCTCGTCGCCGCGGTAGGACGGGACGAGGACGGGGACCTTGCGGCGGTGGAAGAAGGGGACGACGTTGAGCGGGTGCTCGCGGGTCGTGCCGAGGCCGTGCAGGGCGATCACCCACGTCGCGCGCGGGCCCGGCACGAGCCAGGCCGGCAGCTGGCCGAGTTCGCCGGGGATCTCGACGTCCTCGTGGGCGAGCCCGAGGGCGCTCCGCGGCGTGCCCCGGTGGAGCGCCGGGGTGAGCCTGACGCGGACGCCGGGCGCGATCGCGCCGAGCTCGACGCGTTCGAGCCGCCGGACGACGGTGTCCGCGGAGTGCGGGGCCCGGTCGAGGACGGGGCCGAGGACGGCGTGCAGGCCGTGGCCCGCCATCCCGTACGTGCCGGGGCGGAGGGAGGCGAGGCTGCGGGTCAGGGTGATCCGCTCCGGTCCCGTGGCGTGCACGGTGAGCCGGGGGTCGCCCGGGAGTGGTCGTCCGGACGGCGCCTTGAGGGCGACGTCGCTGGCGTACCGGCCGGCCGCCACCGCGGCCGCGCCGATACCTATCAGGGTGGTGACGGCCGCTGCCGTCGCGGTAACCGTGCGCACGCTCCCAGTGTCCGCAGGGTGGGGGCCGCCTGCCACCGGGGGACCTCCGGCGTGCCCCTGGCGAGTGACAAGGGTCTCCCCCGCCGCGTCCCCCGGTCGGATGGTCTCGTCCAGGGGGCGGAACGCCGCCCGGGAGCGCCGGCGCCGCCGGGGCTCGTGGGGCGCCCAGGGCCCCGGATTACCGGCGGTCGCAGGGTGACCGCATCGTGGACATCCGGCCCGCCGGAGGGCGAAGCGGAATCTCTTGACACCGGATGGAGACACCACGTCGCCCGCCCCAGTTCACCTTCCGTTCATCCAGGTTGCCTACGTTCGACGAGCCACTGACGTCAAACGATTGCCTGGGTAAATGGAACACATCACGCTGCTGCTCGCCATTGTGGTCGTGACAGCTCTCGTGTTCGATTTCACGAACGGTTTCCACGACACCGCCAACGCGATGGCCACGACCATCTCGACCGGTGCGCTCAAGCCCAAGACGGCGGTGGCCATGTCCGCCGTGCTGAACCTCGTCGGAGCCTTCCTGTCCGTGGAGGTCGCCAAGACGATCTCCGGCGGGATCATCAACGAAGAGGGCATTCGCACAGAAGTGATCTTCGCGGCGCTCGTGGGCGCCATCCTCTGGAACCTGCTGACCTGGCTCCTGGGCCTGCCGTCCAGCTCCTCCCACGCCCTCTTCGGCGGCCTGATCGGCGCCGCCGTCATGTCCGCCGGCTGGTCCGCGGTCAACGGCTCGACGATCGTCACCAAGGTCCTCATCCCGGCCGTCGCCGCGCCGCTCGTCGCCGGCCTCGCCGCGATGGCCGCCACCAAGCTGACGTACAAGATCAAGGCCAACCCCGACGCCAAGGCCACCGCCAAGGGCTTCCGGGCCGGTCAGATCGCCTCCGCCGGTCTCGTCTCCCTCGCCCACGGCACCAACGACGCCCAGAAGACGATGGGCATCATCACCCTCGCCCTGGTCACCCAGGGCGTCGTCGCCCCCGGCTCGAACCCGCCCCTGTGGGTCGTCGTCTCCGCCGGTGTCGCCATCGCGCTCGGCACCTACCTCGGCGGCTGGCGCATCATCCGCACCATGGGCAAGGGCCTGACCGACCTCCAGCCGCAGCAGGGCTTCGCCGCCCAGACCAGCGCCGCGACGGTCATCCTGGCCTCCTCGCACCTCGGCTTCTCCCTCTCCACCACCCAGTCCTGCTCGGGTGCCGTGATGGGCGCCGGCCTCGGCCGCAAGGGCGGTGTCGTCCGCTGGTCGACCGCCACCCGGATGTTCGTCGCCTGGGGTCTCACCCTTCCGGCCGCCGGCCTCGTCGGCGCGGGCGCCGAGTTCCTGACCAAGCAGGGCCCCTGGGGCATCGCCGCCGTCGCCGTCCTCCTCGTCGCCGGCTCGGGCGTCATCTGGACCCTCTCCCGTCGCAAGCCGGTCGACCACAACAACGTCACCGCCGACGACCTCGACGAGGAGCCCGCGGGCGTCGTGACCACCGCCATCGCGGCCGTCACCCCGCCGCCGGCCCCCGGTTCCGTCGCCGCCGTCGCGGACGAGGACCTCAAGACCACCATCCCGGCGCCGGTTCCCACGGACCCGGCCGCTCCCCCGGCCTCCGCCGCTGCGGTGTAAGGAACGAACGACATGAAGATCGACTGGGCAGCTCTCGGCTCCGTCTTCGGAGTCAGCCTCGTGGCGACCGTCGCCCTCGTGGGCCTCTTCACCCTCGGGATCGTCGGCCTCGGCAAGCAGGAGGAGGCCGAGGCGAACGGCGGCTCCGCCGCCCTGGCCCGTACCGGCGCCTACGCCTGCTTCGCCCTCTGCGCGGCGGCCGTCGGCTACGGCATCTACCTGATCGTCGTCTGACGGTCGCGCCTCCCTCCTCACGGCGGGCGGTCCCCACCTCCGGGTGGGGGCCGCCCGCCGTGTTCGTGGTGCCGTGTTTGTGGTGCTTCGCACAGTGACCCGTCGCAGGTCAAAGGTGGGTTGACGGCTGTTCGCGGCGCGTGGTGGACTGCCGAGGCCATTACGGCGGCAGTCAGAGGAAGTCCGGTGCGAATCCGGCGCGGTCCCGCCACTGTGACCGGGCCCCCAGGGTCCGGGAGTCAGGAACTCTCGCCGCCGGTCACGTCGATCCAGGGCGCGGACCCTGAGTGAGGACATGCGCCATGCCCGGCCGCATCAGAACCACAGGTGCCTTCGCCTACGGAGCCGCCCTCGGGCTGGCCGTCGACCGCCTCGTCGGCGATCCACGCCGCGGCCACCCCGTCGCCTTCTTCGGCCGGACCGCCGCCGCCGTCGAACAGCGCCTGCACCGCGACGACCGCGCCCGCGGCGCCCTGCACACCGCCGTCTGCGCCGGGACGACCGTCGCCGCGGGCGCCCTCGCCGCCCGGGCCGTACGGAACCGGCCGGCCGCCGCCGTCGCCCTCACCGCCGCGTCCGTCTGGGCCGTCGTCGGCGGTACGACCCTGGGCCGCGAGGCGCAGGCGATCGGCGGGGCGCTCGCCGCCGGCGACCTGGACGTGGCCCGCGAGCGGCTGCCGCACCTCTGCGGGCGCGACCCGCAGTCCCTCGACGGTCCCGCGATGGCCCGCGCCGTCGTCGAGTCCGTCGCCGAGAACACCTCCGACGCCGTCGTCGGCGCCCTCTTCTGGGGCGCGGTCGCGGGCGTCCCCGGCCTCCTCGGCTTCCGGGCCGTCAACACCCTCGACGCGATGGTCGGCCACAAGTCCCCGCGCTACCTCCGCTTCGGCTGGGCCTCGGCCCGCCTCGACGACGTGGCCGGCTGGCCCGGCGCCCGGCTGACCGCCGTCGCCGCGACGCTCGCCGGCGGCGACCCGCGCGGAGCCGTACGGGCCTGGCGGGCGGACGCGGCGAAGCACCCGAGCCCCAACGCGGGCCCCGTCGAGGCCTCCTTCGCGGGCGCACTCGGCGTACGGCTCGGGGGGACCCTCTCGTACGGCGGGCGGGTCGAGCACCGGCCCGTCCTCAACGGGGAGGGGCGGCCCGTCGAGGTCGCCGACATCGACCGGGCGGTCCGGCTCTCGCGCCGGGTCACCGCCGTGTCGCTGGCCGCCTGCGTCGGCGGCCGGCTGATCGTGAGCGCGCTGAGCGCGCGCGCGTCGAAGGGGAGGAACGCATGAGCGGCGGCCGCACGAGGGGTGGCGGACTGCTCGTCGCCGGGACCACGTCCGACGCGGGCAAGAGCGTCGTGACCGCCGGGATCTGCCGCTGGCTGGTCCGGCAGGGGATCAAGGTCGCCCCCTTCAAGGGACAGAACATGTCCCTCAACTCCTTCGTGACCCGCGAGGGCGCCGAGATCGGGCGCGCGCAGGCCATGCAGGCGCAGGCCGCGCGCGTCGAGCCGACCGCGCTCATGAACCCCGTGCTGCTCAAGCCCGGCAGCGACCGGTCCAGCCAGGTCGTCCTCATGGGCAAGCCGGTCGGCGAGCTGTCGGCCCGCGGCTACCACGGGGGCAGGCAGAAGGAGCTCTTCGAGCCCGTCCTCGCCTGCCTGGAGGAGCTGCGGAGCACGTACGACGCCGTCATCTGCGAAGGCGCCGGAAGCCCCGCCGAGATCAACCTGCGGCGCACCGACATCGTCAACATGGGCATCGCGCGGGCCGCCCGGCTGCCCGTCGTCGTGGTCGGCGACATCGACCGCGGCGGCGTCTTCGCCCAGTTCTTCGGGACCACGGCGCTGCTCGCGCCCGAGGACCAGGAGCTCGTCGCGGGCTACCTCGTGAACAAGTTCCGGGGTGACGTGACGCTGCTCGAACCCGGGCTCGACATGCTGTACGACCTCACCGGGCGCCGGACCCTCGGCGTCCTCCCGTACGCGCACGGGCTCGGCATCGACGAGGAGGACGGCCTCCGGGTCTCCCTGCGGGGCACCGTCCGCGAGTCGGTCGTCGCACCGCCCGTCGGCGAGGACGTCCTGCGGGTCGCCGTCTGCGCCGTACCGCTCATGTCCAACTTCACCGACGTCGACGCGCTCGCCGCCGAACCGGGCGTCGTCGTCCGCTTCGTCGACCGGCCCGAGGAGCTCGTCGACGCGGACCTGGTCGTCGTCCCCGGCACCCGGGGCACGGTCAAGGCGCTCGCCTGGCTCCGGGAGCGGGGCCTCGCCGACGCGCTCGTGCGGCGGGCCGCCGAGGGGCGTCCCGTGCTCGGCGTCTGCGGCGGCTTCCAGGCGCTCGGCGAGCGGATCGAGGACGAGGTCGAGTCGCGGGCGGGCGTCGTCGACGGGCTCGGGCTGCTGCCCGTCCGGATCCGGTTCGCGCGCGAGAAGACGCTCGCCCGGCCCGTCGGCGAGGCGCTCGGCGAGCGGGTCGAGGGGTACGAGATCCACCACGGCGTCGCGACCGTCGACGGCGGGGAGCCGTTCCTCGACGGGTGCCGGGTCGGGGCGGTCTGGGGGACGCACTGGCACGGCTCGCTGGAGAGCGACGGCTTCCGGCGGGCGTTCCTGCGGGAGGTCGCGGCGGCGTCCGGGCGGCGGTTCGTGCCTTCGCCCGACACGGCGTTCGGCTCCCTGCGGGAGGAGCAGCTCGACCGGCTCGGCGACCTGATCGAGGAGCACGCCGACACGGGGGCGCTGCTGCGGCTCATCGAGGAGGGGGCCCCGGAGGGGCTGCCGTTCGTGCCGCCGGGTGCGCCGTGAGCCGGCCGGGGGCGGTTCGGGCGCGGCTGCGCCGTGCGGGGGCTGCGCCCGGCCTCCGTCCGCACCACCCGTGCGGCTCGGCGACTCACCTGCGGGTGGCCCCTGTGGGTGGCCGCTCAGCGTCGGCGACCGCGGGCCGGTGGGGACGCGCGCGGCCTTCAGTCGCGCCGGGGTTCCCACCCGCACCACCTGTGCGGATGGTGAGCCCGGGTGCGGGTGGCCCCCGTGGGGGCGCATCGCCGTCGGCGGCCGCCGGCAATCCCTTCGTACGTCTGCTGGATCCGCTTGAGGAAAGGACCTCCCGATGAGCACCCGCTATCCGTTCACCGCCGTCGTCGGCATGGACGATCTGCGGCTCGCGCTGCTGCTGAACGCCGTAAGCCCGGCCGTCGGCGGTGTGCTCGTCCGGGGGGAGAAGGGGACCGCCAAGTCGACCGCCGTGCGGGCGCTCGCCGAGCTGCTGCCCGTCGTGCCCGTCGTCACGGGGTGCCGGTTCAGCTGTGACCCCGTCTCGCCCGACCCCGGCTGCCCCGACGGGCCGCACGAGGCCGAGGGCGGCGGCGAGCGTGCCGCCCGCATGGTCGAACTCCCCGTCGGCGCCTCCGAGGACCGGCTCGTCGGCGCGCTCGACATCGAGAAGGCGCTCGCCGACGGCGTCAAGGCCTTCGAGCCGGGACTGCTCGCCGCCGCGCACCGCGGGATCCTGTACGTCGACGAGGTCAACCTGCTCAGCGACCATCTGATCGACCACCTGCTGGACGCCGCCGCCATGGGCTCCTCCCACGTCGAGCGCGAGGGCGTCTCCGTGCGGCACGCCGCCCGTTTCCTGCTGGTCGGGACCATGAACCCCGAAGAGGGCGAGCTGCGGCCCCAGTTGCTCGACCGGTTCGGGCTGACCGTCGAGGTCGCCGCCTCCCGCGTGCCCGAGCAGCGGGTCGAGGTCGTCCGACGGCGGCTCGCGTTCGAGGACGACCCGGCGGGCTTCGCGGCGCGCTGGGCGGGCGAGGAGAGCGCGCTGCGCGCGCGGATCGTCGCCGCCCGGGCCCTGCTGCCGCGGGTGACGCTCGGGGACGCGGTGCTGCTGCAGATCGCCGCCACCTGCGCCGCCTTCGAGGTCGACGGCATGCGCGCCGACATCGTCATGGCCCGCACCGCCACCGCGCTCGCCGCCTGGGACGGGCGGACCGAGGTCACCTCGGACGACGTGCGGCAGGCGGCGCTCCTCGCGCTCCCCCACCGCCGTCGCCGCAACCCCTTCGACGCGCCCGGTCTCGACGAGGACAAGCTCGACGAGACCCTGGAGCAGTTCAAGGGGGAGGAACCCGACGAGGACCCCGAGCCCGAGCCCGATCCGGACGGTCCCGGTGACGGCGGGCCTGACGGTGGTCCCGGCGGCTGGCCCGACGGCGGACCTGACGGTGGCGGACCCGACGGTGGCGGGGTTCCGCCGCAGGGGGACGGGCCCGCGGCGGAGGAGGACGTGCCGGCCCCCGGGCCGGAACCGGCTTCCGCCCCTCGGGGCGGCGGTCCCGGCGCCGGTGAGCGCGCCGCCGTCAAGGCCGCCGAGCCCTTCCGTACGAAGGTGCTGAGCGTTCCCGGGCTCGGCGAGGGCGCCGCCGGGCGCCGGTCCCGGGCCCGTACCGAGCACGGCCGTACCACCGGGTCCACCCGGCCCAGGGGCGCGCTCACCAAGCTGCACCTGGCCGCGACCGTCCGGGCCGCCGCCCCGCACCAGCGGGCGCGCGGCCGGTCCGGGCCCGGACTCGTCGTCCGGCGGGACGACCTGCGGCAGGCGACCCGCGAGGGCCGCGAGGGGAACCTCGTGCTCTTCGCCGTGGACGCCTCCGGGTCGATGGCCGCCCGGCAGCGCATGAGCGCCGTGAAGGGCGCCGTGCTGTCGCTGCTGCTCGACGCCTACCAGCGGCGCGACAAGGTCGGCCTCGTCACCTTCCGGGGGCGTACCGCCGAGGTCGCGCTGCCGCCGACCTCGTCCGTGGACGCGGCGGCCACCCGGCTCGAACAGCTCCCGACCGGAGGGCGCACGCCGCTCTCCGCCGGGCTGCTCAAGGCCCACGACGTCCTGCGGATCGAACGGCTGCGGGACCCCTCGCGCCGCCCGCTGCTCGTCGTCGTGACCGACGGCCGGGCCACCGGCGGCGGCGCCGACCCGGTGGGGCTCGCCGCCCGCGCCGCGCGGCTGCACGCCGCCGAGGGCACGGCCAGCGTCGTCGTGGACTGCGAGACCGGGCCCGTACGGCTCGGGCTCGCGGGTCGGCTCGCGCGCGAACTCGGCGGCACGGCCGTCACCCTGGACGAGCTGCGCGCCGACTCGATCGCCGGGCTCGTCAGGGACGTACAGGCAGGAGAACGGACTATGAGGAGGGCCGCTTAATGCCGCAGGGACAGCCGACCGTCGTGCCCGACGACGGCCTCACCACCCGCCAGCGCCGCAACCGCGCGCTCGTGATGGTGCACACGGGCGTCGGCAAGGGGAAGTCGACCGCCGCGTTCGGCATGGCGCTGCGCGCCTGGAACCAGGGCTGGCCCGTCGGGGTGTTCCAGTTCGTGAAGTCCGCCAAGTGGAAGGTCGGCGAGGAGAACGCCCTCAAGGCGCTCGGCGAGACCGGCAAGGGCGGCACGGTCACCTGGAACAAGATGGGCGAGGGCTGGTCCTGGATCCAGCGCGAGGTCGCGGACGGCGAGCAGTCGCACGAGGACAAGGCCCGCGAGGGCTGGGAGCAGGTCAAGCGGGACCTCGCCGAGGAGAAGTACAAGTTCTACGTCCTCGACGAGTTCGCCTACCTCCTGCACTGGGGCTGGATCGACGTCAAGGAGGTCGTCGAGGTCCTCCGCGACCGTCCGGGCTCCCAGCACGTCGTCATCACCGGGCGCAACGCCCCGCAGGAGCTCCTCGACTTCGCCGACCTCGTCACCGACATGTCCAAGGTCAAGCACCCGATGGACGCCGGTCAGAAGGGCCAGCGGGGCATCGAGTGGTAGCACGTCTCGTCATCGCCGCGCCGTCCTCCGGCGCGGGCAAGACCACGGTCGCGACCGGCCTCATGGCCGCGTTCGCGGGCCGTGGTCTGGCCGTCTCCCCCCACAAGGTCGGGCCCGACTACATCGACCCGGGCTACCACACGCTCGCCACGGGCCGCCCGGGCCGGAACCTCGACGCGTACATGTGCGGTACGGAGCGGATCGCGCCGCTCTTCCTGCACGGGGCGCGCGGCTGCGACCTGGCCGTGGTCGAGGGGGTCATGGGCCTGTACGACGGCGCCGCCGACCAGGGCGAGCTGGCGTCCACCGCGCAGGTCTCGAAGCTGCTCAAGGCGCCCGTGGTGCTCGTCGTGGACGCGTCCTCGCAGTCGCGGTCCGTGGCGGCGCTCGTGCACGGCTTCGCTTCCTGGGACCCGGAGGTGCGGCTCGGGGGCGTGATCCTCAACAAGGTCGCGACCGACCGGCACGAGCACCTGCTGCGGGAGGCGCTCGGGGAGTCGGGCGTGCCGGTGCTCGGCGTGCTGCGGAGGGCGCCCGCCGTGGCGACGCCCTCGCGGCACCTGGGTCTCGTGCCCGTCGCCGAGCGGCAGGCCGCCGCCGTGGAGGCGGTGGCCGCGCAGGCGGAGCAGGTGCTCGCCGGGTGCGACATGGAAGCACTGCTCGCGCTCGCGCGCAGTGCTCCGGAACTGCGCGACGAGCCGTGGGTGCCGGAGGCCGGGGAGCGCACGGCCGCGGCGGGCGCGCCCGCGCCCGTCGTCGCCGTCGCCGGCGGGGCCGCGTTCACGTTCTCGTACGCCGAGCACGCCGAGTTGCTGTCCGCCGCCGGGGCCCGGGTCGTCACCTTCGACCCGCTGCGGGACGAGAGCCTGCCCGAGGGGACGTCGGGGCTCGTCATCGGGGGCGGGTTCCCGGAGATGTACGGGGCGGAGCTGTCCGCCAACCTGCCGCTGCGCAAGGCCGTGGCCGAGCTCGCCGCGTCGGGGGCGCCGGTCGCCGCCGAGTGCGCCGGGCTGCTGTACCTGGCGCGGTCGCTCGACGGCAACCCGATGTGCGGGGTGCTCGACGCGGAGGCGCGGATGTCGGAGCGGCTCACGCTCGGGTACCGGGACGCCGTCGCCGTCAGCGACAGCGTGCTCGCGCCCGCCGGGGCGCGGATGCGCGGGCACGAGTTCCACCGGACCGTGATCGAGCCGGGCGCCGGCGCGCTCGCGGCCTGGGGGCTGCGGCAGCCCGCGCGGCGCGTCGAGGGCTTCGTGCAGGGCGGGGTGCACGCGAGTTACGTGCACACCCACTGGGCGGGGGCGCCGGGCGCGGCGAGCCGGTTCGTGGCGCACTGCGCGGAGCGTTCCGCGGGCGGCGGGCCGCTCGCGTGAGATCAGCCGCCGGAGGCTCCGACCACGAGCCAGATGAAGCCCACGCCCGCCACCGTGCACAGCAGGGTGGAACGGGCGGGGTGTTCGTGGTGGGCCTCGGGCAGGATCTCGGCGGCGGCGAGGTAGAGCAGGACGCCGCCGAAGAAGCCGAGATAGCCGCCGAGGAGTTCCTCCGGAAGGGTGAACAGGAGCGTGGAGGCGGCGCCGACGACCGGGGCGACGGCGTCGGCGACGAGCATGGCGACGGCCTTGCGGCGGGCGTTGCCGTACAGGCTCGTGATGGTGAAGGTGTTGAAGCCGTCGGCGAAGTCGTGGGTGATGACGGCGAGGGCGACGGTCGCGCCCATGCCGCCGCCGACCTGGAAGGCGGCGCCGAGCGCGATGCCGTCCATGAGGCTGTGGCCGACCATCGCGGCGGCGGCGGTGAGCCCGACCTGAGGGACCCTCTCGTCGGAGCCGACCCCGTGTCCGGCCCGGCGTACGGCGAGGAGGCGCTCGACGACGTGCGCGAGGAGGAAGCCGCCGACGAAGAGCAGCAGGGCCTCGGGGACGCCGAAGACCTCGCTGCCGGCGGCCTCCAGGGCCTCCGGCAGGAGGTCGAGTCCGACGACGCCGAGCATGAGTCCGCCGGCGAGGCCGAGGACGAGGTGCCGGCGGTCGGTGACGCGCCCCGCGACCCAGCCGCCGAAGAGCGTCATGAGGAACGCGCCGAGCGCGACGACCACAGCCATGGGCCAGTGGTATCGGATGGCGCGGTGTGCGCGCATCTCGGCGTCGGGGCCCGCTCGGGGGCCTCGGTGGACGAGGTGCTCGGTCTCGTCGACGCGGTGCTCGGGGAGGCGGGTCTCGGCCGGGCGGCGGTCCGTTCGCTGGCCACGCTCGACGCGCGGGTGGCGCATCCGGGCATCGCGGGCGCGGCCGCGGAGCTGGGGGTGCCGGTGCGCGGGTTCGCGGTGGAGGAGCTCGCGGCCGTCCCCGTACCGCATCCGTCGGCGGTGCCGCTGGCCTCGGCGGGGACGGCGTCGGTCGCGGAGGCGGCGGCGCTGCTGTCGGCGGGATCCGGTGCGCGGGAGGTGTCGCGGGGGATGGAGCGGGAGGTGTCGCGGGGGATGGAGCGGGAGGTGTCGCGGGGAATGGCGCGGGAGGTGTCGCGGGAGGTGTCGCGGGGCGTGCTGCGGGTGCCGAAGCGGAAGACCCGGCGCGCGACCTGCGCGCTCGCCACCTGCGTCCCGGTTTGTCCGAACGAACTGGCTCCGGACGCACGGTTGTTGCCCCCGGCTCACGGGTACATCGCAGACGAGCCCTGCTCATCCCCCACTCTGTTCACCCCCACCATCCCCACCCCCCACACGACGGCGGCCATGGACACGCACACTTCCTCGCACCCCGACACCCACGACCTGCGGCACCACGGCGATGCCGAGGTCCGCGACGAGAAGCTGATCGACCTCGCGGTCAACGTCCGGACGAACACCCCACCGGACTGGCTGCGGCGAAGAATCGCCGACTCGCTGACCGGTCTCGCGGCCTATCCGGACGGCCGGGTCGCGCGGGCGGCCGTCGCCGAGCGGCACGACCTGACGGCGAACCGGGTCCTGCTGACGGCGGGCGCGGCCGAGGCCTTCGTGCTGCTGGCTCGGGCGCTGCCGGTGCGGCGGCCCGTGGTGGTGCACCCGCAGTTCACCGAGCCGGAGGCGGCGCTGCGCGACGCCGGGCACGAGGTGGGGCGGGTGCTGCTGCGCGAGGAGGACGGTTTCCGGCTCGATCCGGCGGCGGTGCCGGAGGACGCGGACATGGTGGTGATCGGGAACCCGACGAACCCGACCTCCGTGCTGCATCCGGCCGCCTCGATCGCCGCGCTGGCCCGGCCGGGGCGGATCCTCGTCGTGGACGAGGCGTTCATGGACGCGGTGCCGGGCGAGCGGGAGTCGCTGGCCTCGCGGACGGACGTGCCGGGGCTCGTGGTGCTGCGGAGCCTCACCAAGACGTGGGGGCTCGCCGGGCTGCGGATCGGGTACGTGCTGGCCGCGCCGGAGACGATCGCGCTGCTGGAGCGGGCGCAGCCGCTGTGGCCGGTGTCGACGCCGGCGCTGGTGGCGGCGGAGGCGTGCATGACGCGGGCGGCGCTGGCGGAGGCGGAGTACGCGGCGCATCTGATCGGCGTGGAGCGGGCGCACCTGCTCGCCGGTCTGGCGGAGTTCGACGAGGTGCGGACGGTGCCGGGCGCGGAGGGCCCGTTCGTCCTGATCCGGATCGACGGGGCGGACGAGGTGCGGGACAAGCTGCGACTCCTCGGCTTCGCGGCCCGCAGGGGTGACACGTTCCCGGGGCTCGACCGGAACTGGCTGCGGCTCGCGGTCCGGGACCGGGTGACGACGAATCGTTTCCTCCAGGCCCTGGACCAGGCGCTGCTGCTCGCCGGCTGAGGCGTGCGGAGGAGAGGGGGCGCGGGGCGGGCGACGTCGTCACCGTCGCCCCCCCCCCCGCCCCCCCCCCGGG
>NZ_JBFADU010000034.1:0-62183 GCF_040641575.1 Streptomyces sp. NPDC020807
CAGCCGAGGACGGCCTCCCCGATCTCGGAGACTGTGACTGGAGTTCCGCCGTGGGCTCTTCCGATCACGGCGCCGCCGCCTTCCCGGCCCGGTGGTGCGTCCGCTCCCCCGCCGTCACGCGTCGTCACCGTCACCAGTAGTGGTTCCGGCCGCCGACGGCGTGGCCGGCCGCGCCCATGATCCAGAGGACGGCGCCGATGAGGACCAGCACGATGCCGATGGTCCACAGGATCGAGATGCCGGTGACGAATCCGATGATGAGCAGAACGATTCCGAGAAGGATCATGACGTGCCTCGATTCGGTGAACCCCCTGACCCGTGCCGGGCGTCTGCCCAGACTCGGCCGGTCTAAAAGTCAGGGGGCCGGATCGCGGCGGTTCGGCCCGGTCAGCCGCTCACCGTCACGCCGAGGTCGGTGAGGACCTCGTCCGCGGCGCGGAGGCCGGACTCGGCGCCGCCCTCCATGAAGCCCTGGGCGAGCTCCGAGGTGTGCTCGCCCGCGAAGTGGGTGTTGCCCTGGCGGACGCCCTCGTAGCCGGCGTACTGGTGGGCGTAGCCGGGCGGCCACGCCGAGTACGAGCCGTACGCGTTCGGGTTGAGGGGCCAGGCGGCGAGCGTGGCCTTGCCGGTCCAGTGCGAGGTGATGCCGGGGAAGACCGGTTCGAGCTGGGCGAGTGCCGCCTGCGCGTAGCCGTGGACCTGGGGGTCGGCCGCTGTCCGGAAGGGCGAGGACGGGGTGAAGTCGGCCGCGTGGCTGCCGCCGGCGTAGACGGTGAGGATGCCCTTGGTGCCGGACTGGCCTCGCGTGGTCTCCCAGGAGGTCTGGTAGCCGGTGTCGCTCATGGTGCTTCCGGTGGCCTTGCCCCAGGGGCCGGTGGCGTTCCAGTGGCGGGTGTCGAACTGGAGGGAGAGCTTGCAGTTCTGGCCCATCCGCATCGCGGCGATGCCCGCGAGCTTGCGGGCGTCGAAGCCGGAGGAGGAGAGGTCGAGCCGCTGGAGGACACCGACCGGGAGGGCCAGGATCGTGTGGTCGGCGAGGACCGTCTGCGTACACCCGGCGGCGGTGAAGGTGAGGAGCTGTCTGCCGCCGGGGGCGGCCGCGACCTTCTGGAGGCGCCAGCCGTGGCGGACGGTTCCGGCGGGCAGGGCGGCGGCGATGGCCTGCGGAATGCGCTGGTTGCCGCCGCGCACGTGGAAGCGGGTGTCGCTCTCGCCGAAGAGGGCGAAGCCGTTCGGGTCGGGCTGGTAGGAGAGGACGCCCAGGATGCCGAGGGCCGAGGAGACGGCGGTGTCGACCCCGAACTCGGTGGTGTAGGCGACGTCGAGGAGCTGTCCGAACGGGGAGGCGAGGCCGCCGGGGACGCGGCTGGCGATCCAGTCGCGGATGCTCATGTTGGACAGGGCGATGGCGCCGGGGCTGTTGGAGGAGTTCCAGACGACGGGCCAGTTGAAGGAGGCGAGGTCCTGCTGGATGACCGGCTTCAGCTTCTTGAAGTCGGCGCTGGCCTGCGCGTACGTGTAGTAGGCGCCGTCGAATCGGTACACCTCGGTGGTGCCGGTGGGCTCGGCGGCGCGGATGTCGTCGAGGGGCAGGTTGAAGCGGGCGGCGAGGCCCTGCATGACGGCGTGGCCCGTGTCGATCATCTCCCCGCCCCACTCGGACACCTGGCCGTCGGCCCAGTAGGCGCCGGCCGGGTTCGAGTACATGCGGCCGCCGACGCGGGTGTCGGCCTCGTAGACGGCGGAGGTGATGCCGTGGTCGGCGAGGCGGAGGGCCGCGTTGAGGCCGGCGATGCCGGCGCCGACGATCGCGATCACGGGGGCGCCGGCGGAGTCGGCACGGGCGGTGCCCGCCGCCCCGACGGCGGTGGTGGCGGCCAGGCCGACACCGGCGGCGATCCCGCCGAGGACGGAACGGCGGGAGAGGGCGGAGCTGGGTCCGGCGCCGGTGGTGAGGTCGGCGTCCGTGGAGTGTTCGGCGACGATCCGGCGCAGCATGCGGGCCGGGGCGGTGCGTGCCATGTACGGCTCCTTCCGGAGGGGGGCCGGGCTTCCCTGGGTGGGGGAAGGCCGGGAACGGCGGTGACGGGCTGTCACCGCCGACGTGAAAAGGGCCTCGCGCGAACGGCGGTGGGTCAGCCGAGGTAGCGCGCGGGGCGGCGGGTCGGCCAGCCGTCGAGGGTCTCCAGCTCGGCGGCGACCCGGAGGAGGGCGGCCTCGTCCCAGGGGCCGGCGATGAGCTGGCTGCCCACGGGGAGGCCTTCGGCCGAGGTGAAGGTGGGGAGGCTGATGGCGGGCAGGCCGGTGATGTTGCAGAGGGCGGTGAAGGAGATCATCCGCGTCTCGGTGGTGCGGGGGCCGCCCGGGTCGGCGTTGGCCTCCTTGAGCAGGGCGTCGACCGGTGGCGGCAGGCAGGCCATGGTGGGCGTCAGGAGGAGGTCGAACTCCTGGCCCCACTGCGCGCGGATCCCGCGGGACTCCTCGGCGAGGAGGTTCGCGGCGCGGGTGTACTCCCCCGAGTGCTTGCCGGCCGCCCGGTCCATGCGGAACCGCAGGTGCGGTTCGGCGAGTTCGGGCTGCTGGTAGGGCGCGGCCCAGAGCGCCGCGTCGAGGACGGTCTGCGCGTACCCCGTGATGGCCCGCTCGCTGAAGAAGCGGGGCGCGGCGGGGGCGACGTCGTGGCCCAGGGCGACGAGGAGGCGGGCGGTGTGCTCGGCGGCGGCGACGCACTGGGGGTCGACGGGGAGGCCCGTGGGGGCCTCCGTGAGCAGGCCGATGCGGAGGCGGCCGGCGTCCCGGCCGATCTCGTCGAGGTACGGCCGTTCGGGCGCGGGCGCCTGGTACATGGCGAGGCGGTCCGGTACGGACATGGCGTCGAGCAGCGCGGCGGCGTCGCGGGTGGTCCGGGTGATCGCGCCCTCGACGGTGGCGTGCTCCCAGCCGGGGACCTGCTGCGGTACGCGGCCCCGGCTCGGCTTCAGACCGACCAGGCCGCAGGACGACGAGGGCATCCGGATGGAGCCTCCGCCGTCGTTGGCGTGTGCGACGGGCGCGAGTCCGGCGGAGACGGCCGCGGCGGCGCCGCCGCTGGAGCCGCCCGAGGAGTGCTCGGGGCTCCAGGGGTTCCGGGTGCTGCCGAAGCGGCTGTTGTCGGTGGTCGAAAGGAGCCCCATCTCCGGGGAGTTGGTGCGTCCCATGAGCAGGAACCCGGCGTCGAGCAGCCGTCCGACCACCGGCTCGGTGAGGTCGCGGGGCCGGTCGTCGACCCCGTACGACCCGTAGGTCGCGGGCTGCCCCTCGACCTGCGTCAACTCCTTGACGGGAACGGGCACTCCGTGGAACGGCGCGAGGGCCTCCCCGTCGACGACGGCCTGTTCGGCCCGGCGGGCGGCGGCGAGCACGGCCTCCTCGTCGACCCAGGTGAACGCGGCCAGCTCGGGGTTGTGCGCGTCGATGCGGCGGAGGTAGGTCTCGGCGATCTCGACGGGGCTGAGCTCACGACCGCGGACGGCCGCGGCGAGATCGGTGGCTGAGGAGAAGGGGTCCATGGTGGTGGCTCCTGGGGCGACGGGGGCGGGGCGGGGGCAGGAGGGTCCGCTTGGGGGCGGAGGGGGTGGAAAGGCCCGCTTGGGGGCGGGGGTAGGGGGTCCGCTCGGGCGGGGGCGGACGAGCCCTCGGCGGGGTGCGCTTCATGGGCGGGGCACTCGCCCCCCCGGGGCGGTGCTCCGCGGGTCAGCTCACCGCGAGGATCGCGTTCAGACGGTCGCGGAGGCCCTCTTCGTTGGGTTCGTCGAGGACGACGCGGCCCGCCTCCATCGCCACCACGTGGCGGCTGTGGTCGAGGAGCGCGCCGGCGTGCTGGTCGACCAGGAGGACGGCCGTGCCCGCCGCGGCGATGGTGCCGAGCGCTTCGAGGACGTCGGTGACGACCGAGGGCTGGAGGCCCTGGGTGAGTTCGTCCACGGCGATCAGGGTGCGGCCCGCGAGCATCGCGCGGGCGATGCCGAGTTGCTGCTTCTGGCCGCCCGAGAGCGTGCCCGCCTGCTGGCCCGCGCGGTCGGTGAGGAGGGGGAAGACGGTGTACGGGTCGACGGCCGGGGTGACGTCCTTGCGCCGGGCGAGGCGGAGGTTCTCGGCGACGGTGAGGGCCGGGAAGACGCCCCGGTCCTCGGGCATGAGGGTGGCGCCCGCCCGGGCGAGCAGTTCGGGGCGGCCCGGCGGTACGGCCGTGCCGTCGAGGGTGACGGTGCCGCCGTGCCGGTCGGCGAGGCCGAAGACCGTGCGGAGCAGGGTCGTCTTGCCCGCGCCGTTGCGGCCGATCAGGGCGGTGATCTCGCCGCCGCGTACGGTCAGGTCGGTGGGGCGGACGACGGGGGCCTGACCGTATCCCCCGGCGAGGCCGGTGAGTTCGAGCATCAGTGCGCTCCCAGGTAGGCGGCGCGGACGGCGGGGTCGGCGGCGACCTCGTCGAGCGAGCCGCGGGCGAGGACGGTGCCGCCGGCCAGGACCACGACCTCGTCGGCGAGTTCGCGGACGATGTCCATGTCGTGTTCGACGACGAGGAGGGCGCAGCCCGTACGCCGGCCCAGCTCGCGGAGTTCGCGGGTCAGGCGGCGGGCGTCGTCGGGGCCGAGTCCGGCGGCGGGCTCGTCGAGGAGGAGCAGCCGGGGCGCGGCGGAGAGGACCATCGCCAGTTCCAGGCGGCGCCGGTCGGCGAGCGGCAGGGTGCCGGCGGGGCGGAGTTCGTCGGCGACGAGGTCGGCGAACTCGGCGGGCGGGTCGGTGGGTTCGGGTGCCTCGACGCGGGCGAGGCGGAGGTTGTCGGCCGGCGAGAGGTCGGCGACGACGCTGGGGATCTGGAACATGCGGCCGACGCCGAGAGCGACCCGGCGGTGGACGGGGAGTCCGGTCGCGTCGGTGCCGAAGAGCCGCAGGCTGCCCGCGTCGGGGGCGAGCTGTCCGGCGACGACGTTGAGGAAGGTGCTCTTTCCCGCGCCGTTCGGGCCGATGAGGCAGACGCACTTCCCGGCCTCGACGGTGAGGTCCATGCCGGTGAGGACGTCGACGGGGCCGAAGGACTTCCTGATGCCGGTCGCGACCAGGGGGGCGACGGGGGTGGTGTCGGCGGCCTTCGCCGTCTTCCGGGGTGTACGGCCGGGGTCTCGGCGTGCGGCGGCGGGGAGGCGCAGGTCCGGGCCGGGGCCGGCGAGCAGGCGGCGCGGGGCGGCGGTGAGGCCGGCCGGGGCGACCTGGACGACGAGGAGGAAGAGGGCGGCGAGGGCGAGGACGTACCAGCCCTGCCAGGTGGATCCGAGGTACTGCTGGCCGACGGTGACGGCGACCGCGCCGACGAAGGGGCCGACGGTGGACTCGCGGCCGCCGAGGGCGAGCCAGATCAGGACGGAGGTGGAGAGGCCGAGGCCGAAGACCTGCGGGGAGACGAGTCCGGCGACGGGGGCGTAGAGGGCTCCGGCGAGGGCGGCGACGGCGGCGCTCGCGGCAAAGGCGGCGGACCGGACGCGGGTGCCGTCGATGCCGCTCTGGGCGGCGCGTTCGGGGTTGCGGGCGGCGGCGACGAGCCGGGTGCCGAAGCGGCCCCGGGTGAGGACGAGGGCGCAGACCGCGACCACGGCCGCGACGGCGCCGAGGGTGACGTAGTAGGAGGTGACGACGTCGGGTCCGGAGACGGAGAGGCCGTTGGTGCCGCCGGTGACGGGGGTGAGGGTGGTGGCGGCGCGCTGGAGGAGCAGGCCGACGCCGATGGTGAGGAGGATGAGCGGTGCGTCGGGGACGGGGGCGGCGAGGCCGATGCGGACGACGGGCAGGGCGACGAGGACGGCGGCGACGACGGCCGCGGTGACCGTGAGGGTCAGGGGGAGGTCGTGCTCCTGGGCGAGGGCGACGGCGTAGGCGCCGAGGCCGAAGAAGGCGGCGTGGCCGACGCTGAGGAGTCCGGCGCGGCCCCAGGAGAGGTCGAGGCCGTAGGCGAAGAGGCCGTGGCAGAGGCCGAGGGTGAGGGTGGCGACGGCGAAGGCGTCGAGGCCGAAGGGGGCGGCGAGCAGGCCGGCGGCGGCGAGGCCGGGGAGCGCGACGCGCAGGGTCCGGCGGAGGCGGTCCGCGGGTGGGGTGGCGGCGGTGGCGGTGGCGGGGCCGTGGGCCGGGGCCGCCCCGGCGGCGGGGGCGGACCCCGTCGCCGCGGCGGACCCGGTGGCGGCCGCCGACCCGGCGGGGACGGTCACGAGCAGCCCTTCTTCGGGGTGGTGTCGGCGACCATCGGGTGCGTACGGGTCACCTTGTACGAGCCGTCGCGGCCGATGGTGACCTCGCGCATGTCGGCCTGGAGGACGTGGTTGGTGGGGTCGAAGCGGGTGCCCTTGCCGAGGGGGCTGTCGTAGGAGAGGCCGCCGATGGCCTTGTTGACGGCCTCGGGCTCGCCGGAGCCCGCCTTCTCGGCGGCGGCGAGGAAGAACTTGACGCCGAAGTAGGCGTTTCCGGCCACCTCGGGGATGGGGGCCTTCCACTGGTGGGCGTCGCGGTAGGCCTTCGTGAAGGCGGCGCTCTCGGCGTCGTCGACGCCGTCGCTCCAGCGGACGGTGTGGGTGCGGCCCGCGACGAGGTCGGCGAGGGCGGGCTGGAAGTCGGCGTCGAGGGGGGCGCCCTCGTAGCCGAGCTTCGGGGTGAGGAGGCCGAACTGCTGGGCCTGCTTGCTGAAGGTGACGGCGTCGGCGCCGACGACCATGGAGAGGACGGCGTCGGGCCCGGCGTTCTTGACGCGGCTGATGACGGGCTGCCAGTCGGTCTGCCCGAGGGGGCTGAACTCCTTGGCGACGACGGTGCCGCCTTCCTTCTTCACGAGCTCCTCGGCGATGTCGGCGTAGAAGCGCGGGTAGTTGTAGTCGGAGCCGGTGATGGCGATCTTCTTGCCGTACTTCTTGACCAGGCCGGGGACGGTGGGCACGAGCATCTGGCGGGTGGACTCGCCGAAGCCCCACTGGTAGGCGAAGCAGCGGTCGGTGTCGCCGAGGATGGCCGTGCCGAAGGGGACGTGGGCCTCGTCGGCGACGCGGCCGACGGCTTCGGCGGTGTCGCCGGTGATGGTGCCGAAGAGCATCGTCACCTTGTCCTGGCGGATGAGGCGGCGGGCGAGCTGGGTGGAGTTGGCGGGGTCGCCGGCGTCGTCGACGACGACGTACTCGACGGGCTTGCCGTGGACGCCTCCGTCGGCGTTGACCTTCTTGACGGCGAGTTCGAGGCCGTTGCGGAGGGCGGTGCCGACCTGGGAGACGGGGCCGGTGAGGGGGACGACCACGCCGATCTTCACGGGGCCGCCGGTGGCGGGGGCCGCGTCGTCGTCGAGGGCCGCGCCCTGACAGCCGGTGAGGGCGAGGGTGAGGGCGAGGGTGCCGGCCGCGGCGAGCGCGGTGGGGCGGGGGGCGGGCGTCACGCGGCGCTCACGGGCGCGGTGGGACGACGGAACCAGCGACGGAACCATGGGGTGAACCTTCCGATCCAGGGGCGCGAGCGCAGGGCGGCTATCGCGACGACGACGGCGTAGAAGACGGCTTCGGCGACGGTGTCGGAGAGCCACGTGCGCAGCAGGACCGACAGCGCGGCGATCAGCAGGGCGGCGCCGGCGGCGGTCGCCAGGGCACCGGGGCGGCTGAGCAGCAGGCCGAAGAAGACGGGGACGAGCAGGCCGAATCCCATGCTGGGGTTGACGGCGAGCACGGGGCTGTAGAGGGCTCCGGCGAGGATCGCGAGGAGGCCGCCGACGGTGAAGGCGGTGGCGCGCATGCGGCGCGGGTCGGTGCCGAGGAGGGCCGCCATGGACGGGTTGTCGGCGACGGCGCGGAGCCGGAGGCCCCAGTCGGTGCGGTGCGCGGCGAGGAGCACGAGGCCGATGACGACGACCGCGGTGAGCGCGCACACCAGCCGGTAGGTGGGGTAGGGCGTGCCGAGGACGGTGAGGGTGCCGTCCACGGGTACGGCGACGGTGCGCGAGGTCCCGGTGAAGAGGAGTTCCGCGCCCTGCCGCAGGGCCATCCCGAGGCCCCAGGTGACGAGCATGGCGGCGAGGCCGTCGTCACCGATGCGGCGCAGCAGCAGCCGTTCGACGAGGAGGAGGAGCGGCACGCCGGCGACGAGGGCGAGCAGGGTCCGCAGGCCGAAGGGGGCGGTGGTCACGGTCGCGGCGACGTACGCGCCGACCATGGCCAGGTCTCCCTGGGCGAGGTTGACGACCCGTGTGGCCGCGAAGATCACCGCGATCCCGACGGTGAGCAGCCCGTAGAGACCGAACTGGCCAAGGATGGCCAGAAGTACATCCATCTGTTACCGCCTGTGTGCTTCAGGTACAGCGAGGACTCTGCGAGCATCTGGCAATCCCGTGGTGAGCACTGGTCCGGCAGCGCAGAGTTCTGTGCCCGCAGTGCGCGGCCCGGACGGCGCGAAGGACGCGTCCGGGGCGCACGGGGATCGGGAGGGAGTACGACATGCCGGTGGAGCGACGGGACGAAGGCAACCTGGTCTTCGGCTATCTCGACACCGCGACGGCGGACCGCGCGGGCGCCTTCGACACGGTGCTCGTACGGGCACGGGCGGGCGACTCGGGGTACGCGGCCGACATGCGGTCGAGCCGCTTCGGGGCGCTGAACGGCTGCGACATCAGCGGGGAGCAGGAGATCCGGGTGATGCCCCGGCCCTCTCCCGCTGCGCGGCGGCCCGGTCACCTCCTCGGCCTGCTCGTGTCGGGGCGGGGCGAGCTGGAGCAGGACGGGCGGCGGGCGGAGCTCGCACCGGGTGACTTCGTCCTGTACACGGGGGCGCGTCCGTTCCGTCTGGAACTGGGCACCTCGCACCGGTACTTCGTCCTGTCCCTGGACGAGGGGACGGCGGGCCGGGTCGCGACGGCGGCGGGGGCGGTGACGGCCAACGCGGAGCTGCCGCGTTCGCCGAGCGGCCGGGTGCTGTCGGCGGTGGTGGGCGAACTGGCGGAGCGGGCGCACGGTTTCGGGCCGTTGGCGCGCCGGGAGATGGGCGAGCACGTCTCGGCGATCCTCGGGACGCTGCTGCGCGAGGCGGGCGGCGCGGGCGTCTCCTCCGACCGGGGCTCCTCCGGTGCCGTCGACCGCGTCCTCGCCTACATCGACGACCACCTCGCGGAGGACCTGTCACCGGGGACGATCGCGGCGGCGCACCACATCTCGGTCCGTCATCTGCACGCGATGTTCCGGGAGTCGGGCGTGACGGTGAGCGATCACGTACGGCGCCGGCGCCTGGAGCGCATCCGCCGCGACCTCGTCGACCCGGCGCTCGCCCACCTCCCGGCGTACGTCCTGGCGGCGCGCAGGGGCCTCGGCGAGGCGAGCCACTTCAGCCGGGTGTTCCGCGCGGAGTTCGGCCTGTCGCCGCGGGCGGTGCGGGAGCAGGCGCGCGCGGGGGCGTGAGGGGTCCGGTGCGGCTCGGGCCGCGCCGCACCGGACGGCCGCACACGGGACGGCTCAAGCCGCGCCGTACCGGACCCTCAGGCGGGACGGCGCGGCACGACGCCGAAGACCGGACGGGCATCCCCCCGTGGGTGCCCGTCCGGTCGTTCGTGTCGGCGGGTGCGGTCCGCCGGGGTTCTCAGGTCAGCTGTCGAAGCCGAGGCCGAGGCTGTCCAGGGTCCTCAGCCACAGGTTGCGGCGGCCCTGGTTGTGGTCCGCGCGGGTCATCGACCACTGGGTGATGCCGATGCCGACGGAGCGGACGGGCTCGGGCGGGAACGGGAGGGGCTTGCGGCGGACCAGTTCGAGCTGGGTGCGCTCGGTGCGGGCGCCGTCGAGGAGGTCGAGCATGACCTCCGCGCCGAAGCGGGTCGCGCCGACGCCGAGGCCGGTGAAGCCGGCGGCGTAGGCGACCTTGCCGCGGTGGCTCGTGTCGAAGAAGACGCAGAAGCGGGTGCTCATGTCGATGGCGCCGCCCCAGGTGTGGCTGAAGCGCACCCCTTCGAGCTGCGGGAACGTCGTGAAGAAGTGCTTCGCCAGGGTCGCGAAGGTCTCGGGCCGCTGGTCGTGCTCGGCGCGCACCTTGCCGTTGTAGTGGTAGATGGCGTCGTAGCCGCCCCACAGGATCCGGTCGTCGGCGGAGAGCCGGACGTAGTGGAAGTGGTTGTTCATGTCCGCGAAGCCCTGGCGGTTCTTCCACCCGACCGCGGCGAGCTGCTCCTCGCTGAGCGGCTCCGTCATGAGCGCGTAGTCGTAGATCGGGATGGTGTACGGGCGGTGGCGGCGCAGCAGCGAGGGGTACGCGTTGGTGGCGAGGGCCACCTTGCGGGCGGCCACGCTGCCGTACGGGGTGCGGACGGTGACGGTGTGCCCGTGCTCGTCGAGGGAGAGGGCGGGGGTGTTCTCGTGGAGGCGGACGCCGAGCGCGAGGCAGGCGGCGCGCAGGCCCCAGGCGAGGCGGGCCGGGTTGACCATGGCGACGTCGTGCTTGTTCCAGAGGCCGGCGAGGAAGGTCGGGGAGTCGATCTCCGCCCGTACGGCGTCGGCGTCGAGGTACTCGGAGGAGCCGCCGTAGCGGGCGACGGCCTCTTCCTCCTCCTTGAGCCACTCGACCTGGTGGGGTTCGGTGGCGACGGCGAGGGAGCCGGTGCGCTCCCAGTCGCAGTCGATGCCGTGGCGGACGAGGGTGTCCTCCATGGCCTGGAGGTTCTCGCGGCCGAGGCGCTCCAGGAGGCCCATCTCTTCGGGCCAGCGGGTGATGCCGTTCTGGAGGCCGTGGGTGAGGCTGGCCTCGACGAAGCCGCCGTTGCGTCCGGAGGCGGCTCCGCCGGCCTCCTCGGCCTCGACGAGGACGACGTCGAGGTTCGGGTTGCGCTCCTTGGCGACGAGCGCGGTCCACAGGCCGGTGTACCCGCCGCCGACGACGAGAAGGTCGCACGAGGTCGCGCCGACGAGGGCGGTGGCGGCGTGCGGCTTCTCGGGACTGTCGAGCCAGAACGGGGTCGGTTCGGCGTCCCGGAGCGAGGCGAGTGGATCCATGGCGGCGAGCTCCTTGCGCTGGTCGCGGAGGCGAGGTACGAGCCTCCAAGTACCGCCATGACACCGTCCGGGCAGATCAAGGTCAATGGTGTTGACATAAGAGCCGCCGGGTCCGCCCGCGCAACCCGGGGCGCGCCGCCGACGTCCTATCCCGTACGGTGACGCACCGCGTCTCAGCCCCCAGCCACCAGCCCCGCCCAGCGAACAGGACACCCCATGAGCGACAAGGCCCGCACACTCTTCGACGCGCTCGACCTCGATCACGACGGCAGCCTCACGCGCACCGAGGTGATCAGCGCGCTGCGGTCCAAGGGTCCGACGCTCGCCGCGCAGGGCGTCATCCCGATGTGGGGCGTCGGGGACGTCGACGACTCGGCGGCCCTGTTCGACGCGTGCGACCAGAACGGCGACAAACTCCTCTCGTTCGAGGAGTTCGCCGCCGTCGTGGACCGCCGTTTCGGCTGGTGACGTCCGGCGCGGACCGCGCCGGACGGCCCGTCAGTTCTCCACGCTGATCTCGCGCTTGAGGATCTTGCCCGTCGGGCCCTTCGGCAGTCCCTCCACGAGCTGGACGATCCGCGGGTACTTGTACGGCGCCACGCGCGCCTTCACGAACGCGCGCAGTTCGTCGGCGGTCGCCTCCGCGCCCGGGCGCAGGGTGACGACGGCCGCGACCTCCTCGCCGTGCACCTCGTGCGGGACGCCCACGACGGCCGCCTCGGCGACGGCCGGATGCTCGTACAGGACCTCCTCGATCTCGCGCGGGTAGACGTTGTAGCCGCCGCGGATCACGAGGTCCTTCTTGCGGTCCACGACGAAGTAGAAGCCGTCCTCGTCGCGCCGCGCGAGGTCGCCCGTGCGGAACCAGCCGTCGACGAACGCGGCGGCGTCGGCCTCCGGGCGGTTCCAGTAGCCGGGCGTCACGTTCGGGCCCTGGACGGCGATCTCGCCGACATCGCCCTCGGGGACGTCCTTGCCCTCGTCGTCGACCAGCCGGACCTGGACGCCGGCGATCGGGGTGCCGATGGAACCGGGCTTGCGCGGCCCTTCGAGCGCGCCGAAGGTGACGACCGGGGAGGTCTCCGAGAGGCCGTACCCCTCGACGAGCACGCAGCCGAAGGCGTTCTCGAAGCGGTGCAGCACCTCCACCGGCATCGCCGAGCCGCCCGTCACGCTCAGGCGCGGGCCGCCGTCCGCGAGGCCGGTCGAGCCGGCCGCCTCGGCGGCGGCGAGCAGGCCGAGGAACATGGTGGGCACGCCCTCCATCACCGTGACCTTGTCGCGGGAGAGGATCTCCAGCGCCTTCGCCGCGTCGAAGCGCGGCAGCAGGGTCACCCGGGCGCCGGTGAGGACGGCCGCGTTCAGCCCGCAGGTCTGGCCGAAGACGTGGAAGAACGGCAGGCCGCCGAAGACGGTGTCGGTCGAGGTCACGCCGAGGACGCGGGCCACCGCGTCGGTGTTGGAGCCGAGGTTGCCGTGGGTGAGCCGGGCGCCCTTCGGGCGGCCGGTCGTGCCCGAGGTGTAGAGCAGGACGGCGAGGTCGTCCGCGCCCCGCTCCACGACCTGGTGGCGCGGGTCGACCGCGGCGAGGACCTCGCCGAAGGCCGGGTCGGTGACGTCGACGCAGTCGATGCCCAGCTCGGCGGCGGCCGGACCGGCCTCGGCCAGGGCGGGGCCCCAGGCGAGGATCAGGCGGGCCTGGCAGTCCCCGGCGCCGTACGCGATCTCGCCGGTCTTGAGCAGCGGGTTCATCGGTACGGCGACCGCGCCGGTCCGCAGGACGCCGTAGTAGGCGACGGCGAAGTGCGGGATGTTCGGCAGCATGATCACCACCCGGTCCCCGGCCCCGACCCCCCGCTCGGCCAGCCAGCCGGCGACGCGGGCGCTGCGTTCGTCGAGCGACCGGTAGTCGAGCGCCAGGTCGTCCAGCTGGATCGCCACGCTGTCCGGCCGCGCCGCTGCCGTACGCGCGAGGTTGAGGGCCAGGTTGGTCATCGTCGACCTCTTTCCGGGACAAGTGTTTTCGCGAAGAGCCGGAACTGAGATGGTGCCTCCTCCGACGCCCTCGCGTCGATGCGACCCAGATCACTTCCGCCCAGCTCAGCGGCAAGGTTACCGGTCGGTTGCGTCACCCGCTTGCCGGTCCCCAGGTTGCGACTAGGGTCGAGAGAGAGGCCATAGGTGCATCTCCGTCCGGGTACTCGCGGGAGAACCCGGAGTGGGGACGTACGAGAGGAGGCCTTCCATGACCATGACCCGGACAGTGCGGAGCGCCGTCGCCCTCGCCGGAGCCGCGGCTCTCGCGCTCGGGGCGGCGTCGCAGATCGGAGCGGCCGAGCCGGGCGCCGGGAGCGCGGCGCAGGGCGAGGTACGGATCGGCCTGCTCCTGCCGGAGAGCAAGACCACACGGTACGAGAAGTTCGACCGGCCCTACATCGAGGCCAAGATCAAGGAGCTGGCGCCCGGGGCGACCATCGACTACTACAACGCGGCGGAGAGCGCGACGACCCAGCAGCAGCAGGTGAACACGGCGCTCGCGAAGGGCGACAAGGTCCTCATCCTGGACGCCGTGGACGCCAAGTCGATCCAGTCCTCCGTCCAGAAGGCCCATGACGCGGGCGTGAAGGTCGTCGCGTACGACCGCCTGGCGCAGGGCCCGGTGGACTCGTACGTCTCCTACGACAACCGCAAGGTGGGCGAGCTCCAGGGCAAGGCGCTCCTCGACGCGCTCGGCGACAAGGCCGGCGACGGCGAGATCGTGATGCACAACGGCTCCCCGACCGACCCGAACGCGGCCGAGTTCAAGGCGGGCGCGCACTCCGTCCTCGACGGCAAGGTGAAGATCGGCAAGGAGTACGACACGCCGAACTGGGACCCCAACAACGCCAACCAGCAGATGTCCGGCGCCATCAGCGCGCTCGGCAAGGACCGGATCGTCGGCGTCTACTCGGCCAACGACGGCCTCGCCGCCGGCATCGCGACCGCGCTCAAGGCCGCCGGCCTGAACGTGCCGCTGACCGGCCAGGACGCCCAGCTCGACGCGATCCAGCGGATCCTCGTCGGCACGCAGACGATCACGGTCGAGAAGCCGTACAAGCCGGAGGCCGACATCGCCGCGACGATGGCGGTGGACCTCGCCGAGGGCAAGGAGCTCCCGGACTCGCTCACCCCCACCACGGTCACCAGCGGAAGCGGCCAGAAGGTCCCGGCCAACCTGCTGACGCCGGTCGTGGTCGACAAGACCAACATCAAGGACACGGTCGTCAAGGACGGGCTGTACACGGTCGAGGAGATCTGCACGCCGACCTACGCGGCCGCCTGCGAGGAGGCCGGACTCCGCTGACCCGGGGTCCGCTGCCGTACGGAGGAGGCGGTTCCCTTGCCGGAGCCACCCGTGCTCACCCTGCGGGGGATCTCCAAGCGGTTCGGCGCGGTCCAGGCCCTGAAGGGGTTCGACCTGGAGGTGCGCTCCGGCGAGGTCGTCGCGCTCGTCGGCGACAACGGCGCCGGGAAGTCCACCGCCGTCAAGGCCATCGCCGGGGTCAACCCGCCGGACGAGGGCGTCATCGAGTGGGAGGGCCGCCCGGTGGCCGTCAACCGGCCGCACGACGCCCAGAACCTCGGCATCGCGACCGTCTACCAGGACCTCGCGCTCTGCGACAACCTCGACGTCGTCGCCAACCTGTTCCTCGGCCGCGAGCTGCGCCGCTTCGGGGTGCTCGACGAGGTCCGCATGGACCGGCGCGCCCGCGAACTGCTCGACACCCTGTCCATCCGCATCCCGAGCGTCCGCATCCCCGTCGCCTCGCTCTCCGGCGGCCAGCGCCAGACGGTCGCCATCGCCCGGTCGCTGATCGGCGCGCCGAAGGTGGTCATCCTCGACGAGCCGACGGCGGCGCTGGGCGTCGAGCAGACCGCCGAGGTGCTCGACCTCGTGGAGCGGCTCAGGGACCAGGGGCTCGGGACCATCCTGATCAGCCACAACATGGTCGACGTGATGGCGGTCGCGGACCGGATCGCCGTCATGCGGCTCGGCCGGAACAACGGCGTCTTCGACAAGCGGTCCACCACCACCGAGGAGATCATCTCCGCCATCACCGGGGCCACGGACAGCGCGGTCACCCGCCGCCGGGCCCGTCAGCGCGGGGAGGAGGCGGATGGATCATGAACGGCCGCCCGGACCGGGGCCGTGACCGCCGTCGCTCCGACGACTCCGCCGCCCAGGAACCCGCGAAGGGCGCGGTGCCCGCCGTCGACGCCCGGCTCCTCGTCCGCGAGGAGGGCGTCAAGGGGTACGTCGACGAGTTCCGGCGCAAGCTGCGCAGCGGCGAGCTGGGCTCGCTGCCCGTCGTCCTCGCCCTCGTCGTCATCTGGACGGTCTTCGGCAGCCTCGACAGCGCCTTCCTCTCCGCGCAGAACCTCTCCGACCTCAGCCAGCAGATCGTCGGCACCGGCATGATCGCCGTCGGGATCGTCTTCGTCCTGCTGCTCGGCGAGATCGACCTCTCCGTCGGCTCGGTCAGCGGCCTGTGCGCCGCGATCTTCGCCGTCCTGAACGTGCTGAACGGCATGAACGAGTGGCTGGCGCTGCTCGTCGCCATCGGCGGCGGCGCGGTCGTCGGGCTGATCCACGGGTTCTTCTTCGCCGTCGTCGGCGTGCCCGCGTTCGTCGTCACGCTCGCCGGAAACCTCGCCTGGAACGGCCTGATGCTCCAGGTCCTCGGCACCAGCGGCACGGTCAACATCCCCGCCGAGAGCATCGTCTCGCGGCTCTACTCGACGATCTACCACAGCCCCGCCGCCGCGTACGTGACGGCCGCCGTCGGCGTCGGGCTCTTCCTGGCGGCCTCGCTCCTGGACGCGCGGCGCCGCAGGGCGGCCCGTGTGCCGTACCGGCCGGTGGCCGAGATCGTGCTGCGTACGGCCGTGATCGCGGCGATCGCCTTCGCGGCGGCGTACGTCCTCAACCGGTACCAGGGGCTGCCGCTCGCCCTCCTGATCTTCCTGGTCCTCCTCGTCGTCCTGGACTTCGTCCTGCGCCGCACGACGTACGGGCGCCGGATCTTCGCCGTCGGCGGGAACATCGAGGGCGCGCGCAGGGCGGGCGTCAGCGTGCCGTTCGTCCGGATCACCGTCTTCTCGATCGCCGGGACCATGGCCGCGATCGGCGGCGTCTTCCTCGCCGGCCAGATCCAGTCGGCGAGCCAGACCTCGGGCGGCGGCAACCTGCTGATGAACGTCATCGCGGCGGCGGTCATCGGCGGCACGAGCCTGTTCGGCGGGCGCGGATCGGTCTGGTCCGCGCTGCTCGGCGCGTTGGTCATCGGCTCCATCCAGTCCGGCATGAACATCATGGGAGTCAGCAACGCCGTCCAGTTCATGATCACGGGTTCGGTGCTCCTCGCCGCCGTGGTCGTCGACTCGCTGTCCCGGCGCAGCCAGAAGGCGGCGGGGCGGGCCTGAGCCGTGTCGCCGCGATCGGAGGGTGGTGCTCCATGGGAGCCGAGAACGAGGACCGGAGCCGTACGGGCGGGGACGGCGGCCGGAGCGAGGAGGGCCGGAGCCGTACGGGCAGGAGCCGTACGGGCAGGGGCGACGGCCGGAACGAGACGGAGAACGAACGGGCGGACCGGCGCTGGCAGGAGCTCATCCAGGAGATCCGCGTCGCGCAGACCGGTGTGCAGATCCTGCTCGGCTTCCTCCTCACGGTCGTCTTCACCCCGCACTTCCAGGGACTCGGCCAGACCGACAAGACGATCTACATCGTCACCGTCGTCCTCGGTTCCCTGGCGACGGGGGCGCTCATCGGCCCCGTCGCCTTCCACCGGATCGTGTCGGGGCGCCGGGTCAAGCCGCAGGCGGTGGTCTGGGCCTCCCGGCTCACCTTCACCGGCATCGTGCTCCTCCTCGCCACCCTCGTCTCCGCGCTCCTGCTGATCCTGCGGGTGGCGACGGACGACGCGTACGTGCCCTGGCTGGTCGCCGGGGTCTTCGCCTGGTACCTGCTCTGCTGGTTCGCGCTGCCGCTGTGGGTGCGGTTCCGGTACACGAGCGGCCCGTAGGGGGCGAGCTCACACCGGGCTCCGGGGGACTGTGTGACCGGCGTTACGGACCATGATCCGATCGGTTGACACGGGCGTAACGGCCCTTCCGTACGGTCGGGAACCGATCGACCCGATCGGTTCCCGATCGGCTGGTTCCACGGAGAGGCGCCCCGGTGACCCCACACGACACGCAGGTGCGGTCCGTCTGCTCGTACTGCGGTGTCGGCTGCGGACTGCTCCTCGACATCGGGATCGGCGCCGACGGCCGCCGTACGGTCCTGAAGGCGACCGGCGACAAGGACCACCCCGCCAACCGGGGGCGCCTGTGCACCAAGGGCGCCACGACCGCCGAGATGCTCGCCGCGCCGGGCCGCCTGACCCGGGCGCTCGTCCGCGCCGACCGGGCCGCGGAGCCCGTGCCGACCGGCACGGAGGCGGCGATCGCCGAGACCGGGCGCCGGCTCCGGGCGATCGTCGACGAGCACGGCCCGGACGCCCTCGCGCTGTACGTCTCCGGCCAGATGAGCCTGGAGGCGCAGTACCTCGCCAACAAGCTCGCCAAGGGCTTCGTCGGCACCAACCAGATCGAGTCGAACTCCCGGCTGTGCATGGCGAGCGCCGGGACCGGCTACAAGCTGTCCCTCGGCGCGGACGGCCCGCCCGGCTCGTACGACGACCTCGACCGGGCGGACGTCTTCCTCGTCATCGGCTCCAACATCGCCGACTGCCACCCCGTCCTCTTCCTCCGGATGATGGAGCGGGTCAAGGCCGGGGCGAAGCTGATCGTCGTCGACCCCCGGCGGACCGCGACCGCCGAGAAGGCCGACCTGTTCCTCCGGGTGAGGCCCGGCACGGACCTCGCGCTCCTCAACGGGCTCCTGCACCTCCTGCACGAGAACGGGCACACCGATCCCGCCTTCGTCGCCGGTCACACGGAGGGCTGGGAGGCGATGGTCCCGTTCCTCGCCGACTACCCGCCCGCGACGGTCGCCGCGCTCACCGGCATACCGGAGGAGGACCTGCGGACGGCGGCCGAGTGGATCGGCACGGCGAAGGAGTGGACCAGCTGCTGGACCATGGGCCTCAACCAGTCCACGCACGGCACCTGGAACACCAACGCCCTGATCAACCTTCACCTGGCCACCGGCGCGATCTGCCGACCGGGCTCCGGCCCCTTCTCGCTCACCGGCCAGCCGAACGCCATGGGCGGACGCGAGATGGGGTACATGGGCCCCGGCCTCCCCGGGCAGCGGTCGGTCCTCGTCTCCGAGGACCGGGCCTTCACGGAGGAGCTGTGGGGGCTCCCGGCCGGCACGATCCGCGAGGACGGCTCGGGCACCGGCACCGTCGACCTCTTCCGGCGCATGGCCGACGGCGAGGTCAAGGCCTGCTGGATCATCTGCACCAACCCGGTCGCGTCGGTCGCCAACCGGTCCACGGTGGTGGCGGCGCTGCGGGCCGCCGAGCTGGTCGTCGCACAGGACGCGTTCGCCGAGACGGAGACCAACGCGTACGCCGACGTCGTCCTCCCGGCGGCCCTGTGGACCGAGACCGAGGGCGTCCTCGTCAACAGCGAGCGCGGCCTCACCCTCGCCCGCCCGGCGGCCGACCCGCCCGGCGAGGCGCTGGCCGACTGGCGGATCATCGCGGGCGTGGCGCGGGCGATGGGGTACGGGGAGGCGTTCGCGTACGAGAGCGCCGAGGAGGTCTTCGAGGAGATCCGGCGCGCGGGGAACCCGAGGACGGGGTACGACCTGGGCGGGGTCACGTACGAGCGGCTGCGCGAGACGCCGGTCCAGTGGCCGGCGGCGGTCGGCGGACCGGCGCGGAACCCGATCCGGTACGTCTCCGAGGACGCTCCGGGGCCCGTCTTCCCGACGCCGAGCGGACGCGCGGTCTTCTTCCCGCGCCCCCACGTCGACGCGGCGGAGATGCCCGACGACGATCACCCCTTCGTCCTCAGCACCGGCCGTCTCCAGCACCAGTGGCACACCCTCACGAAGACGGGGAAGGTCGCGAAGCTCAACAAGCTGAACCCGGCGCCCTTCGTGGAGGTGCACCCCGAGGACGCGCGGGAGCTCGGCATCGCGGAGGGGGACGCGGTCGAGGTCGTGTCGCGACGGGGGAAGGTGGTCCTGCCGGCGGTGGTGACGGACCGTGTGCGGCCGGGGTGCTGCTTCGCGCCGTTCCACTGGAACGACCTGTTCGGCGAGGACCTGTGCGTGAACGCGGTGACGAACGACGCGGTGGACCCGCTGTCGTTCCAGCCGGAGCTGAAGGTGTGCGCCGTGGCGCTGCGGAGGGTGGCGGCACCCGCGCGGGTGCCGCGGGACGCCCCGCGCGTGCTCGTCCCGAGCGGCGTCGTCCAGCCGGGTCCGGGGTCGCGGCCGGGGCCGTGGCCGGGCGCGGGTGCGGGGCCTGGCGCGGGTGCGGGGCCGTCGGCGGCGCTCGGGGCGTTCGGCCTCGCGCCGGAACCGCCGCCGGTGCTGAGCGCGGAGGAGCGGCAGTACCTCGTGGGCTTCCTGGCGGGCCTGGAGCAGGGCGCGCCCGGAGTGCCGGTGCTGCCGCCGGGGGCGCCGTTCCGGGCGCAGCACGCGCGCTGGGTCGACGGGGTCCTCGCCGGCATGTACTCCCGGACGCCCGGGGCCGCGGCGGAACCGGTCACGGCCGGACGTGAGGTCGTGGTCCTCTGGGCCTCGCAGACGGGGAACGCGGAGGAGTTCGCGGCGACGGCGGCGGCGCGGCTGCAGGCGGCGGGACACCGTCCCGCCCTGACGGGCATGGACGCGACGGACCTCGCGGCCCTCTCCCCCACGGCCGACCTCCTCCTCATCACCAGCACCTTCGGCGACGGGGACGCCCCCGACAACGGCGCCGGGTTCTGGGACGCGCTCGCCGCGCCCGACTCGCCGCGCCTGGACGGGCGGCGGTACGCGGTCCTGGCGTTCGGGGACTCCTCGTACGGCGACTTCTGCGGGCACGGGCGGCGCCTCGACGACCGGCTGGGCGAGCTCGGAGGCGTACGCCTGGCACCGCGGACGGACTGCGAGCCGGACTTCGAGCCGTCGGCTCTGGCGTGGCTGGACCAGGTGCTCGCGGAGCTCGGCGACGGGCACGCGACGACCGACGCGGCCGGGCCGGCGGTCGCGGCCGCGGCCGCGACCGCGACCGCGCCTCCGGCTCCGAAGCGCCGGACGGGCCCGGTCACCACCCCGGCCCGCCTGGTCGGCAACCGGCTGCTGAGCCTGCCGGGGGCGGGCAAGGAGGTGCGGCGGTTCACCTTCGACACGAGCGAGGGCGGGGGTGCGCCGCTGGGGTACGAGGCGGGCGACGCGCTCGGCGTGCAGCCGGTCAACTGCCCGGACCTGGTGGCGGAATGGCTGGCGGCGACGGGCCTGCCGGCGGACGCCCCGGTGGAACTCCCCTCCGTGGAAAGGCCGGTGGCGTTCGGCGAGGCTCTCCACCGCCACCTGGACATCACCCGCACGACGAACGCCTTCCTCTCCTTCGTGACGGAGCGGACCGGCGACCGGACCCTCAAGCGGCTGCTCCGTCCCGACAACAAGGACGGCCTCGCGCAGTGGACGTGGGGCCGCCAGGCGGTCGACGTGCTCGCCGAGCACCCGGTCCGGGCGAGCGCGCAGGAGTGGGCGGAGGTCCTGGGCCGCCTGAAGCCCCGTCTCTACTCGATCTCCTCGAGCCCCCTGACCGACCCGCACCGGGTCTCCCTCACGGTCTCCGTCATCCGGTACGAGAACCTCCACGGCCACGCCCGCAAGGGCGTCTGCTCCCCGTTCCTCGCGGACGCCGAACCGGGCGCGGAGGTCCCGGTCTTCGTCCAGCGCACGCCGAACTTCCGTCCACCGGCGGACGCTTCGACCCCGCTGATCATGGTCGGTCCCGGCACGGGCGTGGCCCCGTTCGTCGGCTTCCTGGAGGAGCGCCGGGCGCTCGGCCACCGCGCCCCGAACTGGCTCTTCTTCGGCGAGCAGCACCGGGCGACGGACTTCTACTACGAGGACGAGCTCACCGCCCTCCTGGCGGACGGCACCCTCACCCGTCTCGACACGGCCTTCTCCCGAGACCAGCGGGCCAAGGTCTACGTCCAGGACCGCATGCGCGAACACGGCCCGCAGCTCTGGTCCTGGCTCCGGTCCGGCGCCCATGTCGCCGTCTGCGGCGACGCGGCCCGCATGGCGAAGGACGTGGACCGGGCCCTCCGGGACGTCGCGATCACCCACGGCGGCCACGACGAGGGCTCGGCCGCGGTGTACGTGAAGCAGCTGGCCGCCGACAGGCGGTACGTACGGGACGTGTACTGACCGATGCGCCCGTGATCGTGCGCGGAGGCTTGTCAGGCCGGTGCCACCGCCCTATCGTCACCCACGCAGAAAGCGCTTTCCAGGAGGTGTGAGGACGACACAGACGACCGAGTCCCGCCATGCGGCGGGAAGCAGGGAAGGCCATCCATGAGACGACATGCCACACGCCCGGTCACGCGAAGGCTCCAGGCCACGCTCGCCGCGCTGGCCCTCGCCGCGGCCGCCGGGGCCGTGGTCGCGGCCCCCGAGGCGTCCGCCGCGACCGGCGGGCCCACCGGGTACGCGACGCAGAACGGCGGCACCACCGGCGGCGCCGGCGGCCAGACCGTGCGCGCCACCACGGGGACGGCGATCCACGCGGCCCTCTGCGGGCGGGCCAGCAGCAGCACCCCGATCGTCATCGAGGTCGAGGGGACGATCAACCACGCCAACACCGCCCAGGTGTCGGGGCCGAGCTGCAACACCGCCGCCGGGGTGATCGAGCTCAAGCAGATCAGCAACGTGACGCTGATCGGCGTCGGAGCCGGGGCCGTCTTCGACCAACTCGGCATCCACATACGTCAGTCGAGCAACATCGTCATCCAGAACGTGACCGTGCGGAACGTCAAGAAGTCGGGCTCGCCCACCTCCAACGGCGGCGACGCCATCGGCATGGAGAGCGACGTGCGGAACGTCTGGGTCGACCACGTCACCCTGGAGGCCTCCGGCGGCGAGTCGGACGGGTACGACGGGCTCTTCGACATGAAGGACAACACCCAGTACGTCACGCTGTCCTACAGCGTCCTTCGGAACTCCGGGCGCGGCGGACTGGTCGGGTCGAGCGAGACGGAGCTGTCGAACAGCTTCATCACCTACCACCACAACCTCTACGAGAACCTCGACTCCCGCGTCCCCCTCCTGCGCGGCGGCACCGCCCACATCTACGACAACCACTACTCCGGCATCAACGAGTCCGGCATCAACTCCCGCGCCGGCGGCCGGGCCAAGGTCGACAACAACTACTTCGAGGACTCCAAGGACGTCCTCGGCACCTTCTATACCGACACCACCGGGTACTGGCAGGTCGGCGGGAACGTCTTCGACAACGTGACCTGGTCGAGCCCCAGCACCGAGTACCGGCCCGCCGGGCCGAACCCGCAGTCCAACACGACGATCTCCGTCCCGTACGCCTACACCCTGGACCCGGCGAGCTGCGTCCCCGACGTCGTGAGCCGGACCGCCGGTGCGGGCAGGGGACTTCAGGTGTCGGACGGGTCCTGCACGCCGACGACGCCGAGCCCGACGCCGACGGCGACCACGCCGACGCCCACGCCCACCACCCCGGTACCGACCACCCCGGCACCCACGACCCCCGCGCCGACCACGTCCGCCCCCACCGGCACCAACCTCAGCATCGGTGCCGGTTCCGACGGGTCGAGCAAGGCCGACGGGACCAGTTACGGCAACGTCCGGGACGGTGACCTCGCCACCTACTGGTCGCCCAGCGGGTCCACCGGATCGGTCTCGGTCAAGTGGGGTTCCCCGACGGCGATCTCGAAGGCCGTCGTCAAGGAGCCGAGCGGAGCCACCGGCCGGATCGGGACCTGGCGGCTCCTGAACGCCGACACCGGGGCCGTACTGGCCACCGGTACCGGCGCGGGCTCCATCGCCTTCGCCCCGGTCACCCTGAGCAAGGTCACCTTCGAGATCACCGGCTCGTCGGCCACGCCGCGGGTCGCCGAGTTCGAGACGTACGCCGGGTAGCGGAGGCGTCCCGTCCGCTCAGCCGCCGGCCAGCAGCTTCCGCAGGTCGGCGGTGAGGCGTTCGTACTCCTCGGGCCGGTTGTAGATCTGCCCGGAGAGACGAATCCCGCCACCGGTCGGCCAGTTCCAGACGAGGACGCGGTGGCCGAGCCGGGCGGCGATCTCCTCGCGCAGCGCCGCCGCCTCCGCCTTCGTGCGGGCGAGCCCGCCGGGCAGGCGCAGGGAGCGGATCGCGAGACCCTCGCCGTACGGGAGCGGCGTCGCGCCCGGGAGGCCGTCGAGCAGCGACTCCGTACCGTACGCGGCGAGCCGGGCGTTGTGGGCCCGGACGTCGGCGGCGCCGAGGCGCTCGATCAGGTCGAGGCCCTCGGGCGCGGCGAGCCAGCCGGTGTAGTCGACGGTGGCCCGGAACTCGACCGAGCGGGGGAAGCCCCGCCCGTCCTCCCAGGACGGCACGGGCGGCGCGACGCGCGCCCGGTACGCGGGGGCCACCGCGAGGACCGCGGTGCCGGCGGGGGCGTACGCCCACTTGTGGAGGTTGCCGAACCAGAAGTCGGGTTCTCCGGCGAGGGGGTCGGCGAGCATGCCGGGCGCGTGGGCGCCGTCGATCACGGTGGCGATCCCGCGCTCGCGGAGGTCGGCGAGGAGCCGGGGCGTGCTGAGGAGCCGGGCCGTGGGCGAGCTGATGTGGTCGAGGAGGACCGCGCGGGTCCGGGGCGTGACCCCGGCGAGCACGGCCTCGCGGACCGCGTCCTCGTCCGGCAGGTCGAGGCCGAGTTCGACGGTCGTGGTGCGGGCGCGCCGCTCGGCCGCCGCGACGACCGTTCCGTAGCCGTGGTCGGTGACGAGGACCTCGTCGTCGGCGTCGAGGCGCAGGGCGTCGAGCGCGAGGTTGGCGGCCTCGGTCGCGTTGGCGACGAAGGCCAGGCCTTCGGGGTCGGCGCCCAGGTGGGCGGCGACGCGTTCCCTGGCGGCCGCGATGCGGTCGGGGACGCCGATGAAGAAGGCGTCGGGATCGGCCGTGGCCTCCTCCGCGAGCCTCCGCTGGACCTCGGCGACCGGCAGGGGCACGGCGCCGAAGGAGCCGTGGTTGAGGTGCGCGACGGCCGGGGTGAGGCCGAAGAGCTCGGCCCCGCCGGGGAACGCGGCCGGCGGGCGGCCCTCGGGGAACGGGGCTGTCGTGCTCATCGGACCTCGATCGTGACAGTGCGGCCCGGGGCCACGCGCGTACGGACGACAGTGTAGGTCGCGCCGTCGATCACCTCGGTCCGGGTTGCCTCGACGACCCGGCCGTCGACGGCGACGGCCGGGTGCGCGCCGGGGAAGCGGGCTTCCCAGGTGTACGGGGCGGTGCCCGAGGTGTGGGTGAGGGTCGAGCGGCGGTCCGTGTCGTGGCGGAGGGCGAAGACGGAGTCGCCGACGCGCAGGTCCTCGACGCCGAGCCACTCCATGCCGGAGGGCAGGCGGGACTGGGTGGCGAGGGTGCGGGCGGGGGCGTCCGGGGTGACGCCCAGGAGGCCCTGGACGGTCTGGCCGACGAGGGTGAAGGAGACCTCGGGGTAGTCGCCGTTGGTGCCCTGGCGGGCGTTGACGTGCTGGACGTCCTTCTGGGCGTAGATGTGCCGCATCCACTTCCAGGCGGTGTCGGGGCGGTTGTTGGTGAGGAAGGTGTCGGGGAGGTAGGTCAGGGCCTCGATGTTGTCGGGGCGGCCGGCGCCCTCGGCCTGCTGGTCGATGTAGTCGAGGTAGGCCTCGCGCCGCTCGCCGGGGTCGACGATCTGCTTCATCGGCATGAACCAGCTGTTCTCCTTGCCCCAGCCGGTGAGGGCGCGTCCGTCGGTGGTGTAGCCGCGGACCATGTCGGCGCCGGTGCCGGTGCCGCTCCAGGTGGTGTTGAAGTACGTCCTGAGGTCGCGGGCGCGGTCGTCGAAGCGGGCGGCGAGGGCGTGCTCGCCCTTGGCGCGGGCGAGGGAGGCCATGGCCCGGTAGGCCTGGTACTGGGAGCCGATGGCGTCGCCCGCCTCGGCGAGGGGTTCGTCGCTCGTCTCGTTGTAGCTGGCGACGCCCTGGAAGATGCCCTTGCCGGTGCCCTCGGCGACGTCGACGCCCGGTCCGTTGTCCTTCTGTCCGTCGTGGAGGGTGACGAACTCCTCGGTGGCGTGGCGGTAGAACTCCCACAGGGCCGGGTCGTCGAGGTAGGCGGGGTCGCCGCTCCAGCGGTACGCCTCCTCGGCCTTCTGGACCAGCTCGAAGGGGGCGGGCACCTCGCGGACGAAGACGTCCCGGTCGCGGTAGTCGATCGAGAGGTAGGTCCGGTTGTCGAAGTTGAGGGCCCACACCGGGTAGTAGGCGTGCTCGTCGGTCGCGGAGGCGGCGAAGGCGCGGAGCATCTCCTTGTTCTCGGCGTGGAGGCCGAGGACTCCGGCGCCGGAGAGCTGGTGGGCCATGTCGCGGGAGTAGTAGCCGCTGCGGTTGGCGTAGCCGGCCCAGTAGGAGGGGCCGTAGACGGCGTTGCCGATGCCGCCGGTCTGGCGTTCGTCGGCATTGAGGGGGCCGCGGGTGCCGGGGAGGTGGACCCAGCTGTTGGCCTTGGACTTGGCCCAGTCGAACATCGCGACGATCTCGGGGTCGCTGGAGGTGACGCGGGGGTCGGCGGGGCTGGCCGGGGAGATCATCACGTCGTCGACGTTGACCCAGCCCTCCCCGGACTCGAAGGCGATCTCCAGGCGGTCGCCGGGGGCGAGGGCGATCCGGCCGAGCGTGTGGCGGCGGTAGTTCGCGGCGGCGGGGAGGGTCCGTTCGGCGACGGTGGTGCCGTCGACGCGGAGGACGTACCGGGCGCCGGGGCCGCCGGTGGCGATCCAGGCGGAGACGAGGTAGTCACCGCGGCCGGTGGCGGTGACGGTCTGGGACACCTTCCGGCCGCTGCCCGCGTCGAGGTAGGCCTGCCGGTTCCCGGCATGCGGGTAGTTGGTGCCGACTCCGGCCCCCGAGGTGAACTCCCAGCCGGAGACGCCGTGTTCGAAGCCGGGGTTGGCGACGGTCAGGGGCGCGTCGGCGGGGCCCTGGGAGGGCGTGGCCGCCGCCGCCGGGATTCCGGTCGCGGCGAGCGGGGCCAGCGAGGCGAGCAGGGCGACGGCGGACAGCAGCGACAGGCGGGTGCGCGACATGCGAGGTCTCTCCCGGGTGTGGGCGGGGCGGGTGGGGTGGGGCGGGGTGGGGCGGGGCGCACGCTAGCAACTGCCGTGACGGGATGACAATGGACACGTCATCGATCAACAGTCGCTCAGACTGAAAGTTTTCACCGATGAATTGCAAGTCCAGCCGCCTTGCTTGTAACGTCCCGCTCCGTCACCACGACGAACCACGTGAGCAAGGGGACCCGACATGACGGACCAGACCAGCGACAGACAGCAGCCCGGAAGCCCGCGGCCCGGTCGCCGGCAGGTGCTCCTCGGAGGCGGCGCCCTCGCGGCGACGGGATTCGCGGGGCTCGGCCTCACGGGCTGCTCGGGCAGCGGGGACACCGGCGCCGGCGGCGCGGGCTCCGCGGGCGACCCGAAGAAGGGCAAGATCACCGTCTGGTCCTGGCAGGGCCCCGCCGTCGAGCTCAAGGCGCTGCTCCCCGAGTTCAACAGGAAGTACCCCGACATCCAGGTCACCGTCGAGGACATCGGCAACCCCGCGATCTGGGACAAGATCACCGCCGGTCTCGCCGCCGGGGGCCAGGGGCTCGCCGACGTGCTGCACATCGGCGTCGACTACCTGCCGGGATACGTCGAGAAGTTCCCCGGCGGCCTCGCCGACCTCGCCCCGCTCGGCGCCACCGCCCACAAGGACGCCTTCGCCAACGGCCTCTGGGCCACCGTCGCCCCCGACGGCAAG
This sequence comes from Streptomyces sp. NPDC020807, assembly GCF_040641575.1. NCBI lineage: Bacteria > Bacillati > Actinomycetota > Actinomycetes > Kitasatosporales > Streptomycetaceae > Streptomyces > Streptomyces sp. NPDC020807. The sequence continues at coordinate 27,019 of NZ_JBFADU010000034.1, forward strand.
CGGGTCAACGCCCTGCCCTGGGAGGCGAACTCGGCGGGCTTCTACTACCGCGCCGACCTCTTCGAGAAGGCCGGTGTCGACGTCGAGGCGCTCCAGACCTGGGACGAGACGATCGAGGCGGGCAAGAAGCTCAAGGCGAAGACCGGCGCCCACCTCCTCGGCATCGACAAGCCCGCCTCACAGCCCGACGCCGCCAACTTCTTCCAGATGCTGCTCCAGCTCCAGGGCGCCTTCTACTTCGACCTGGACGGGAACATCACCCTGGACTCGCCCGAGGCGGTCCGGGCGATGACGATCATCAAGAAGATGAACGACGCCGGGCTCGTCAGCGACCTCGCGGGCGGCTGGAACGCCCTGATGAGCTCCCTGACGAAGGGCACCGCGGCGGTCCTGCCGTGGCCGACCTGGTTCGGCGGGATCATCCAGGAGCAGGTGCCGGAGGAGGCGGGCAAGTGGAAGGTCCGGCTGCCCCCGGCCGTCCGCCGGGGCGGCCCCACCGCCGCCACCGTGAACTCCACGCACCTCGCCATATCCGGCAGCAGCAAGCAGCAGGCGGCGGCCTGGTCCTTCGTCGAGTTCGCGCTGACCCGTCCCGCCTCGCAGGTCGGCATCTACCGGGGCAAGGGCATCGCGCCCGCGCTCCTCAAGGCGTACGACGACGCGGTCTTCCACGAGCCGTCGCCCTTCTTCAGCGGCCAGCGCAAGGGCGAGGTCTTCCTGGCCGCGCTCAAGGCCCCGAGCCCGGCCGTGAACTACACGTCGGACTACGCCCGCGCGCTCAAGCTCGTCACCGACGCCCAGACGAAGGTGCTGCTCAAGGGCGCCGACCCGGCGAAGGTCCTCGGCGACGCGGCGGCCGAGCTCGCCCGCCAGACGGGCCGGAAGAACGCCTGATGACAGCGAGCACCACCGGTGCCGCCGTGTCCCGCCCCTCCGCGCGCCAGCGGAGGCGGCGGGGCACGGCCGCCCCGTACCTCTTCGTCCTGCCCGCGCTGCTCCTCTTCGCCGGGTTCAAGCTCTACCCGATCGCCTGGTCGTTCGTCCTCAGCCTGCACCGCAAGGTCGGCGCGACCGAGACGTTCGTGGGTGCCGACAACTACCTCCGGCTCGCCGAGGACCCGCTGTTCCTGACCGCGCTGCGCAACACCGCCGTGATCCTCCTCGTGCAGGTGCCGCTCATGCTGGCGCTGGCCACCGGGCTCGCGGTCGCCCTCGACTCGACCCTGCTGCGCGGTCGACCCGTCTTCCGGCTCGGCTTCTTCCTGCCGATGGTCACGGGCCTCGTCGCGTACGGCATCGTCTTCTCCGTCCTCCTCAACGAGGAGTACGGGCTCGTGAACTGGCTGCTCGGCCTCGTCGGCATCGACCCGGTGCCGTGGCTGACCCAGGGCATGTGGGCCCGCATCTCCCTCGGCCTCGCGCTGACCTGGCACTACACCGGCTACAACGCGGTGATCCTGCTCGCCAGACTCCAGACGATCCCGCGCGAGCTGTACGACGCCGCGGCCGTCGACGGCGCGGGCGCGTTCGCGGCGTTCCGGCACGTCACGCTGCCCGGCCTGCGGCCCGCGCTGCTGCTCACCACCGTCCTGTCGACGATCGGCACGCTCCAGCTCTTCGACGAGCCGTACGTCCTGACCGGCGGCGGACCCGACAACGCGACCCTGACCGTCGGCGTGTACCTCTACCAGAACGCCTTCAAGTACTTCGACTTCGGCTACGCCTCCGCCATCGCGTACGCGCTCACGCTCCTCGTCGGAGTCCTCGGCCTGCTCCAGTTCCGTCTCCTCGGGGAGAAGTCGTGACCGCCGACCGCACCCGCAAGCCCGACGAGCCCGGTCGAACCGGCCGGCTCCACCAGCCCGGCCGGAGCATCCTGCTCACCTCCGGGCTCGCCATCGCCCTCGCCGCCGTCGCGGTCCCCTTCTACTGGCTCGCCATCGGCGCCACCCACAGCTCGCGGGAGATCTTCGACAGCCCGCCGCCGCTGCTGCCCGGCGGGCAGCTGGCCAGGAACCTCGCCACCCTCCAGGACACGGCGGACTTCGGCCGGGTCGTCCTCAACTCCCTCGGCATCGCGACCGTCTACACCCTGCTCGCCGGGGCCGTGTGCACCCTCGCCGGCTACGGCTTCGCCACGTACCGCTTCCGCGGCCGCGAGGCCCTGTTCGGGCTGCTCATGCTCGGCCTGGTCGTGCCCGCGCAGATCACCCTCGTCCCGCTCTTCCAGATGATGGCCGACCTGCACTGGCTCAACACCTACCAGGCCGTCATCGCCCCCAACCTGGCCCTGCCCTTCGGCATCTTCCTCATGCGCCAGTCGATGGCCGGGCTGCCGCAGGCGCTGCTCGACTCGGGGCGGATGGACGGCTGCGGGGAGTTCCGGCTGTTCTGGCGGGTCGCGCTCCCCCCGATGCGCCCCGCGCTCGCCGCGCTCGCGCTGTTCCTCTTCCTCTACCAGTGGAACGACTTCGTGTGGCCGCTGATCGTGCTGCGCGACGACAGCACCTTCACCATCCCGGTCGCGCTCGCCTCCCTCCAGGGCCTGGACGAGACCGACTACGGCGCCATCCTCGCCGGCACCGCCGTCGCCGCCGTGCCGATGGCGATCGTCTTCCTCGCGCTCCAGCGCCACTTCGTGTCCGGGCTCCTCGCGGGCGCGGTGAAGGAATGAGCATCATCGTGAACGAGACCCCGGCCGCCACCGTGACCACCGCGCACGCGGCCCCCGCCCCCGCCGAGCCGCTGCTCGACGACGTGTCGATCGCCGTCCTCTCCCCCGGCCACCCGGAGGTACGTCCCCGCTGGGAGCTGGCCGGGCTCCCGGACGGGACCCGGATGCTCTCCGTGCGGGCCGACGGGCTGCCCGTCGAGATCCGCTTCTCGGTGCCGCTCGGCGACGCCGCCGGCTACTGGCATCCGCAGGGCGGCTGGCGGCGGACGCTGGTCGCCGACTGGGAGGGGCTCAGCCGGGTCTGCCTCGTCGACGGGCCCGCCGTCGGCTGCCTGTACGAGCACTCCGGGGCGACGCTCCTCGCCTTCGCCGCCGCCGACCCGGTGCCCGAGGCGACGGTCCGGTACGGCGTGTCGGAGGAGAACGACACCCACGTCGTCCACCTGACGCTGCCCGCGTCCGACGGTCCGCACCGGATCCTGCTGGTCCCGCGCGCGCCGTCCGTCGCCGCCGCCCTGCGGCAGGTCCGCGCCTGGTTCGCCGCCGCCCTCCCGCCGATGCCGGTGCCGGACGCGGCCCGCCTGCCGGTCTACTCGACCTGGTACGCCTTCAACCAGGACGTCACCGCCGAGGGCGTCGAGGCGCAGGCCGGGCCCGCCGCCGGCCTCGGCTGCGGGGTGCTCATCCTCGACGACGGCTGGCAGCGCTTCGGCAACGGCCGGGGGTACGCCGGCGTCGGCGACTGGGTGCCGGACACCGCCAAGTTCCCCGACCTGGCCGCCCACGTGACACGGGTGCGCGACCGGGGTCTGCGGTACGTGCTCTGGACGGCGCCGCTGCTGCTCGGCCCCGAGGCCGACTGCCACGCGCGGTGGGAGTCCTCCGCGCCCGTACGGGCCACGGTGCCCGGCGCCTTCGTCCTGGACCCGCGCCTGCCCGAGGTCCGCCGGCACGTCGTCGAGCTGTGCGTCCGGCTGGTCCGCGCGTACGGCGTGGACGGGCTCAAGCTGGACTTCCTCGACGAGGCCGCGGTGTACGCGGGCGACGGCGCCGGGGACGTGGGCCTCGCGATGACCGTGCTGCTCACCGAGGTGCGCCGCGCGCTGGAGGCCGTACGGCCCGGGCTGCTGCTCGAACTGCGCCAGCCGTACGTCGGGCCCGGCATGGCCCCGTACGGGAACATGCTGCGGTCCTTCGACTGCCCGGCGGACGCGACGGCGAACCGGGTCCGGATCGTCGACACCTCCCTGCTCGCCGTCGGCGGGGCCGTCCACTCCGACATGGTCATGTGGTCGCCCACCGCGCCGGTCGAGGCGGTGGCCCGCCAGTTGATCGGCTCGCTCCACGCGGTGCCCCAGCTCTCCGTCCGCCTCGACGAGGCACCGGCGGAGCACCTGGCCACCGTGCGGTTCTGGCTGGGCACGTGGCTGGCGCACCGGGAGCTGCTGCTCGACGGGGTGGTGGAGCCCGGCCGTCCGGACGAGCTGTACCCGCTCGTGCGGGCCTCGCGGGGCGACGAGTGCCTGGTGAGCGTGCACGGCGACCGGGTCGTGGAGCTGGACTTCGCCGCGTACCGGGGCTTCCACCTGGTCAACGGCTCGGACCGGGACCGGGTCGTCGTGGACGTCGCCGGGGGCGGCGGCCGGGTGGCCGCCCGGGTCGTCGGGCCGGACGGCCGTATGATGGATGATCCGCTGGCGCTCCTGCCGGAAGGGCTCCGAGCCCTGACCGTCCCGCGTGGCGGTCTGGTGTCGCTCGTACTCACGGAAGGACCGCGATGAAGGTCGGTATCACCGACGTCGCAGCCCACGCACAGGTCAGCGAGGCCACGGTCAGCCGCGTGATCAACCGGCGGCAGGGCGTGTCGAAGAAGACCCGCGAAGCGGTCGAGCGGGCGATGGCGGAGCTCGGCTACGAGCGGGTCACCCAGGGGCAACTGGTCGCGGTCGTGACCGAGTTCGTCTCCAACCCGTTCTTCGCCGACGTCGCCGAGCGCATCGAGTCGGCGCTCGCCCCGCACGGCCTCAAGACCGTGCTCTGCCCCGTCTTCCCCGGCGGTGTGCAGGAGTTGGACTTCCTCACCTCGCTCGTCGACAAGGGCGTCGCGGCCGTCGTCTTCCTCTCCGCGTCCAACACGGTGGAGGGGGCCGACACCGACGGCTACGAGCTGCTGCGGCAGCGCCGCGTGCCGTACGTGGGGATCAACGGCGAGTTCGCGGACGGCGTGCCCGCCCCGGTCTTCTCCACCGACGACGCGCTCGCGGCCGAGCTGGCCGTCGACCACCTCCACCGGCTCGGTCACCGCCGGATCGGCATGTCCTCGGGCCCGGCGGGGAACCGGCCGGCCGACCGGCGGGTGCGCGGCTTCGTCGAGGCCATGGCCCGGCGGGGCATCGAGGACGCCGGGGACTGGGTCGTGCGCCAGTCGTACAGCGTGGAGGGCGGGCAGGCGGCGGCGACCGCGCTGGTCGGGCTGGGTGTCACCGGGATCGTCGCGGCGAGCGACTTCATGGCGCTCGGCGCCGTGCGCGGCATCCGCCGGCAGGGCCTCTCGGTGCCGGGGGACGTCTCGGTCGTCGGGTACGACGGGTCGTCGGTGACCGAGTTCACCGACCCGGCGCTGACCACGGTCCGCCAGCCCGCCGACCGGCTCGCGCTGGAGGTGGGCCGGAGCGTGCTCGCGCTGGTCAGCAACCGCGAGGTGCCGACGGGCGAGCTCCTCTTCGACCCGGAGCTCGTCATCCGCGCGTCGACGGGGCCGGTGGCTTCGTAGGGGAGGCGCCGGGTCGGTTCTCGGGAAGGGACAGGGCCAGTGACGGAGTCCGGGAAGACCGGAGCGGCCTCGCTCAGCGCGCGGGCGCGCGAGGCCGTGCTCCAGCGCGTCGTCGACCGGCGGTACGCGCAGGGCGCCCGGCTCGTCGAGCGGGAGGTGGCCGAGGAGCTCGGCATGTCCCGCGTCCCGGTGCGCGAGGCGCTGCGCGCGCTCGTCGCCGAGGGCCTGCTCGAACTGCTCCCGCACAGCGGGGTGCGCGTCCGCCGGCTGGAACGGGCCGACGTGGAGCACCTGTACGAGGTGTGGGAGCCGCTCGCCGTCCAGGCGTCCCGGCTCGCGGCGCGGGCCCTCACGACGGGCGGCGGGGAGGGGCTCGCCGCCCTGGAAACCGCCCTGCGGCAGGCCGAGTCGGCCGCCGCCGCGGACGAGGCGAGTCAGGAGGTCGCCGCCCACACCGCTTTCCACGAGAGCGTCGTGGAGCTGGCGGGCAATCCGCTGCTCGCCCGGACGATGGGGCAGCTGAGCTGGCAGCTGCGCCTCCTCTTCGGGCTGCGCGAGGAGCCCGAGCACATGCGGGCCCAGCACGCGGAGATGTTCCGGCACATCGCCGCGGGGGATGCGGACGCGGCGGCGGCGAGCACGCTGCTGCACGTGCGGGACAGCAGGGCGGTCGCGCTCCGGTCCCTCTTCGGCGACGCCTGAGTATTTGTATACCAAGTTCAACTTCAAGCACTTCCGATGGCGAGTCACCATCTCCCCTCCTGCGGATTTCGTGGACTTTCCGGCCTCCCGATTGCCACCCTTGTCCGCGAGGTGACGCTTGGTATACAAAACGGGGACCACCTACCGGCCTCGCCGAAGGAGCCCCCATGCAGCCCTCCCCCGCGCTCTCCCGCCGCACCATGCTCGCCGGAGCCGCCGCCCTCGCCGGTGCCACCGCGACCACGGCCGCCACCGCCGGCGCGGCCCAGGCCGCCCCGCTCTCCCACGACGAGGCCGCCGTGTCCGGCGCGGCCGGCCGCCGTGCCAAGGCCGTCGTCTACCGCAACGTCCGTCCGCTCGGCGCCGTCACCCCCACCGACCTCGTCGTCGTCGACGGCCGCATAGCCCGCGGCCCCGCGCCCAAGGGCGCGAAGGTGGTCGACGGCGGCGGGCGCATCGCGCTCCCCTCGCTCGTGGACGCGCACATCCACCCCGAGAAGACGACCTGGGGCGGCTCCTGGGTGTCGCGCCGACCGGCCGACACCATCGCCGACTACGTCGCCCAGGACGTCGAGCTCTTCCAGGCCCAGCGCCGCTCCGTCGCGGAACGCGCGTACGGCCTGATGTCCCACGCCGTCACCCGGGGCACGCGCGCGATGCGCGCCCACGCCGACGTCGCCCCGGCCTACGGCCTCGCCGGGGTCGAGGGCCTCGGCCAGGCCCGCGAGCGGCTGCGGCACGCCCTCGACGTGCAGATCGTGGCCTTCCCGCAGCACGGCGTCGTCCGCACGCCCGGCACGGCGGCGCTCCTGGAGCAGGCGGCGCGCGAGGGGCTCATCGACATGATCGGCGGCATCGACCCGATCGGCTTCGACCACGCCCTCGACGAGCAGCTCGACATCGTCTTCGGCATCGCCGACCGGCACGGCGTCGGCGTGGACATCCACCTCCACGACCGCGGCGAGAAGGGCCTCGCGGCGATGCGGGGCATCGTGGACCGCACGCGCGCGCTGTCGCTCGCCGGGAAGGTCACCGTCAGCCACGTGTTCTGCCTGCCGGGCCTCGGGGACCGCGAACTCGGCGCGCTCGCCGCCGACCTGGGTGCCCAGGACATCGCGCTCACGACGGTGGCGCCGTCGGACTCCCTGGTGCTGCCGATCGCACGGCTGCGCGAGTACGGCGTGCGGGTCGGCCTCGGTTCCGACGGTGTCCGCGACTCGTGGAGCCCCTTCGGGAACGCCGACATGCTGCACCGCGCGCAGCTCCTCGGCTGGGTCCGCGACGTGCGCCTCGACGAGGAGCTGGAGGACTGCTACCGCGTGGCGGCACACGGCGGCGCGGACGTCATGGGCCTCGCCCACGCCGACCTGACTCCGGGCGCGCCCGCCGACTTCGTCCTCGTCCGCGGCGAGTGCACGCCTCAGGTCGTCGTCGACATGCCTCAGCGGGACATGGTCGTGCACGGCGGGGCGGTCGTGGCCCGCAACGGCGAGTTCCTGGACTGACGCCTTGAGGCCGCCTGTCTGGGAGCGCTCTCAAGCGGCGGGAGCCACGGCTATTCTGGTGGCTCGGACCGCAGCTCAGGAGACGCAGACGAGGAGCGCCCGCCTTGCCCGATCAGCCCACGGGGTCCCGCCCCACGCTCGAAGTCGTCGCCGCGCGCGCGGGCGTGTCCCGCGCCACGGCCTCGCGCGTCGTCAACGGGGGTGCGGGGGTACGCGCTCCGCTGGTGGAGAAGGTGAACAGGGCCGTCGAGGAACTCGGCTACGTCCCCAACCACGCGGCCCGCACCCTCGTCACCCGGCGCAACGGCGCCGTGGCCGTCATCATCGCCGAGCCCGAGTTCCGGATCTTCTCCGACCCGTTCTTCGAGCAGCAGGTCCGCGGCATCAGCCGGGAACTCACGGCCCATGACACCCAGTTGGTGCTGCTCTGGGCCGAGGGTCCCGGCGACCACGAGCGGATCTCGCGCTATCTGGACGGCGGGCACGTCGACGGGGCGCTCGCGTTCTCGCTGCACAGCGACGACGAGCTGATCGCCCTGATCGACCGGGCCCGCATCCCCGTCGTCGTCGGCGGGCGGCCGGGACCCGGCACCGACCCCGCCGTGCCGTACGTCGACGCCGACAACCGCGGCGGCGCCCGCGAGGCGGTGGGGCACCTGGTCCGCCTGGGCCGCCGGGTCGTCGCCCACATCGCCGGGCCCGACGACCAGACGTCGGCCGTCGACCGGCTCCACGGCTACCACGACGTCCTGCCGGACGCCGATCCGGAGCTGCTGCGCCACGGCTCGTTCACCGAGACGAGCGGGGCCGAGGCGATGGCCGATCTCCTCGACCGGCGGCCCGACCTCGACGCCGTGTTCGTCGCCAACGACCTGATGGCGAAGGGGGCGCTCCGCGCCCTGGCCGAGCGCGGCAGGCGGGTGCCGGAGGACGTGGCGGTCGTCGGCTTCGACGACATGGCCTCGGTCGCGGAGCTGACCGTCCCGGCCCTCACCACCGTCCGGCAGGACATCGAGGGCATGGGACGGCTCATGGTGAGGCTGCTGATGCGGCGCCTGGACGGGGACGGGGGTTCGGCACCCGCCTCCGTGATCACCCCGACCTCGCTCGTGCGGCGCGACTCGGCCTGAGGAAGCACGGAGGAGCGGATGGCCTCGGGGCCATCCGCTCCTCCGTGTTCGCGGGGTTGGGTCAGTCGTACGGAATGACGATCACGGACTGGTCCGCGCCCGTCCTGAGCTTCGCGTCCCCGTTCCCGATGGCGGCCCAGACCTCCAGGCGGACCGTGCCGCCGCGCAGGTCGCCGAGGGTGCCGGTGGCGGACTTGAGGCCGCGGGTCTGGGCGTACTCCTCCCAGCCGGAGACGGGGTCGGTGGCGAAGTAGTGGTACGTCTCCGTCCGTTCGAAGCTTCCGTCGCCGGTGAGGTCGTAGCTGATCCGGGCCTGCTGGCCGAGGCCGACGAGGCCGGCGGCGTCGACGTGGAGGCGGAAGGCGGTGGTGCCGCCGGCCCTGAGGGTGCCGTTGACGTTCCTGATCTCGTAGACGAGCGGACGGTTCGGCGTGCCGTCGTGGTTGGCGCCCTGGGCGGAGAGGACGGTGTCGCTGCCCTCGGTGCCGCCGGTGGCCGTGGTGAGCGTGCCGCCGGAGCGGAGGCGGAAGGTGTTGCCCGTGGACGGCTCGGGGTCCGGGTCCGGGTCGGTGCCTCCGCCGGTGCCGGTGCCGGTCGCGGTGGAACGGGCCGGGACCGTCAGGGTCTTGCCGTCGGAGAAGGTGACCGTGCGGGCGGTCGTGCCGTGGTTGTGGGCCACGTACGTCCGGGTGGTGCCCTTCGTGAAGACCGCCGAGGTCGGCAGGTTGCCCGAGACGGAGGCGTCGGGGGCGCCGAGCCTGTCGAGGGTGGTGAGCCAGTGGTAGGTGTGGGCCCGGGACTCGCCGGCCTCCGGGGTGTATCCGGCGTTGCCCGCGTCCCACTTGGCCTTGGCGGCGGCCGGGTCGGCGAAGGACTGGAACTCCCAGAGGATGTCCCGCCATTCGACGGCGGGCCCGCCGTTCTCGCGCTCCATCTCGGCGATGTTGCGCCGGACGGCGTCGGGGTGTCCGCCGAGGTGGAGCGAACCGCCGGTCACCGGAAGGACGTTGATGCCGTGGATCTCCTCGGGGTTGGCGGTCCACCAGGTGGAGTAGGCCGCGCCGCTGCCCCAGACCATGCCGGCGGTGTCGTGGGTGAAGCCGGACGGGAAGACCTGCTGGTCCGCGTCGAACCAGTACTGGGCAATGGCCTCGCCCTCGGTGGTGAGGAGGTAGGTGCCGAGGTCGCGGAGCGAGGTGTCACCGGTGGCCGAGCCCCAGAGGACGAGGGCGGCGCTGAGGTTGGTCGACTCGGAGGACGACTCCTGGTTGTTGCCCGCGGCGAAGCCCTGGTGCCCGCTGGCCCAGCTGTGTCCCGCGTAGACGTCGAAGCCGCGCAGGAACGGGTAGGCGCCGTCGGTGCGGCTGGGGTTGGCGGTGTCCCTGACGAGGGTCTTCACCATGGAGCCCCAGGCGGAGTCGGCGGCCCAGGCCGGGTCGTACTGGGCGACGATCGCCGCCGCGTAGACGTAGTAGCCGTAGTGGAAGTGGTGGTCGTTGAGTTCGGTGTCGCTGCCGTACGAGGCCGGGTAGCCGGTGAGGGTCTTCCACGTCCGGTCGTACGAGAACTCGGACGCACCGCCGGCCGTGAACCACTCCTGGAGGCGGCCCTTGAGCAGGCCGAGGAGCTTGTCGCGGACGGCGCTCTCGCCGACCTGGTCGGCGAGCGGGACGAGCTGGGCGAGCTTGCCGAGGGCCTTGCCGGTCCAGTACGTGTCGACGGCGCCGGAGAAGGGGTCGGAGGCGTTCGCGACCTCGTTGAGGTAGCCGCGCAGCCGGGACGTGTCCACGCCCGCGCCGCCGGGGAGGGCGGGAAGGGTGGCGGCGGCCCGCTGGGAGGTGGTGAAGGAGGCGGCCTCGCGGACCTTCATGGTGCCGCGCGGCGAGACGTACGTGTACCCGGTGAGCGGGTCCGCGGTGTGCAGCCACTGGTGGCGGTAGAGGGCCTGGAGGGTGCCGCGCTCGGTGCCCTCCTTGGCCTCGGTGGTGAGGCCGTAGGTGGCGCGGACGGTTCCGGCGTCGTAGCTCCAGTTCACCGTGGAGCCGGTGACGAAGCTGTACGCGTACTTCTTGTAGGCGGCGAGGGCGCCGGTGGAGGGCAGGACGGCGACGGAGAAGTAGTCCTTGCCGCCGAGGCCGGCCGTGAGGGTCGACCCGGAGACGTTCCAGTCGGTGCCGGTGGGGGCGAAGAGGGCGTAGTGGTGGCCCGCGACGGTGATGCCGAGCACGTTGCCCTGGTCGGCGAAGACGGTGGGGGCGGTGGCGGTGGTGATCCGGGCGTCGCCTCCGGTGCCCTTGGCGTACACGAAGGGCATGCCGTGGCCGATGGTGGTGCGGAGGGTGCGGGTGCCGTCGGACCAGTAGGGCGTGACGGTCCAGTCGGACCAGGCGTCGACCTTGGTGTCGGGGGAGTTGAGCCCGGTGAGGCCGAGGGTGAGGTCGCGCTGGTGGGCGTACTCGTACTGGCGGCCCTCGCCGACGACGGCCGGGGTGGTGGGGTAGCCGATGTCGAGGCCGCCCGCGGTGGCCTGGTAGGTGAGCGGGTGGCCGTACATGGGGGTGGACCAGGGGTTGTCCCCGTAGCGCTGGAAGGCCAGGGAGGACCACCAGTCGTTGGTGGGCACCGGCTTGCCCTGGGCGGCGGCGGTGAGCTTCGGGGAGACGGGGGCGCCGGTGTTGGTGGTGGGGCCCGAGGTTCCGGCGGGGCGGGTGTCGGAGTAGCTGCCGGCGCCCGAGGGGACGGTGGCGGCGGCAGCGGGGGCGGCGGCGGGGCCGAGGCCCAGGGCCGCGAGGGCGGAGACCAGGGTGAGTACGGCGGCTGATCTGGCGCGGGGGGCTGGCATGTACGGCACCTCATGTCCTCATGGTGGGGATGAGTGAGAGCGCTCTCAGATTGTCCGGACGGCCGAGAACGTAAAACTCTCGAAACCTGGGTGTCAAGAGAAGGGGCAACAAGGGGAGTTGAGGGCGCGCGGGAGCCGGGTCGGCCGACCCCGGGTCACGAGTCCAAGCTGTTACGCCTTCAAGTCTTGACGGGAACGGCGCCGCACGGGCACGCTCCACTCGCATTGCTGAGAGCGCTCTCAAACGGTTCTCTCGCTCGCTCCGTCGCCCAGGGAGGCCCCCATGACCACTGCCCGAGCCGCCAGATCCGCCCGCATCACCGCGTCCACCGGCCGCGTCGCCGCCCGGCTCGGGGCGGTCGTCCTCAGCGGCGCCCTGCTCGCCGCCTGCGGCGGCGCGTCGGACGAGGCGTCCTCCGACGGAGCGGGCGGGGAGGTCACCATCACCGTGGACCTCTTCGGCTCCTTCGGATACAAGGAGGCCGGGCTCTACGCCGAGTACGAGAAGGCCCACCCCGGCGTCACCATCAAGCAGACGGACACCGAGGACGAGGCCGACTACTGGAAGTCCCTCCAGACCCGCCTGGCCGGCGGCGGCGGTCTCGCCGACGTCCAGGGCGTCGAGGTCGGCCGCATCGCCTCCGTCACCCAGCAGCAGGCCGACAAGTTCGAGGACCTGAAGAAGTACGGCGCCGAGTCCCTCAAGGGGCAGTTCGCCGAGGCGAAGTGGGCGGCGGCCACGGGGAAGAACGGCGAGGTGCTCGGCCTCGGCACGGACGTGGGTCCCGAGGCGATGTGCTACCGCTCCGACCTGTTCGCGAAGGCCGGACTCCCGACCGACCGCGAGGAGCTCGCCAAGCGGTGGGCCACCTGGGACGGGTACCTGGAGCTCGGCAAGCAGTACAAGGCGAAGGCCCCCGCGAAGAGCAACTGGCTCGACAGCGTCGGCAGCCTCTACTCGATCATGATCGGCCAGGAGAAGGAGCGGTACTACGACGCCTCCGGCCAGCTGATCTGGGAGAAGAACCCCGCACTCCGCGCCGCCTGGGACCACTCCGTCGCCGCCGCCGAGGCCGGGCTCAGCGCCAAGCTCGACCAGTGGTCGCCGCAGTGGAACCAGGCCTTCGCCGCCGGATCCTTCGCCACCATGCCCTGCCCCGCGTGGATGCTCGGCTACATCAAGGGCCAGGCCGGCGAGGGCGGCAAGGGCAAGTGGGACGTCGCCAAGCTGCCCGGCGGCGCCGGGAACTGGGGCGGCTCCTACCTCGCCGTGCCGAAGGCCGCGAAGCACAAGAAGGAGGCGTACGAGCTGATCGCCTGGCTCACCGCCCCCGAGCAGCAGACGAGGCTCTTCGAGAAGCAGGGCAACTTCCCCTCCTCCACGGGCGCGATCGAGAAGGTCGCCGCCGCCAAGGACCCGTACTTCTCGAACGCGCCGATCGGAAAGATCTTCGGCGACGCGGCGAAGGCCGCCCCGGTGCAGGTCCTCGGCGTGCACGACCAGAACATCGCGCAGCAGATCTCCAACGCGCTGAGCGAGGTCGAGCGCAAGGGCACCGCGCCCGACGCGGCCTGGGAGAACGCGCGGAAGGGCGTCGCGAACACGCTCGGCTGACCCGTCGGCCGACCCGCCGGACGGGGCCCCGCCTCCCCGCGCGCCCCGTCCGGCGCCCACTCCCCCGCCCCACCCCTCCCCCGAAGGGCCGCACCGTGACCCTCACCGCACCCGCGACACCCCCCGGGCCGCCCGCACCGCGGGACGCGGCGCCGGCCGCCAGGCCCGCGACCGCGTCCCCCGTCCGCCGCGCCTGGCGGAAGGCCTCGCCGTACGCGTACATCGCCCCGTTCTTCACCCTTTTCGCCGCCTTCGGCGTCTTCCCACTGCTCTACACGGCGTACGTGTCCCTCTACCGCGTCGAGCTCCAGACCCCCGGCACCATGGAGTGGCGGGGCCTCGGCAACTACACGGCGCTGCTCGGCGACGCGTACTTCTGGACCGCGCTGCGCAACACCTTCACCATCGGCGTGCTGTCCACCGTCCCGCAGCTCGTCATGGCCATCGGCCTCGCGCACCTCCTCAACTACCGGATGCGCGGGCGGACCTTCCTGCGGACGGCGGTCCTGCTCCCGTACGCGACCTCGGTCGCCGCCGCCACCCTCGTCTTCACCCAGCTCTTCGGCCGCGACTTCGGGCTCGTCAACTACGCCCTCGACCTGGTCGGCATCGGCCCCGTCGACTGGCAGACCGACACCGTCGCCTCGCAGATCGCGGTCTCGACGATCGTCGTCTGGCGCTGGACCGGCTACAACGCGCTGATCTACCTGGCGGGAATGCAGTCGATCCCCGACGAGCTGTACGAGGCGGCCGCCATGGACGGAGCCTCCCGGTGGCGGCAGTTCTTCCACGTCACGCTGCCCGGTCTCCGTCCGACGATCGTCTTCACGGTCATCGTGTCGACGATCGGCGCCACCCAGCTCTTCGGCGAACCGCTGCTCCTGGAGGGCAAGCTCTCCGGCGGCATCTCGCACCAGTACCAGACGCTCGGCCTCTACATGTACGAGCAGGGCTGGGGCTTCTTCCACCTGGGCCGCGCCGCCGCCATCGCCTGGGTGATGTTCCTTCTCATCGTGGTGCTCGTCGGGGCCAACGCCCTGCTCGCGCGCCGCCGTTCCCGCAAGGAGGCCGGGCGATGAGCGCGACCACCGAGACCCGCCCCCGGCGCCCGCGCCCCACGAAGCCCGGCGGCACCGGGGCCGGCCGGAGTCCGTCCGGCCGCACGGCCGGTCGCACCCGGGCCGGCCGGACCCTGCACGCGGGACCGTTCGCGTACGGGATCCTGATCCTCGCCGTCCTCGTCTCCGCCTTCCCCTTCTACTGGACCCTCGTCGCGGCGAGCCGCACCAACGCCGACCTCGCCCAGGTCCCTCCCTCCCTCGTCCCCGGCCCGCACCTGATCCGCAACTTCGAGGCGGTCCTCGAAGAGGCCGACATCGGCAAGGCCCTGCTCAACTCGCTGATCGTGTCGGGCTCGATCACCCTCGGCACCGTGCTCTGCTGCACGCTCGCCGGCTTCGCCTTCGCGAAGCTCCGCTTCCGCGGCCGGGGAGCGCTGCTCGCCGTGACCATAGGAACGATGATGATCCCGCCCCAGCTCGGCGTGATCCCCCTGTTCATGCTCATCGCCGAGCTCGGCTGGGTGAACCAGCTCCAGTCGGTGATCCTGCCCGGACTCGTCTCCGCCTTCGGCGTCTTCTTCATGCGCCAGTACCTCGTGCAGACGCTGCCGGACGAGCTGATCGAGGCGGCCCGGGTCGACGGGGCGTCCACGGCACGGATCTTCTGGTCGATCGTCGTGCCGATCGCCCGGCCCGGCATGGCGGTCCTCGGCCTGCTGACCTTCATGTCCGCCTGGAACGACTTCTTCTGGCCCGTCGTGGCCCTCAGCTCCTCCGAGCCGACCGTCCAGGTCGCCCTGCGGCAGCTCGGCGGCGGCTACGTCCACGACCAGTCGGTGATCATGGCCGGCACCCTGCTCGGCACCCTCCCGGTGCTGCTCGTCTTCGGGCTCCTCGGCCGGCAGATCGTCGGCGGGATCATGCAGGGCGCGGTCAAGGGCTGACGCCCGCCCCTCCACCGTCTCGTCCGTTCCCCACCCGACCTCTCACGTACGGGAGTTCCCACCTCATGACCGCGCTCGACGCACGTCCCCAGGCCCCGGCCGCCGTTCTCCGGTTCCCGGAGGGCTTCCGCTGGGGCACCGCCACGGCCGCCTACCAGATCGAGGGCGCCGCCGCCGAGGACGGCCGTACGCCGTCCGTCTGGGACACCTTCAGCCGGACCCCGGGCAAGGTGCGCAACGGCGACACCGGCGACATCGCCGCCGACCACTACCACCGGCTCGACGAGGACATCGCGCTGATGCGCCGCCTCGGCGTCACCGACTACCGCTTCTCGATCGCGTGGCCGCGCGTCCGGCCCACCGGCAGCGGCCCGGTGAACGCCAAGGGCCTGGACTTCTACCGCCGCCTCGTCGACGGTCTCCTGGAGGCGGGCATCCGCCCCGTGGCGACGCTCTACCACTGGGACCTGCCGCAGGAGTTGGAGGACGAAGGGGGCTGGACGAACCGGGACACCGCGTACCGCTTCGCCGAGTACGCAGAGATCATGGCGGGGGCGGTCGGCGACCGCGTGGCGACCTGGACCACGCTCAACGAGCCGTGGTGCGCGGCCTTCCTCGGCTACGGGAACGGGGTCCACGCCCCGGGCCGTACCAGCGACCTCGACGCGCTGCGCGCCGCCCACCACCTCAACCTGGCGCACGGCCTCGCCGCGCGGGCGCTGCGCGGGGCGCTCCCGGCGGAGTCGGAGATCTCCCTGACCCTCAACCTCCACGCCGTACGCCCCCTGTCCGCCGCTCCCGAGGACCGTGACGCGGCCCGGCGGATCGACGCCGTCGGCAACCGGATCTTCCTGGACCCGGTCTTCCACGGCCGGCTCCCCGAGGACCTGGTCCGCGACACCGCCGGCGTCACCGACTGGTCGTTCGTCGCGGACGGCGACCTGGCGACGGCGTCGGTGCCGATCGACTCGCTCGGCATCAACTACTACTCCCCGTCCGTCGTCGCGGCGGGCTCCTCCGAGTCGCCGTCGCCGTGGGCGGGCGCCGAGCGGCACGTGCGCTTCGAACCGGCGCCGGGGCCGCGGACGGCGATGGACTGGCCGGTGGACGCGGACGGTCTGTACGAGGTGCTGACGCGGCTGCGGGACGAACTCCCGGGCGTGCCGCTGGTGGTGACGGAGAACGGCGCCGCGTACGAGGACTACGCGGACCCGTCCGGGAACGTGAAGGACCCCGAGCGGGTGGCGTATCTGGACTCCCATCTCCGGGCCGTGCACCGGGCGTTGGCGGACGGTGCGGACGTGCGCGGGTACTTCCTGTGGTCGCTGCTCGACAACTTCGAGTGGGCTTTCGGCTACAGCAAGCGGTTCGGGATCGTGCACGTGGACTTCGCCACGCAGCGGCGGACGCTGAAGGACAGCGCCCGGTGGTACGCGGAGGCGATCGCGCGCGGCGGTCTGGAGAACTGACGAAGGGGGGTGCCGCGGCACCCCCCGGAGCCGCGGCACCCCCGGTCATCGCCAGGAGGAGGAGAAGGGGAGAGGGAGGGATCAGGTCACAGGCGCTGCCAGAGGGCGGGGACGTTCGGGGGCTCCCAGCCGGTCTGCGCCTGGTGGCCCTGGAGGCAGCGGTAGGTCGCGCCGCCGTACGTGACGGTGTCACCGGCCGCGTAGACCTTGCCCGCCGCCCAGGTGCCGCCGGGCTGCGGCTCGCCCGGGCCGGGGCCGGGGCCGCTCCCGCTGGTCTTCAGCGTGAGCCCGTAGCTCTGGAGGATCGGGTTCAGCGGCTGGAAGTAGGTCGTGCCGCCGCTGGAGCAGTTGCCCGAGCCGCCGGAGGTGACGCCCTGGGCCTGGCTGCCGGAGATGTACGAGCCTCCGGAGTCGCCGGGCTCGGCGCAGACGGTCGTGCGGGTCACGCCGGAGATGGTGCCCTCGGGGTAGGTGACGCTGGTGTTGTGCTGCTGGATGGTGCCGCAGTGCCAGCCCGTGGTCGAGCCCGAGCGGCAGACGGAGGCGCCGACGGCCTGCAGGACGGAGCCGGTGACCTGCACGTTCGCGCCGCCGGAGCCCTTGACGTACGGGGTGGCGGTCCAGTTGGTGTTGGTGGCGACCCAGGCCATGTCGTTGCCCGGGAAGACCGAGGCCTGGAAGCTGCCCTGGGCGACCTGGTTGTAGCCGGTGGTCGTCGTCCCGGCGCGCCCGCAGTGTCCGGCGGTGGCGAAGCCCTGGGTGGTGCCGCGGGTGACGGGGAAGCCGACGGAGCAGCGTCCGCTGCCGTTCATGTAGTACGCGTCGCCGCCCCGGATGTCGTACAGCGGGCGGGGCGCCTCGGTGGCGCGGACGACGCGGACGAGGTCGCGCGGGACGCCGGTGGCGCGCACGAGGGCCGCGCCGGCTCCGGCACGGGTCTCCTCGACGACGAGGACGTTGGAGCGGACGTCGACGTAGCGGACGGGCGCCTCGGCGGTGGCGGCCCGGTCGAGGGTGTCCTTGGCGCGCTCCAGCGCGGCGAGGCCGCGGGTGACGACCCGGGCCCGGGCGCCGGTGGCGCGGATCGCGGCGGCGTCGCCCGCGCGAGTGGTGGCGACGGTGAGGGTGCCGGACTCGGCGCCGTCGACCCAGGCACCGGCGAAGGCGGCGCCGAGCCCCTGCCGGAGGCGGGCGGCGGTGGCGCCGGCCTCGGCCTCGTTGGCGAGCCGGGCGCGGGCCTGGGCTGCCGTCAGCCCCAGGTCGCGGCCCATGGCGGCGAGCACCTCGGGCTGGACGTCGGCGACGGCGAGGGTCCGGGCCGCGCTCTGCGCGGCGGGCCCCGGGTCGGGCGCCGCGCTCGCGGCGCCGCTCTGGAGCCCGGCAAGCACGAGCCCTGCGGCGGCCAGGGCCGTACACGCCGCGCGGGCGTGTCGTCGGAGCATGGGGAGTCTCCTCGGTTCTCGGTGGGGGAGAGTGGGGGATCTGCCGGAACCGTAGGGAGAGGGGCGGGGGCGCGGGGAGCTGTCGGCCGGCCCCTGCCACGACGTTATGGTCCGCCGGTGGCCGGGACGCGTCGGGCCTCGCCGCCCGCCGCGGCGGCCCCCGCGCTCCGTGTCAGTGCCTCCCCGTGGGCCGCGCGCGCGTGGGTGAGGACCGCCGGGGCGCGGGTCGCGGCGCGGGCCTCGGGGTGCCAGCCGAGGAGGTGGCGCCAGACCAGGGGGGCGCCCGTCAGCGGGCGGGTGACGAGGCCGGGGGTGGCGGGGAAGGTGGCCCGGCAGAGGCCGACGGCGCGGCCGACCTGGACGAGGTGGACGCAGGAGGCGGTGTCCGTCTCGTAGACGCAGGCGGGGGTGAAGCCCGCCCGGACGCAGGCGGCGGCGAAGCAGTCGCCGAAACAGCCGTCGCCGGGGACGTCGGTCCAGGCCTCCACGGCCAGTTCGGCGAGGTCGAGCTCGGCGCGGGAGGCCAGCGGGTGGCCCGCCGCGAGCATGACGTGGACCGGGTCGCGGGCGATCTCGGTCCAGGCGAGGCGCCCCGCCTCGGGCGGGGAGCTCTCGCCGCAGACGCCGACGAGGGCGAAGTCGAGGCGGCCGGCGGCGACCCCCCGGGCGATGTCGCGCTCCGACCAGGAGGTGTACGTGGTCACCGGTGCGCCCGGATCCGTACGGGCGATCCGGTCGACGAGGCCGCCGAGGAGCGGGCCGTGGGTGCCGCCGAGGCGGTAGCCGTCGGCGCCCTCGCGGGCGAACCGGACGGCCTCCTCCTGGAGTTCGCAGACGGCGGGCAGGACGACGCGGGCGCGTTCGAGGACGAGGTCGCCGAGCGCCGTGGCCCGCACGCCCTCCCGGCTCCGCTCGAAGAGCGCGCCGCCCAGGGCCCGTTCGATGCGTTTGAGCTGGGAGCTGAGCGCGGGCTGCGCGAGTCCGAGGGTGGTGGCGGCGCGCGTGAGACTGCCCGCGTCCGCGATGGCCCGGATCGTCTTGAGGTGCCTCAACTCCAAGTCCATGACCGAAGCTTGACCTTTTCCCGGCTACAGGTCCAGACCAGAGACAGGGAACGGGGTCCGACCTACGGGGCGGCTCGTCGACCGCCGGTCAGGAGTGTCGCCAGTGCGTCGGCGTACGCGACGAGCCCGTCGCGCTCCGTTCCGCCCCGCGCCCGCCGGAAGCCGTGGCGGCGGCCCCAGTACGCGGCCTGGACGGCATGGAACTGGGCCCAGCGCCGCACGCGCTCGCGGTCCAGTTCGGCCGCCTCGGCGTAGACGTCGACCGCGCGGAGGACGGCGGCCGTCAGGTCGGGGGCCGTGAGGAGGGCGAGGGCGCGGGTCTTGAGCAGGGTGCCGGCGTCGTAGGCGGGGTCCCCGGCGCAGCCCTTGGGGTCGACGGCGAGCCACGGTTCGCGCGTGGCGGGCAGGATGTTGCGGGCGTGCAGGTCGCCGTGGACGACGGTGTCGGGCTGGACGGCGCCGAGGTCGCGGGCGGTCGCGGCGGCTTCCGCCACGACGGACCGGGGCAGGGCGCCCGGGAACTCCGCCGCGTCCGCCCGCAGGGCCTCCTCCCACTCGTCCGCCCTGTCCCGCAGCCGGGGCAGTCCGGCGGGTGCGGGGACGGCGAGGCGGCGGCTCAGGCGGCCCGCGACACGGAGGATCTCGTCCTCGTCGGAGAGGTCGGCGAGGGTGCCGGCCGAGGCCCGTTCCAGGAGCATCGCGAAGCGCGCGTCGTCCCGCTCGTGGAGCAGGACGGCACCGCGCCCGCCCCAGGCGGCGAAGGCGTCGGGTTCGTGGACGTTGCCGGGGTGCGGGAAGGAGACCTTGAGCACCGCGGCCGTGCCGTCCTCCCGGCGCACGGGGACGATGACCCCGACCCCTCCGTGCAGCACCTCGCCGTCCCGGTCACACTTCCAGGTGCCGAGCAACTCGCCGACAATAGACGGAAGTTCGGCGATCCAGGCCGCGCCCCGCCCGCCCTCCCGGCCGATCGTCGCCCGTGCGAACGCCTCTGGTGTTCCGATCATCCGGACACGGTACGCGGGTCCGCGGCCTCTGCCCCCGACACCCCCACCTTTCGTTCACGTACATGAACAGCACATACGTACACACCCATTGACGCGTCCACAGCAACACCTCTAGCGTCCCGTCCAGATCCTCCGGAAAGCGCTTTCTGCATCGCTTCCGGCACCGCACGAGCCGCCACTCCCCGTCCCCCCACCCCCTGGAGAACACCGATGCGCACGGGACCCGTCATCGCCTGTGCCGGTCTGCTGGCCGGCACGCTCGTCCCCCTGACCGGTACGGCCGCGCAGGCCGCCACCACCACGTACGAGGCCGAGACCTCCCCCGCCGTCTGCACCGGCGCCGTCGAATCCAACTGGGCCGGTTTCACCGGCACCGGTTTCTGCAACGGCACCAACGCCGCCAACGCCCACGTCCAGTTCACCGTCAACGCCCCGGCCGCCGGCACGGCCGCCCTCACCGTCCGTTTCGCGAACGGCACCACGACCGCCCGCCCCGCCGCCCTCCTCGTGAACGGCGCGACGGTCTCGTCCTCCTCCTACGAGGCGACCGGCGCCTGGGCGACCTGGGCCACCAAGACCTTCACCGTCCCGGTGAACGCGGGCGCCAACACCGTGCGGCTCAACCCCACCGGCGCCGACGGCCTCCCCAACATCGACCGCCTCGACGCCGAGGTCACCGCCACCACGCCCCCACCCTCCGGCACCGCGCTCTACGTGGCACCGAACGGCACCGACGGCGCCGCGGGGACGGTCTCCGCGCCCACCACCCTGACCTCGGCGATCTCGCGGGTGACCGCCGGCGGGACGATCTACCTGCGCGGCGGCACCTACCGGCACAGCACGACCGTCACCGTGCCGGCCGGGAAGAACGGCACGGCCTCCGCCCGTACCAGGCTCGCCGCCTACCCCGGCGAGGTCCCGGTCCTGAACTTCTCCGCCATGACCGAGGACCCGGCCAACCGCGGCCTCGCCCTCAACGCCGACCACTGGCACGTCAGCGGCGTCGTCGTCGAGCGCGCCGGGGACAACGGCATCTACGTCGGCGGCAGCAACAACGTCATCGAGCGCACGGTGACCCGCTTCAACCGCGACTCCGGCCTCCAGCTCGGCAGGATCGCCTCCAGCACCCCGCAGAGCCAGTGGCCGTCGAACAACCTCGTCCTGAGCGCCGAGTCCCACGACAACGCCGACTCCGACGGCGAGGACGCCGACGGCTTCGCCGCGAAGCTCACGGTCGGCTCCGGCAACGTCTTCCGGTACGCCGTCTCCCACCACAACATCGACGACGGCTGGGACCTCTACACCAAGACCGACACCGGCCCCATCGGCGTCGTCACCATCGAGGACTCCCTCGCCTACGACAACGGCACCCTCTCCGACGGCACCCAGAACACCGCCGGCGACCGCAACGGCTACAAGCTCGGCGGCGAGTCCATCCCCGTCAACCACGTCGTGCGGCGCAGCATCGCCTTCCACAACGGCAAGCACGGCTTCACGTACAACAGCAACCCGGGCACGATGGCCGTCTCGAACAACCTGAGCGTCGACAACGGGCAGCGCAACTTCGCCTTCGACGTGGGCACTTCGGTCTTCCGCACCAACACCTCGTGCCGCAGCACCGGTTCCACGACCGACAAGATCGCCGGTGACGCCGACGGCTCCAACCAGTTCTGGTCGGGGACGAACGGCTCCCGCTGCTCCTCCTACACGGGGACGCTCGGCTGGTCGTACGCCACGGACGGCCGTCTCGTGGTGACCCTGGGCGGCAGGCAGGTGATTCTCTAGGGGCCGATCGGGTGGTTGTCCGCGACACGGCGGGGGGCCGCGACGGGTTCCCCCGCCGTGTCCGGTTCACCATGATGACCCCGGCGGATCCCTCGGTTTCCGCACCCGCGCACCGTGGCGAAGGGGATCGGATGACCGCCCGACTCAGGTCGATCGCAAGGGTTCTGACGTCATGTCTGTTCCTGGGCGTCCTCGGCGGAGGCGTCCAGGCCCCGGCCGGCGCCGCCCCGCCCCCCTCCCTGCGGACGGCCTCCCAGCGCCCCGCCCTGCTCCCGTCCGACCAGCACACCGTCTCCCACGACGACCTGCGCACCGGCTGGGACAAGGACGAGCCCGGTCTGGCCCCCTCCCAGGTGTCGAGCTCCGACTTCGGCCTCCAGTTCTCGACGACCGTCGACGGCCAGGTCTACGCCCAGCCCCTCGTCGTCGGCGGCACGCTCGTCGCGGCCACCGAGAACAACAAGGTGTACGGGATCGACGCGGCCGGCGGGGCGATCACCTGGACGAGGAACCTCGGCGCCCCCTGGCCCGCCTCCGCGATCACCTGCGGCGACCTCGTGCCGAACATCGGCGTCACCTCCACCCCGGTGTACGACCCGGCGACCGACGCCGTCTACCTCACCTCGAAGGTGAACGACGGCCCCGACGTCCAGCACCCCAACTGGTACGTGCACGCCCTCGACCCCGAGACCGGCGCCGAGCGCTCCGGCTGGCCGGTCAAGGTGGCGGGCGCGCCGGTGAACGATCCGGGGCGCGCGTTCAACCCGTACACGGCGGGGCAGCGGCCCGGCCTGCTCCTGATGGGCGGTTCCGTCTACGCGGCCTTCGCCTCGCACTGCGACCGGGGGCCGTACGTCGGGTACGTGATGGGCGTCAACACGTCGACCCGCAGGACGACGCTGTGGGCGACGGAGGACTCCTCCGCGAACGGCATGGCGGGCATCTGGATGAGCGGCGGCGGACTCGTCTCCGACGGCCCGGGCCGGATCCTCTTCTCGACGGGCAACGGCGTCTCCCCCGCCCCCGGCCCCGGCACCCCGCCGCCCGGCCAGCTCGCCGAGTCGGTGGTGCGGCTCGGGGTGAACAGCGACGGCACGATGTCGGCGCAGGACTTCTTCAGCCCCTCGAACGCGGCCGAGCTCGACCTCAACGACACCGACCTCGGCTCCGGCGGCCCGGTCGCCCTGCCGGGGCCCCCCTTCGGCACCAGCCGGTATCCACGGCTGCTGGTCCAGATCGGCAAGGACGGGCGTCTGTTCCTGCTCGACCGGGACAACCTCGGCGGGCGCGCCCAGGGACCCGGCGGCACCGACAAGGTGGTGGGCGTGTTCGGCCCGTACGAGGGGGTGTGGGGGCACCCGGCGGTCTACGGCGGCCAGGGCGGCTACGTGTACACGATCGGCAGCCGCGGGCCGTTGCGGGCCTTCGCGTACGGGCTCACCGGCTCCGGCCTGCCGGCCTTCACGAACACCGGCAGCAGCACGGGCACCTTCGGCTACACCTCGGGTTCGCCGGTGATCACCTCGACGGGGACGAACGCGGGGTCGGCGCTCGTGTGGGCGGTGTACTCGGACGGGGCGAACGGGGCCAACGGCCAGCTGCGCGCGTACGACGCCGTGCCGGTGGGCGGGCAGCTGCGGCTGCGCTGGTCGGCGCCGATCGGGACCGCGTCGAAGTTCGCCGTGCCCGCGACGAACAACGGGCGGGTCTACGTGGGCACCCGGGACGGGCACGTCATGGCCTTCGGCCGCCCGGCGAACACGGCCCTGACGGGCTCGCCGGTGGACGTCGGGGACGTGGCGGTCGGCGCGAGCGGTACGGCCACGGCGACCGTGACCGCCACCCGTGACGTCACGGTCTCCGCCGTGAGCACCCCGGGCGGCAGCCCCTTCACCGTGTCGGCCGTGGGGCTGCCCCGGGCGCTGCGGACGGGCGAGTCGTTCAGCGCGCGGGTGACGTTCGCGCCGACCGTGCCCGGTCCCGACACCTCGGCGGTCACCTTCACCACCGATCTGGGTGACAGCGCGGTCGGTGTCACGGGGTACGGGACACGGCCGGGGCTGATCGCCTCGCCCGCCTCGCTCGACTTCGGCACGGTCGCCACGACGATGAGCAAGTCGCTCGGCGTCACGTTCACCAACACCGGCACGGAGGACGAGACGGTGGCGTCCGTCGGCCTGCCGTCCGCCCCCTTCTCGGCGACGGGCCCGCCCGCGCCGGGGACGGTCGTCCCGCCGCGCCAGTCGCTGACCGTCCAGGTGGCGTACGCGCCGACCACCGCCGGTGACCACACCGGGACCCTCGCCGTGACCGGCCGGAACGGCACGGCGTCCGTGCCGCTGAGGGCGACGGCCGTGACCGGCCGCGCCCAGCTCACCGTGACCCCGACGTCGACCGGGTTCGGGCAGGTGAAGGTCGGTCAGTCCGTCACCAGGACCTTCGACATCAGCAACACCGGCAACATCCCGCTCACCATCACCAAGGCGAAGCCGCCGGCCGCGCCCTTCCACGTCACCAACCCGATCAGCGAGGGCCAGGTGCTCGGCCCGGAGGACGTCGTCCACCAGTCCGTCACCTTCTCGCCGACCTCGCTGGGCGCGGTCACGGCCGCGTACGAGCTGACCGCGAACGACGGGCGCGGTCCGCAGAACGAGACCCTGACGGGGACGGGCGTCGCCGGAACCGGGGTCACCCTGCCCGCCCCGAGCGCGGGCGGCTGGAAGCTCAACGGCTCCTCCCGGGTCTCCGGCGCGGACCTCCAGCTCACCCAGGCGAGCCCCTCCCAGCGCGGTTCGGCCGTCTGGCCCGTGCCGGTCCTCACCGACGGCCTCAAGGTCAGCTTCCGCACGGTGATCGGCGGCGGCACCGGTGCCGACGGGCTGTCGTTCGCGCTCCTCGACCCCGCCCGTACGACCCCGGCCGCGCTCGGCGGGGTCGGCGGCGGCCTCGGCTACAGCGGCCTGCCGGGGGTGGCCGTCACCGCCGACACGTACCGGAACCCGGGCGATCCCTCGGCGAACTTCGTCGGCATCGCCACCGGCGGCTCGGGCTCCTCGCTGACCTACGCCGCCACGACCACGGACATCCCGAACCTCCGGGCCGGCACGCACACCGTCGCGTTCACGATCACCGGCAGGACGTTCACGCTCTCGGTGGACGGGGTGCGGAAGCTGACGACGACCGTGGCCTCGCTGCCGCCGTCCGCGCTGATCGCCTTCACCGGCGGGACCGGGTCGATCACGGACATCCACGCCGTCCGGTACGTGACGATCAGCGCGAGCTCGTACGCGCTGCCGCCACCGGGGCCGAACGGCTGGACGTACAACGGCACGGCCGCCCTGTCCGGGACGAGCCTGGTCCTCAACCCCGCCCAGACGTACGTGAAGGGCACGGCGATCCAGGGCACGGCGGTCCCGTCGGCGCGGCTGCGGGCCCGGTTCACGGCGACGCTCTCCGGCGGCACGGGCGGCGACGGGATGGCGCTGATGCTCCTCGACGCGTCGAGGACGACCCCGAAGGCGATCGGCTTCGGGGGCGGCGGGCTCGGCTTCAGCGGGCTGCCGGGGATCGCCGTCACCCTGGACACGTACCGCAACCCGGGTGAGCCGTCGTCGAACTTCGTCGGCGTCGCGACCGGCGGCTCGGCGTCCACCCTGAGGTACGCGGCGACGTCCACGGCCGTCCCCGCGCTCCGTACCGGCAGCCACGTCGTCGACGTGAACGTGTCGTCGACGGGCAGGCTGCTCGTGCTCGTCGACGGCCGGCAGGTGATCGACGTGGCGGTGCCGCTGCCGCCGAACGTCCTGGTCGGATTCGGAGGCGCCACAGGCGGGGTGACGGACCGTCACGCGGTCACGGGCATGCGCGTCGGGTACTGAGAGCGGCTTCCTCGGAAACGGGAACGCCCTCTCGCCGCCGGCCGGCCCGGGGGCCGCCGACGACTGGATCGCGGTCCTCAGCCGTCCTGCGGGGGCCTGAGCGCCTCCACCGCGCCGAGCATCAGCTCCAGCGCGAAGGGGTAGCCGCTGTCCCGCATGTCGGCCGCGAGGAGCGGGAAGATCGCGGCGATGTGCGGGTGGGTCTCGGCCGAGAGCTTGCCGTACACCGACTGCCAGACCTCCTCGTCCGCCTCCCTGGCGGCCGGTGGCAGGGACTTCGCCGCCGCATCCTGGGCGGCGAAGGCGAGTGCCTGGTCGACGAAGGCGTGGTAGATCCGCACGGCGAGGGGGTCGGGGAAGCCACCCTCGCGCAGGATGCCGAGGATGCGTTCGACGGCCCGGGTCTCGTGGACGCGTCCGGTGGTGCGGAAGGCGGCGAGAACGGCCGCCTGGGGGTGGTTCTGGTACGAGGAGTGGATACGCAGCCCCATGGTGCGCAGGTCCGTCCGCCAGTCCCCGGTCTCCTGCCAGCCCTCCTGGGCCCGGCCGATCAGCGTGTCGGCGATGGCGAGGAGCAGGGCGTCGGTGTTGCGGAAGTAGCGGTAGAGCGCGCTCGGGTCGGCCCCGAGCGCCGCTCCGAGCCGCCGTACGGACAGCGCGTCCGCGCCGTGCTGGGCGACGAGGCGGAGCGCCGTGTCGATGATCAGCTGCTCCGAGAGGACGGCGCCCTGCTTGGTGGGGCGGCGGCGCTGCCTGCTGACTTCGGGGACCACGCGTTCGGACATGGCCGGAACCTTACGACAACACCATTGACGTGTAAACGGGCTCACGCTTCCCTTGCTCCCGTCGATATGACGTCCGTCTCATCGTCGTCCAGCACGTTTGGAGCGTTCCATGGCCAAGGCCGATCTGGTCTTCACCCGGGGTCCCGTGTTCACCGCGGACTCCGCCCGTACCCGGGCGACCTCCCTCGCCGTCACCGGGGAGCGGATCGCGGCCGTCGGCCATGACGAGGTGCGCGAGCTCATCGGTCCGGACACCGAGGTCGTCGACCTGACCGGGAAGCTGCTGCTCCCCGGCTTCCAGGACGCGCACATCCACGCGGTCTTCGGCGGCGCCGAGCTGTCCCAGTGCGACCTGACGGAGACCGTCGACGTCGCCGAGTACCTGACGCGCGTCCGCGCCTATGCGGAGGCGAACCCGGACCGCGAGTGGATCACCGGTGGCGGCTGGTCGATGGAGAGCTTCGAGGGCGGCCTGCCGACCCGGCAGCTCCTCGACTCCGTCGTCCCGGACCGCCCGGTCCTGCTCACCAACCGCGACCACCACGGCGCCTGGGCCAACACGCGCGCCCTGGAACTCGCCGGAATCACCGCCGCCACCCCCGACCCGGCCGACGGCCGCATCGAGCGCGAGGCCGACGGCTTCCCCAGCGGCATGCTCCAGGAGGGCGCCACGGCGCTCGTCAGCAGGCTGACGCCGCCGAGCACGGCCGCGGACCGCCTGGCGGGGCTGCACCGCGCGCAGACCCTCCTGCACTCCCTCGGCATCACCGGCTGGCAGGACGCGCTCCTCGGCGAGCTGCACGGCCAGCCCGACCCCTCCGACGCGTACGTGACGGCCGCCAACGACGGCACGCTCACCGCCCGGGTGACCGGCGCGCTGTGGTGGGACCGCGAGCGGGGCACCGAGCAGCTCGCCGAGCTGGTGGCGCGCCGCGAGAAGCTGACCACGGGCCGCTTCCGCGCGACCTCGATCAAGATCATGCAGGACGGCGTGGCGGAGAACTTCACCGCGGCGATGATCAACCCGTACCTGGACGGCTGCGGCTGCGCGACGACGAACTCGGGCCTGAGCTTCGTCGACCCCGAGGCGCTGCGCGGGTACGTGACCGAGCTCGACGCCCTCGACTTCCAGGTCCACTTCCACGCGCTCGGCGACCGTGCCGTCCGCGAGGCCCTGGACGCGGTCGAGGCGGCGGTCGCCGCCAACGGCCGCCGCGGCAACCGCCACCACCTCGCGCACCTCCAGGTCGTGCACCCCGACGACCTGGCGCGCTTCGCGAAGCTCGGCGCCATCGCCAACATCCAGCCCCTGTGGGCGGCCCACGAGCCGCAGATGGACGAGCTCACGATCCCGTTCCTCGGCCCGGAGCGCGCGGCCTGGCAGTACCCGTTCGCCTCGCTCGTCCGCGCCGGTGCCACACTCGCCGCGGGCAGCGACTGGCCGGTGTCCAGCCCGGACCCGATCCTCGGCATCCACGTGGCCGTGAACCGCCAGGACCCGGAGTCGCCCGACGCGCCGGTCTTCTACCCCGAGCAGCGGATCGACCTGCCGACCGCGCTGGCCGCCTACACCGCCGGCACGGCCCACGTGAACGGGCACGAGGACGCGGGCAGCCTGCGCGCGGGCAACCTGGCCGACCTCGTGGTCCTCGACCGCGACATCCTCACGGCCCCGCCGGAGGAGATCGCCGCGGCCAGGGTCGAGCGGACCTACGTCGGCGGCAAGCTCGTCCACGCGGTCTGACCGGGCGGGGCCGGCCGGTCATGTCATCCCTGCCGCTCCCGGCCCTCCCGCCGCAGGGAGGAGCCGCGCACGTCGAGCCTGGTCGGGACGAGCGTCCCGGACTGCTCCACGCGGCCGTGTTCCAGGACCGCGAGCATGTGCTCGACGCCCGCTTCGGCGACGGCGTCGGGGCGCAGGCTCACGGTGGTCACGGGCGGTTCGGTGTGCTCGGCGGTGACGTCCTCGCTCACGCAGGCGAGGAGCAGGTCTCCGGGTACGTCGTAGCCGAGCCGGCGGGCCGCCTCCAGGACGAGCGGCGGACTCGCCTCGGCGACGACGAGCAGGGCGTCCGGCCGGTCTGCCGGGTCGGGTCGGTCTCCCGCCTCGGGCCGGGCCCCCGGGTCCGGCCGGTCTCCCCCGTCCGGCCGGTCCCCGTGGTCGGTCAGCGCGGTCTCGACGGCGTGGACCACCGCCCCGTTGCCGGTCTGCGCGGCCCGTACGACCCGTACCTCCGCGTCGTTCTCGGCGCACCACGCCCGGTGCGCCGCGTCCACGTCGGCGTGGAAGCGGGTGGTGCTGTCCGGCACGACGACGACCGGTCTGCGGGCCCCCTGCTCGCGGAAGTGGTCGAGGACCGAGCGGACGGCCGCTTCCGTGTCCACGTCCACCCAGTGGGCCCCGGGCCGCCCCTCCACGGAGCGGTCGGAGAACACCGGGATCCGGGCGGCGAGGAGCTCGTCGACGATCCGGTCGTCGGCGGCGGGGTCGGTGACGATCACGCCGTCGAGCGGCAGGTCGGCCCACTCGCTCTGGAGCGATCCGGCGGGCAGCAGGACCATCGCGTACCCGTTCCGCAGGGCGGTCGCCGCCACCGCCCCGGTCAGCCGGGCGAAGTAGGGCGACTCGACGAAGGCCCAGGGCGCACCGGCCAGCTCCCCGAGCACGTATCCGATCAACTTGGCTCGTCCCGCGCGTAGTTGGCGCGCGGTGGCATTGGGCCGATAGCCCATTCTGCGCGCTGTCTCGCGGGCCTTCTCGCGCACGGCGGGAGAGAGCCTCCCGGTGCCGTTGAGGGCCGCCGAGACGGTCGTCTTGGAGAGTCCCGCCTCGCGGGCCACATCGACGAGACGGACGCGCGGGGTGGGCGGCGAGGGCTGCCCGCGGTGGCGTGAGGCATCGGTCATGAGGACGATGTTGCCACCCCTGTGACCTTTGCAAAACCGTTCCCGCAGGGCCTTGTGCGGGAACGTTCCCGCATTAATACTCGCTGCATCCCCCAGCGCCCGTCACTACACCCGTAAAGGGGTGAGTCTGCATGCGCATGTACAGAACCATCGCGCTTCTCGCCTGTACCGCCGCCGTCGCGGCCACGACCGCCGCCTGTTCCGGCGCCACGAAGCCCCCCACGCCTTCCGAGGGAGGAGCCGGCTACACGGTCTCCCCGACCTCGGACCCCGCGAAGGGGTCGCTCGACTCCTTCACCTGGTCTCTGTACGCCGAGCCGTACACGATGGACTACGCCCTGGCGTACGACTACCCGCCGAACACCGTGCTCGCCAACGTCTGCGAGTCGCTGTACCGGGTCACCCCCGACATGAGGATCGAGCCGGCGCTCGCGACGTCGTACAAGCAGCCGGACCCGCGCACCCTCGTCTACACGCTGCGCTCCGGCGTGAAGTTCCACGACGGCACGACGATGACGGCGGACGACGTCGTCGCCTCCCTGAAGCGCCAGATGGACCCCGCGACCGGTTCGCCGTGGGGATCGGCCTTCAAGAACGTCGACGTCATCGAGAAGACCGGCCCCCTGGAGGTGACCGTCCGCCTCAGCAAGGCCGACGCCCTCTTCCACGAGATGATGGCCGTCTCCCCCGGCACCGTGGAGAGCGCCGCCTACCTGAAGAAGGCGGGCAAGGACTACGGCACGCCCAAGGGCGGCGTGAACTGCACCGGCCCCTTCTCCATGGCCTCCTGGGACCAGGGCTCCGGCATCACGCTGAAGAAGCACGCCGCGTACTGGGACACGAAGCTCGCCCCGAAGTCGAACGAGGTGAAGTTCAGCTTCATCGAGGACCCGGCGGCCCGCTCGAACGCGCTGCTGTCCGGCGCGACCGACGGCGCCTACATGGTCCCGTCGTCCTCCTTCGAGCAGCTCCGCACGAGCGGCAAGGGCAAGCTCCTCTTCGGCCCGAACACGGCCGCCGCCGACCTCGCGGTCCTCGACTTCCACGGTCCGCTGGGCAACCTCAAGGTCCGCCAGGCCCTGTCCATGGCCCTGGACCGGAAGAACATCATCAAGGCCGCCGCCGGCGGTGTCGGCGTCCCCGCGAAGGCCCCGGCCGCGCGCGGCGCCTGGTCGCTCGTCCCCGAGAAGACCGCCACCCTGTACGACACGCTCCCCGAGCCCGTGTACGACATCGCCGCCGCGAAGAAGCTGGTCCAGGAGTCCGGCGTGGCCGGCAAGACGATCACCCTCGTGACGAGCACCCTCGCGCCGGAGATCAGCGTCGTCGCCAACGCCGTGCAGGCCGCGGGCAAGCAGATCGGCCTCGACGTCAAGCTGAAGCCCGTCTCCCCCGACGCGTACAGCAGCATCTTCGTCGACCCGAACGCGCGCACCGGCCTCGACCTGGTCATCACCAACGGGTACGACAACACCCCGGACCCGCTGGAGTTCTACCAGTACCTGCGCACCGGCGACTTCGGCAACTACGGCAACTGGTCCGACGCCGAGTACGACGTCGCCTTCGACCGCGCCAACGCCGAGCCCGACCCGGCCGCCCGCGCCGACAAGACGGCCGAGCTCCAGAAGATCGCGCTCCGCGAGATGCCGATCATCCCCGTGTACGAGGCCCCGTACTCGGTCTTCCTCGGGAAGCGCATCACCGGCGCCCCCACCGGCATCTCCCAGCTCTACTACCCGTGGGCCGCGATGATCGGGGCCGCGAAGTAATGACCCGCTACCTCGTCGGCCGGCTCCTCGGGCTCGTGTCGGTGCTGTTCGTGACCTCGCTCCTGGTCTTCGGCGCCGTCCACCTGGCCCCCGGCGACCCGGTGACCTTCCTGCTCCACGGCCGCCCCGCGACGCCCGAGGCCGTGGCGGCCCTGCGCTCCCAGTACAACCTGGACGATCCGATGATCGTCCAGTACGGCAAGTGGCTCGGCGGCGTCCTCCAGGGTGACTTCGGGAACTCCGCCCAGTACCACCAGCCCGTGACCGAGCTCCTCGCCACGCGCCTGCCCGGCACGGCCATGCTCGTCGCGTACGCGGCGGTCCTCGTCTCCCTCATCGGGGTCGGCGCCGGCATCCTCGCCGCGCTCCGCCCCGGCGTGCTCGACCGCTCGATCCTCATCGGCACCGGCGTCGCCACCGCGACCCCGTCGTTCGTGACCGCGATCCTGCTGGTCTCGGTCTTCTCGGTCCAGCTGGGCTGGTTCCCCGGCCCCGGCACCACCGCGACCGGGTTCGGCGACAGGCTGTACCAGCTGACCCTGCCGGCCTTCGCCCTGGCGATGACCTTCGCGGGTCTCCTCGCCCGGGTCACCCGCTCGGCGATGCTCGACGAGCTGGGCCGCGAGCACGTCGAGGTGGCGCGCGCCCGCGGCGTCGCCGGGAAGACCGTGGTCCGCCGGCACGTCCTGCGGAACTCGCTCGGCCCGGTCGTCACCGTCGGCGGCACCATGCTCGCCGGTCTCCTCATCAGCACCTCGATCGTCGAGACCGCCTTCGACGTCCCCGGCATCGGCTCACTGCTCGTGACGTCGGTGACGGCCCAGGACTTCGCGGTCGTCCAGGCGATCACCCTGCTGAGCGTGGCCGCGTTCGTCCTGGTGAACCTCGCCGTCGACCTGCTCGCGCCCCTCATCGACCCCCGGCTGTCGCTCCTCGGGGAAGGCTCCTCATGACCTCCACCACCACGACCTCGGTGCCGTACCGCAGGCCCGGGTTCCGCAAGCTCCGCGTCTTCGGCCAGGGACCCCTCTTCGCCGTCTCCGTCGCGGTGCTGGCCCTCCTCGTCCTGGTCGCCGTCCTCGCGCCCCTCCTGGCGCCGTACGACCCCGAGGCCGTCGACCTGACGGCGAGCCTCGTCGGCACCAGTGCGGACCACCTGCTCGGCACCGACCAGTCCGGCCGCGACATCCTGTCCCGGCTGCTCTACGGAGCCCGTACGGGTCTGCTCGGCCCCCTGCTCGTCGTCGCCGTCTCCACGCTCCTCGGCACCCTGCTGGGCGTCGTGGCGGCCTGGCGCGGCGGCTGGGCGGACACGATCCTGTCCCGCTCCATGGACATGATCTTCGCGATCCCGGGTCTGCTCCTCGCGATCCTGCTCGTGACCGTCTTCGGTCCCGGCATGACCGCTCCGGTGATCGCCATGTCGATCGCGTACACCCCGTACGTCGGCCGGCTCGTGCGCGGCATCGCCCGCCAGGAGAAGGCCCGCCCGTACATCGAGTCGTACCGGGTGCAGGGCTGGTCCGGGTGGAACGTCTCCGTGCGCCACCTGCTGCCGAACATCGCCCCGACCGTCTTCGCGCAGTCCGCGATGAACTTCGGCTACGCCCTGATGGACCTGGCCGCGCTCTCCTTCCTCGGCTTCGGCGTCCAGCCGCCGACCGCCGACTGGGGCGCGATGATCAACGAAGGCCAGTCGGCCGTCCAGCAGGGGGCGATGCTGCCCGCCCTCGCCCCCTCCGCGTGCATCGTGCTCGCCGTGGTGGCGTTCGGCATCGTCGGCGAGGGTCTCGCCGACCGGATCGCGAAGCGTGAGCGGTGAACGCCATGAACGACACCAACGCCATGAACGGCACGAAGAACACGGCGGGGACCGGCGTGACGCCGATCCTGGAGATCGACGGGCTCGACGTCCGCCTTCCGCTCGACCGCGCCGGGCGCCCGATCCTCGACGGCGTCAGCCTGCGGGTCAACCCGGGCGAGAGCGTCGGCCTGGTCGGCGAGTCCGGCTCCGGCAAGTCCGTGGCCTGCCGCAGCGTCCTCGGCCTCCTGCCCGGCGGTGCCCGCACCACCGGCCGGGTCAAGGTCGCGGGCAAGGACGTCCTGTCCATGAACCGCAAGGAGCTGGCCGCGCTGCGGGCGAGCCAGGTGTCCATGGTCTTCCAGGACCCCCGGGCCTCCGTGAACCCGCTGCGCCGCGTCGGCGACTTCCTCACCGAGGGCCTGCGCGCCGCCGGTGTCCCGGCCGCCACCGCGACCGCCCGCGCCCTGGAGCTCCTCGAAGCGGTCGGCATCCGCGACCCGAAGGGCGCGCTGCGGCGCCGTCCGCACGAGTTCTCCGGCGGCATGCTCCAGCGCGTGGTGATCGCGGCGGCCCTCGCCTCCGAGCCCGCGCTGCTCGTCGCCGACGAGCCGACCACCGCCCTGGACGTCACCACCCAGGCGGAGATCGTCCAGATCCTCACCCGCCTGCGGGCCGAGCGCGGCACGGGCATGCTCTTCGTCACCCACGACCTGGAGCTGGCCGCCGCCGTCTGCGACCGCGTGTACGTGATGTACGCGGGCCGGATCGTCGAGACCCACGGCACGGACGAGCTCTTCGAGCGCCCGCGCCACCCGTACACGGCGGGCCTGCTCGCCTGCACGCCGAACATCGGGCCCGGCTCCCCGCCGCCCCGGCCCATCCCGGGCCGGCCGGTCTCGCTCGCCGAGTCGCCGAAGGGCTGCGCCTTCGCCGCCCGCTGCGCGCACGTCGTGGCCCGCTGCCACGAGGAGAAGCCGGTCCTCGCCCCGTTCGGCGACGGATTCGCCGCCTGCCACCGCGCCGACGAAGGGATCACGCTGTGACCGCCTCAGCGAAGCCCGCCCCTGCCGGCGAGGACCGGACGATCGAAGAGGGCCTGGTCGTCGAGGGCCTGCGCAAGCAGTACGGCGACCACACGGCCGTCGACGGGGTGTCCTTCACCCTCGCGCCCGGCTCCTCCCTCGCCATCGTGGGCGAGTCCGGCAGTGGCAAGACCACCACGGTCCGGATGCTCGTAGGCCTGGAGCGGCCGGACGGCGGCACCGTCCGCCTGGACGGCCGCGACCGGTCCGCGCGCCCCAGGGGCCGCGAGGAGCGGCTCGCGCGGGCCCGGGACATCCAGATGGTCTTCCAGGACCCGTACCTCTCGCTCGACCCCCGGATCAGCGTGTCCGGCTGCATCGACGAGGTGCTCCGCCTCCACACGGACCTCGACAGGACGGCGCGCGCGGCACGGCTCGCCGAGCTCCTCGACCAGGTGGGGCTCGGTGCCCGCGAGGCCGCCGCGCTCCCGAAGGGGCTCTCCGGCGGCCAGCGGCAGCGCGTCGCCATCGCCCGCGCGCTCGCCGTGCAGCCCCGGGTCCTCGTCCTGGACGAGGCCGTGGCCGCGCTCGACGTGTCCATCCAGGCGCAGATCCTCGAACTCCTCGCCGCCATCCGGCGCGACTCGGGCATCGGCTACCTGTTCGTCACGCACGACCTGGCCGTCGTCCGGCACATCGCGGACGAGGTGATGGTCCTCAAGTCGGGTCAGGTCGTGGAGTACGGCTCGGTCTCGCGGGTCCTTGAGGCCCCCGAGCACCCGTACACGCAGCTGCTCCTGAACTCCGTGCCCCGGCGCGGGATGTTCTCGAAGGAGGGCTGACCGCCACGGGAGGAGACGGGGGAACACCCGGGGGAAACGGGGAGGCGGGCGGGGCCGGTCGCGCGGGGGAGCGCGACCGGCCCCCTCGGCGTACCCGGGGGTGTCAGCTCCCCGGACGGCCCGGGGGGGGCGGGCGGCCCCCCAG